>NZ_CP022436.1:949416-1265888 GCF_002224285.1 Arthrobacter sp. YN | reverse complement strand
TGGCGCCGGCCAGGAAGAACATCGACTGAACCTGTGCCACGGCTTCTGGGGTTTCGCCGAAGAAGGAGCCGATGTGCGGGAGTGCCGGGGTGATCATGCTGGCGTTGAGTTGGAAGGCCAGCACTGCCAGGACCAGCGTGGTGATCAGCAGCGCGGCGGCTTTTCCGTGGAAGCGGCCTTCGTCCGTGACCGCTTTTGGTGTCTGCGTTGGTGCTGGGGCCTGCGGGTCTACAGCCTGCGGGGCTGTGGCGGTGGGGATGTTCACATCAAACTCCTTTGTCCGAGGGCGCGGGGCGGCGCCACGAGATGTGAGTTGTTATACAAGCATGTATTACGAGCTTGTGCAACCTGTCACAGTCATCCGGTACAGTGTCGGTAACCCATCTCAAGTGAGGCACCCTTGACCGACAACGCCGTCCAGTTCCTGTCACGACCCATCGCCACCCAGCCAGGTCAGCCTTTGCGCGTCGCGGCCTACTCCCGCATCGCCGAGGCCATCCGCACCAAGATCCTGCCGCCCGGTTCACTGCTCCCCACGGAGACCGAGCTGGGCATCATGATGGACGTCAGCCGCACCGTGATCCGGGAAGCGCTGATGTTGCTCGAAGAAGACGGTCTCACCCGGGCACGCCGTGGAGTGGGCCGCTTCGTAGCCGACTCGCTCCCCCGCATCGGCATCGAACACATCCGCCCGTTCGACCAACTCCTTGGCGGGCCGGACCAAGACATCCAGGTCAAACGGGTAGCCGCCATCAAGCAGCCCGCGTCGGAATTCGTGGCTCCTGGCATCGGCGTGCAGCCTGATGAAGACGTGTGGTTCTGGGAAAGCGTGCTCATCCGGAACGGCGAGCCTGTTGCCCACCTCCAGGAAAACGTGGCCCAAGGAATCCCCGAAGCCCAGGCCCTGGCCGAAGCGGCAGAGGCTCCCACACTTTCCGCATCAACGCTCCTGGAGGTCCTCGGTGGTCTTCCCGGGGCTTCCCTTGGGCCGGGCGAATGCGAAATCAGCCTCAGCACCGCCGGTCCCAGCCGCGCAAAGCTGCTGGGCCTCCGCCCGTCCGACCCCGTACTGGTCCTCACCCAATACGTGCGCCGGAACGGTAATGCCTTCTACCTCGCCAAATGCCTGGTGGCTGCCAAGGCCGGCCACCTCTCCGTCATCCAGTCCTCCTGACTTTCCCCTGATTCCTGCACCGACCTTCACCCGTAAAGGACCTTCCATGAGCACGTCTCCTCAGTTTGCTGCGCCCTCATCCCTGGCCGTGGTGGGCAGCATCAACCTCGACATCACGGCCACCGCCGGCCGACTCCCCTCCCCGGGCGAAACCGTGGGTGGTGGCGTCCTCCGACAGCAGCCCGGCGGCAAGGGCGCCAACCAAGCCGTTGCCGCGGCCCGGCTCTCGGGCACGTCCCGCATGGTGGGGGCAGTGGGCCAGGACGACGCGGGACTCGGCCTCATCAGCGCGATGTCGGGTGCCGGCGTCGACGTCCAGGACATCGCCCGCGTGGACGCCGCTACGGGAACTGCGCTGGTGCTGGTGGACAGCGAGGGCGAGAACCAGATTGTGGTGTGCCCCGGCGCCAACGGTTCTGTGTCCCTGGAAGGTGTGACCTTCGGTGCCGACGAGGCCATTCTTTGCCAGCTCGAAGTGGACCAGGACGTGGTGTTGGAGGCCGCCCGGCGCGCTACGGGCTTCTTCGTCCTGAACGCCGCTCCGGCCGCGCCGATCATTCCCGAACTCCTGGAACGCTGCAACCTGGTGATCGTGAACGAGACAGAGTATGAACTGATTCCGGCCCTTCGAAATGCCCCGCTGGTTGCCGTCACTTACGGGGGCGACGGCTCAGCCATCTTTGTCGATGGAGAACGAGTGGCCGAGGCCCCGGCCGTACGTGTCACGGACATTGCCAACACCATCGGTGCCGGGGATGCGTTCTGCGCGGCGCTGGTCCTGGCGCTCCAGTCCGGGCTGGAGTATTCGCACGCCTTGGCAGTGGCAAATGCCGTTGGCGCGGACGCCGTCCGGGACGCTTCCTCGCAGCCCGCACTGAAGCCACTGGAGCACTACATTGAGGCGACAAGTTCTGCCGCCCAGCCCGCCTGATACGCCGGCGGGACGCCCCAAAACCTGCGTGCTACGATTGCTACGGAGGCTGACCATGACAACTATTCCGCATCGGGAACTACGCAACCAGAGCAGTAAGATTCTGGAACGCGTCAAGAATGGCGAAGTCATTGACGTCACCAACAATGGCGAGGTGACGGCCACCCTTATTCCTCCATCAGCTTCGCCTTTTGAGCGACTGCTCCAAGCAGGCAGCGTCCGGCCCGCCAGTGAGTCGCCTGTGGACTTCTCTCTTCTGCCTCGCATCAGCAGCGACATGACCACAGCCGAGATCCTGGCCGATCTGCGTGGCGATCGGTGATCGCCTACGTCGACACTTCCGCCGCCATGAAGTTGGTGGTCGATGAACGCGAATCCTCGGCCGCTGCCGCCTACCTGGTAGAGGCAGCAGCCTCCGGAGGCCACTTAGTGGCCTCCATGCTCCTCTACACGGAGCTTCACTGCGCGGCCCGTCGCAGGAATATGCCGTTCGACGTTGTCAACGCCGTTTTGGCTGGCATCAACCTGGTGGACATAACCCGCTCAGATCTCATGTATGCAGCTGCCCTTCCGGGGCAACTTCGCAGCGCGGATGCCATTCATTTGGCGACGGCCATTCGGCTCCAGACCGACAAATTGGTTGCTTATGACCATGAACTGCTTCTTGCCGCTACAGAGTCAGGCCTGACCACCGCGTCACCGGGGGCGTAGCATCGTCTGACTCGCTAGTCGATAATCCGGAAGTCGTCGAACTCCTCCGTTGCGTCGGAAACCTGGAAATCAACGTCCGTCACTTGGCCCGGGGCACCCGACGAGTGGAGCCATGCCACGAGGTGCTCAACATCGGAGACAGTTCCCTCGGCCACCAACTCCACAGAGCCGTCGGGGCTGTTGCGGACCGTTCCCTTCAACATCAGTTCGTCGGCTTTCCGGGCGGCCCAGTAGCGGAACCCGACCCCCTGGACAACGCCGGTGATGCGGGCTGTGACGCGCTGGGCTTCGTCAGTCATGGAACCACCTTAACGAAACCTGCCCCTGTCCGTCCCACTCAGCGTTCAACGTTCAAACCGTTCAACGACGAGGCAAGCGAACAAGGGCCGGTTTCGAACCGGCAAAAGGACTTAGCCGACCACGATGTCCCGCGTCTCGTGGCTGTACGTGATGGTGACCGGGCCGCCGTCGTGGTTCAACTCGTGGTTGGCACCATCACGGGCGCCAAACGCACCGTAGTTCTCATCCCACGACCGGTTGAGTGCGATCTTGTACGTGTAGAAGCCGGCAGGCAGTTCAGCCGTGATGGTCCACACCTGGACCAGCGGGTTGAACTCCATCTGGGCTTCGTCGTACTGCGGCGCCCAATCCTCGGGCGCACCGAGGATCTTGTTGAAGTCACCGGCAATCGCGACGGCCTCGGGCTGCGGCACGGTTTCGACGGCGGTGGCCGCCGCTGCCTTGGCCGGCGCCTTGCGGGTGGCCTTCTTCGCAGCCGGCGCCTTGGTGGCTGTGGCGGCCTTGGCCTTGGGAGCCGACACCTTCGCGGCGGCAACCTTCGGCTCCGCTACGTCGGTAGCTGCGACCTTCGGAGCAGCCGCTTTCCTCGGAGCCGCAGCCCGTTTGGTGGCTGCAGCCTTCTTGGCGGCAGTCTTCGCAGACGGGGCCGTCGCAGGCGGGGCCGTCGGAACGGGAACGTCGGCTGGAACCGGGGTTCCGGCGTCGAGCGCTGCACCGAAAGCGGCCGCGTCCGGGAAAGCCACGGTGGCACGCAGGCCGTCCTCCGGAATGGTCCAGCCGGAACGGCCCTTGACCAGCCAGCCGGCCTTGACCAGCTTGGCCGATGCCGAGGTGAGGGTCTTGTGACCGCGGGGGATGCCGCCACTGAGAAGTTCAGCCTCGTGATCATTGAAAGGTACGCGGACGATCGCTTCGGCCAGGACCTCGCCGGCGTTGAGGGTTGTCTCGGACCACACGCTTTCAGCGAGGATGTCCAGTACGGCCTTCAGACGAAGGTTGGTGTTCTCGGCGGTGTTCGCGCCCATGCTTCTCCTTCAACGGGTGAATACTCCCTTGCAGTTTGCCAATGAATTGTTAATTCCCGCGACTGCAGAAGGTAAACACCGTGTGTCGTGACCGAGTGTGACATCCCGGACGCCGCAAGTGATCTACAGGTATCGGCTGACGGGGTCCAAGGGCCGTTTAAGCGTGGGGAACCGAAGCCTTCACCCACTCGGTGACCTCGTCCAGCAGCACCAATTTCCGGGCGTCACTGGCGAACGAAGAACGAATGGAGTTGGCCGCCAACGTGGCCTGTTCCGGCACGGAGAATTCCAGGACCTTGGCCAGTTGCTCAAAGTTGTCGTCCACATAGCCGCCGAAGTAGGCGGGGTCGTCGGAGTTCACGCAAACGTTCAGGCCGATGGCGAGCATTTCGGGCAAGGGGTGGTCAGCCAGCTTGTCCACTGCGCGCAGCCTGACGTTGGAGAGCGGGCACACAGTCAGCGGCACCTGCTCCGCCACCAGGCGCTGGACCACGTCAGTGTCTTCCATGCAGCGGATGCCATGATCAATCCGCTCCACATGCAGCACATCCAACGCCTCGGTGATGTAGCTGGCAGGGCCTTCCTCGCCCGCGTGGGCGATCCTGCGCAGCCCGGCCTCGCCGGCGCGCTGGTACAGGCGTTCAAATTTCGACGGCGGATTACCCACCTCGGCGGAGTCCAGCCCGATGCCGACAATCGGTGCATGCATGGCAAGGAGCTGGTCCAGGACGTCCAAGGCAGAGTCCTCGGACATGTCCCGCAGGAACGCGGCGATGAGGAGGGTGGAGACGCCAAAGTCCTCTTCGGAGGTGGCCAAGGCGTTGGCCACGCCGTTGACGCAGGTTTCCAGAGCCACGCCCCGGGAGATGTGGGCCTGGGGGTCCATCATGATTTCCGCGTGGCGCACTCCCCGGCGGCTGCCCGCTTCAGGTAGGCACGCGTCATGTCGGTGAAGTCCTGCTCGGTCTGCAGGACGGCCATGTTGGCGTAGTAGAGGTCCAGGAAGGACTGAAGATCCGTGAACTCGTACTTTTCGCGCAGTTCTTCGATGTCTTGGTACGGCAACTCAATGCCGTTTCGTTCGGCCAGGGCAAAGATCAACTCTGGCTGGAGAGTCCCTTCGATGTGCAGGTGCAGTTCGGCAACCGGGGGCGCCGTGGTGACAGTTTTCTCGTCAAAAGTTTCCACCCTGCAACTCTAGGCCCCAACAAAGGCACGTGTCCCGGAGCACTCAACTTGGTTCTCGCGCCCGGCACCCTCAAACTGAAAGGATGCAGACTTTCCTCCCCTTCGCCGATTTCCGTGAGAGTGCCAAGGCGCTCGACACCTCAAGGCTCGGCAAGCAGCGCGTCGAAGCACTCCAGGTCCTCCGCGCTTTGGTGATCCCGGAGTACGGTTGGCAGCAGCACCCCGCCGTCCGCATGTGGATGGGCCACGTCCCTGCCCTCACCATGTACGGCCTGGCCATGGCCGACGAATGGATGGGCCGCGGGCACCCGGACAACACGCGCGCGAACATCGCCGAGTTCGCCCCGCAGGCAGCCCACCCGGACTACGCCTCCCGGATTGTCATGCCGCCGTGGCTCGGACACGAGGACCTGCACCTCAGCCACCGCTCCAAGCTGCTGGGCAAAGACCCCAAGCACTATGCGCAGATTTTCCCCGGCATCGAGGAAAAGCTGGAATACGTGTGGCCTGAGCCCAAGCACGAGTTCCACCCGGAGGACCCGGAAGAGGACCGCCTCCTGATCCTGCGCTCCAACGTGGAGGACCTCCGCCCGGAGCAGCTCACCACCGTCAGCATGCCGCCGCACGGCAAGGCCAAGTCCGCGCCTGTTGCAGACCCGGACGAGTACCAATTTGTGTACGCGGAGGAGAAGTCCCGCCGGCAGGTAGGCGGCCCCAAGAAACGTCCGGTGGCACCGCGCGAGAAGAAGCCCACGCGGAAGCGCCAGGCACAGGAGCAGGCGTTCAACACCTTGCCCGGCAAGACCGAGCTGGCCGTTCCGTTCGATGATGGCCAGACGTTCGCTGTTGGCTTGATCCAAGGCCGGCCCATCACGGTGGACGGCCGCTTCGCCCGCAACTTCGAGGTCACCAACGTGATCAAGCGCTCCGACTTCGACTATCCCGCGCTCCTGCAGGATCCCCGGGTCTTCTTCCCGGTCCCGGCCCCCGCGCTGTAGCGGCACCCTGCAACACCGCACGACGGCGGCAGCCAGGTTCTGTTTTTACGGAACCCGGCTGCCGCCGTCGTTGGTTGCTGTGTGAGACGGTGGAGACACGCAGCTACGGAGGAGGGCCATGGATTTCCAGCACATCATCGAAGAAGTCGGCCGGTACATGGACTTCGCCGGGGTGGCGGTCATGGTGATCGGAGCCTTGGTTTCCGTTCCGATGGCCCTGCGCGGCTACCAGCCAAAGCGCGCCTCCGGCCTCACACCGTTCTCCCCCTACCGTTCCTACCGGCAGCTCCTGGGTCGGTCCATCCTTCTAGGGCTCGAGCTCCTGGTGGCCGCGGACATCATCCGGACCGTCGCCGTCACCCCCACTTTTGAGAGCGTGGGCGTCCTCGCAATCATCGTGCTGATCCGGACCTTCCTGAGCTTCTCCCTGGAACTGGAAATCACTGGCCGCTGGCCGTGGCAGAAGGAAAAGAACGCCGAAGCTGGCGAGCCGCTACGATCACAGTCATGACACAGCCATGGGAACCGGACATTCTTGGCGAGGGCTTTGAGCAGCAAACGCTCAACCTCGACGGCGGCGCTGTCGCCACCGTGGTGCGGTACCTCGGGACCCAGCCGGAGTGGTTGGGCACCTTGGACGGGGCTGCTGGCACTGGAATTGATGCCGATGTCCTTTACGTCCACGGCTGGTCCGACTACTTCTTCCAAAAGCACCTGGCCGAGTTCTGGCACCGGGCCGGTGCACGCTTCTACGCCCTGGACCTGCACAACTACGGCCGCAGCCTGAGCCCGGGCATGGTGCCGGGATTTGTCACCAACCTGGCCGACTACGACGCCGACATCGCAGCAGCACTGTCAGCGATGGGCCGTTCAGGTGACCCCGGGCGGGATCGGCCTCTCATTCTCTTGGGCCACTCCACCGGTGGGCTCACCCTCAGTCTGTGGGCTGCCCGCCATCCTGGAATGGCGTCGGCGTTGATCCTCAACAGTCCCTGGCTGGAGTTCCAGGCGACTGAGCTCGGCCGGCGGGCGATCGCGCCCTTGGTAGGGCTCCACGCCCGACTCCACCCCTTGGCACCGCTGCCGCCAGTAGATCCGGGCATCTATACCCGGGCTGTATCAGCCACCCTCGACGGCGAATGGGACTACAACCTTGAGTGGCGGCCTGACCGGGGCTTCCCTGTCACGCCCGCATTCCTTGACGCCGTGTTCCGGGGACAAGCCACCGTTGCCGCCGGTTTGGGCATAGACGTCCCAGTGCTTGTGCTGCTCTCGGACAAGAGCTACCTGCAGCCAAGGTGGTCCGCAGACGCGCTCACGGCCGACGTAGCCTTGAACGTGGACGCCGTGGCCCACCGTTCCCTGTCCTTGGCGGACACGGTCACGGTGAGCCGGTTGCCGAATGCGTTCCACGACATCTTCCTGTCGCCCGAACCCATCCGGCGGGAAGCCTTCGCACGCATCGGGCGCTGGGTTCCCACAGCACTCCAGCTTTCGGATGCAATGGAGTGGGAAGCCAGGACCGCAGGCCTGTAGGGCCCGCAGTAAATTCCCGAGTCCAGTTACTTCCCGAGTCCGGCCCGTCGCAGTGCTTCAGCCATGGCCGTGTTCGCGGGCTCCGGAGCCTGCTGGGGCTTGCCTGGCCGCGCCCCGCCCTGACGTCGATCACCTTGACCCTGCCGCGGCGCCCCTTGGCCGGGCTGACCACCGGGACGCTGACCGGGCTGACCGCCGCCACGCTGACCACCCGAAGTCCTGTCGCCCGACTCCCGGCCACCTGAAGCACGCCCGCCGGTGCCGCGGCCGCCCGCTGCGCCGGGTTCGTCGTCGAGCCTCAAGGTCAGGGAGATGCGCTTCCGCTCGGGGTCTGCTTCCAGGACCTTGACCCGGACCACCTGGCCGGACTTCACGATTTCGCGGGGATCCGAGACGAACTTGTTGGACAGCGCCGAGACGTGGACCAGGCCGTCCTGGTGCACTCCGACGTCCACGAACGCACCGAACGCGGCCACGTTGGTCACTGTGCCCTCAAGGATCATGCCGGGCTTGAGGTCGGAGATCTTTTCGATGCCCTCGGAGAACGACGCCGCCTTGAACGCAGGACGCGGATCGCGGCCCGGCTTCTCCAGCTCGGACATAATGTCCTTCACCGTAGGCAAACCAAAGGTGCCGTCCACGAAAGACTGCGGATCCAGCGCCGTGGCGGGTCCGCCGCCGGCTGCTACCAGGATCTTCCGGGCCACGGAGTAAGCCTCCGGGTGCACGCTGGAGGCATCCAGCGGCTCCACTCCCCCGGTGATCCGGAGGAAGCCGGCGCACTGTTCGAAGGCCTTGGCGCCCAGCCGCGGCACTTTCTTCAGGTCGCTGCGTTTGGCGAACGGGCCATTCTCGTTCCGGTAAGCCACGATGTTTTCGCTCAGCAGGGGACCGACGCCGGCCACACGGCTCAGCAGCGCCGGCGATGCGGTGTTCACATCCACGCCCACGGCGTTCACGCAGTCTTCCACTACAGCGTCCAATGAACGGTCCAGCTTCGCAGCGGTGACGTCGTGCTGGTACTGCCCCACACCGATCGACTTCGGCTCGATCTTGACCAGTTCCGCCAAGGGATCCTGGAGTCGGCGGGCAATGGACACAGCCCCACGCAGCGAAACGTCCATGCCCGGAAGTTCGGAAGCGGCCAAGGCAGACGCTGAATACACGGAGGCTCCGGCTTCGGATACCACCAGCTTCTGAATTCCCTTGGAACCTGCGGCTTCGAGGGACTTGATGAGTTCGGTGGCCAGCTTGTCCGTCTCACGGGAGGCGGTGCCGTTGCCGATCGCGACGAGTTCCACCTTGTACTGCTTGGCGAGCCGGCCGAGGGTGGCCAGGGCTTCGTCCCACTTCTTGACAGGTGCATGCGGGTAGATCGTTTCCGTAGTGACCACCTTGCCCGTGCCGTCCACCACAGCCACCTTCACGCCGGTCCGGAGACCCGGATCGAGCCCAAGGGTGGCGCGGTTGCCGGCCGGCGCGGCGAGCAGGACGTCACGCAGGTTGGCGGCAAACACGCGAACGGCCTCATCCTCGGCATCCGCGAACATGCGTCCGCGAAGATCAGTGGTCAGCCGATCCAGAATGCGTCCCCGCCAGGCGAGCTGGGCGGTTTGCATCAGCCAGGTATCGGCGGGCCGACCCTGGTTGGCGACTCCGAGGCACTTGGCCACAGCGTTCTCATACTTACCCCGGGCGGCGGCCAGGGCGTCGTCGTCGGCTGGGTCCGCCTCGGCGAGATCCAACTCCAGGACACCGTCCTTTTCGCCACGCAACAGCGCGAGCACGCGGTGCGACGGCATTCCGGAGGGCACCTGCGTGAACTCGAAGTAGTCCTTGAACTTCTGGCCCTCGGCCTCCATGCCCTTCTTGACGCGGGACACCATGCGTCCCTGCTTCCAAAGGCGTTCCCGCAGATCTTCGGCGAGATCGGCGTCCTGCCCCACGCGCTCCACCAGGATGGCGCGGGCTCCTGCGAGCGCTGCAGTGGCGTCGTCGATGGAGTGCCCGGCGTTCAGGTACTTGGCGGCTTCGGTCGTGGGATCCAGCTGCGGATTGGCCAGCAGGACGTCGGCCAGCGGCTCCAGCCCGGCTTCGCGGGCGATCTGCGCTTTGGTGCGGCGCTTGGATTTGAACGGCAGATAGATGTCTTCAAGGCGCGCCTTGGTATCAGCGCCGACGACGGCGGCTTCGAGTTCCGGGGTCAGCTTGCCTTGTGCGGCAATCGCCTCGAGGACGGACTTGCGCCGTTCTTCCAGCTCGCGCAGGTATCTGAGGCGTTCCTCAAGGTCGCGGAGCTGGGTGTCATCGAGCGTCCCGGTGACTTCCTTGCGGTAGCGGGCGATGAAGGGGACGGTGGATCCGGCGTCGAGCAGTTCCACCGCGGCCTTGACTTGCCAGGCCTTGACGCCGAGTTCAGCGGCGATCTGGGCGTGGATGGCGGTATCAGCTGACTGGTGTTGGAGATTTGAAGTCACCATGACAGTTTGCCTCACGTGGGCGACAGTTTCCGAAGACGGGTAGCGCGAAGGCCTATCCCGGGGACGCCGTTAGTGCTGTAGTTGGACCATGCAGGAACTGCTCATCATCCTTCAGGACGGGTTTGATGCCGATGACGTGACCGTCACCGTCAACGGCAAGGAAGCCGTATCCGAGCACGGCATCTCCACCAAGATGCTGCTGGGGATGGCCGACGAAGTCACGGTGGAACTTCCCGCCAAGGGTGCCACGGTGGGGGTGGAAGTCAGCAGCAGACAGCTCAGCGCAACGAAGAAGCTCGTGGGAAAACCCAAGAGCCTGATCGTCTCCATCGAAGAGGGCGAACTGGTGTTGCGTGAAGGAACGGGCCGCGAGGCCTTCCTCTAAGGGAGGGCCTCGCGGCGGCTGGAGTGGATACTGCGGAACCGCTGGGACTGGTTCAGTGGGCCATGTGCTCCTTGGCGGAGATGTGCTCCACCATTTCGCCCAGGCGCTGTTCGGCATAGTGGTTGCGGGCGATGTCGCCCTGGCTGATGATGCCCACCAACTTGTGGTCGCTGATGACGGGCAGGCGGCGGACTTGGCGTTCCTCCATTATGGTGACGGCCTCGTCCACGTTGGCATCGGCGTCCACCCAGTACGGCTTGCCGGTGGCGAGCTCGCGGGCAAGGACTTCGCGGGCGTCCTTACCTTCGGCCAAACACTTGACCACAATGTCGCGGTCGGTGATGAAGCCGGTGAGCTTGCCGTCGCTGCCGCAGATGGGAAGTGAACCGCAGTCCAGATCCCTCATCAGCATGGCGGCTTCCTGGAGAGTTTTATCCTCGCCGATGCACTGCGCATTCGTGGTCATGAATTCACGTACGGCACTCATGGGTCCTCCTTCATCGATTGGGGTGATCGACGCGGGGCCTGCGGCACGAGTCCTTCGGCTCCGGGCGCCGATGATGCCAGCCTACGCTCGCTGGGTACCGCTGACCAGATCATTGGGACCCCCTGGAGACCAAAAAATGGCCTTGTTTCTCTGGATATAGTCCATTCGCTGGAGTATCCTCAGTGTGGGTTACACACGGCTTCTGGGCATCGGCCATTTCGACTCATCTGAGCCTCATCACGCGCACCCCGCCCCGCCCTGGACCGTCATGCCGCCTCTGCGCCAAGAGCGCGTGGGCGATCGCATATTTGACTGCTTCAGCGCGAGAAAGATCTCCCCATGGACACCCCCAACGTCCCCAGCACCTACTACGCCCCTGCCCCCGCATCCGATCTTTGGAGTTGCCGCCAACCCACCGCGGTCAGCGGACGGTATGAAGGCTTCCAAGGCAATCCCGGCCCCATCGGAAGCGCCTTGGACCTGCGCTTGGATATCGACGCCCGCGGCAACGCCGAGTCGCCGGTCATGAACAAGGTCAGCGGCGATCTCTACAGCACCCGCTTCGTGAAGGTCGCCGGTGTCAACCAGCTGGTGAAGACGTACGTGGAGTCCTGGATTGTGGACACACCTCTTGTGGCGTTCACAGATACCGACGTGCAGATCGCCGGGACAGTCCGCTATTGGAAAGGAACCCACCCTGCCACCACCGTGGACATAGTGGTTTCGTGGTCCCACGGTGCTGTTACCGGGGCTGTTGCCACGTTCACGTCCGGCGGGATCCCCGGCAAGCCCTATGCGTGCTCCTACCGTTCGGAGGCCTTCCGCGACATGAACCTGGAGTTGGACTACTGCTCGTCCGTGGACATCGAGCCCAAGGTCCCCGTCTACAACAGCCATGCCCACACCAACCGTCCCGCTGACGTGCCCAACCGGACCATCACCATCGAGTCCTCCTATACGGACGCCGGAATCGCGGTCACTATCGACCCGGTCCACACGGTCATCGACGACACCGCGGCAGGCTTCGCTTCCTGGAACGTCGGGGAACTCCATGACGCCATGGAAACCTCGTTCGGCAAGTACAACTCGGGATGGCCGGCGTGGAACATGTGGGGCATCCAGGCCGGCATCTTTGACACCGCCGGCGTGGGTGGCATTATGTTCGACGCCGCTGCGGGCTTTGGCGGCGCGGGTCGCGGACCGGACCGCCAGGGTTTTGCGGTCTTCCGGAACCACTCCTGGTTCACCAACCTCGTCTCCAATCCGGTCACCCAGGATCAGGCATGGGCCATGCGGCACTTCCTGTACACCTGGGTCCACGAGGCCGGGCACGCGTTCAACTTCCTGCATGCCTGGGACAAGGCCCGCCCGGACTCGCTGTCCTGGATGAACTACGACTGGAAATACGATCAGCGCAACGGCACTGACTCCTTCTGGGGCAACTTCCGCTTCCGCTTCGACGACGACGAGCTCCTCCACATGCGCCACGGAGACCGCGCCTCCGTGATCATGGGTGGCGATCCATGGGCCTCCGGAGGGCACCTGGAATCCCCCGCGGGCGCCATGACGGTTTCCGGTCCGGGCAGCGACGTGGAACTGATGCTCTCCGCGAAGGACCACTTCGACTACATGGAACCTGTGTCCATCGAGTTCCGGTTGCGGAATACCACTGACGTGCCGGTCATGGTGGATGGCCGGCTGGACCCCCGCTATGGCAACACCACCGTGTACGTCCAGAAGCCCAACGGGACGGTGGTGTTGCACGAGTCGGTGGTCTGCTTCTACGGCCTCCCGGAAATGGTCACGCTGGCGCCGGCGCCGGTGGGCGACGACGACGGCAGCGATCGCTTCAGCCAGCTGGTCCAGCTCGCTTACGGCGTGGAGGGCTTCGCTTTCGATGAGCCCGGGCAGTATCTGGTTCGCGCCATCTATTCCACGGATGGCATCGTGCAGGCGTCCAACACGTTGCCGCTGCGCGTAGGTTTCCCCGTCACCAGGGAAGAGGACCGCTTCGCTCCTGAGTTCTTCACCCGGGAAGTGGGCCTGACCTTGGCGTTTGAAGGGTCCATGTCGCCCTATTTGGAGAGAGGGCTGAATGCCCTGACCGAGGCCGCCGAACGCTTTGGCAGTGAACCTTTGGGCGTCAAGGCGGCCACCGCCGTCGCGCAGTCTGTGGGCGATGATTTCTATCGCCGCAAGGACGAAAAGATGGTCAAGCACCATAGCGCTGATCCCCAGCGGGCGCTGGCGCTGACCGATGCCGGCCTCGCCCGCTATCAACAGTCTGCCGGTGCGGCGAGTAACCTTGCCTACCGCGGCCTGGTGGAATTGCGCACGGAACTCCACGCGAAGGCGGACAACAGCGCCGCCGCAAAGTCTGAGGTGGAAACCCTTGCAAAGGATCTGGGCGCCCGCGGCGCCAACTCCACCGTGCTGGCCCAGGTCAAGGAACTGATTCCTTCAACGCCGGCGGCCCGCTCCCGCCGGGCAGCTCCGAGGAAGCCTGCCAAAAAGTCCTCGGATGGTTAGCTGGTATATGGACCTTCTGTAGCCGGCGACGGTTATTCCGCGATGTCCTCTGCCCACAGTTCCGGGTGCTCGTCCTGGAATGTGCGCATCATGTCCACGCAACGGGGATCGTCCAGGACCACCACCTCGACGCCACGTGAACGCAGGAGGTCGAATTCGCCGGGGAAGGTCTCGGCTTCGCCCACGACAACCCGCGGGATCTTGAACTGGATGATGGTTCCCGTGCACATCGCGCAGGGCGCCAAGGTGGTGTAGAGCGTGGTGTCGCGGTAGCTCTTTTGTCGTCCGGCCGCCCGGAGCGCGGACATCTCGCCGTGCGCAATCGGGTCGCCGTGCTGGACACGTTCGTTGTGGCCGCTGGCGACCACCACGCCGTTGCGGGCCAACGCGGCACCAATGGGAATGCCGCCCTCGCTGAGGCTCTTTTGTGCGGCCTGGTAGGCGGCTTCGAAGGCTGGGTCCACGGTGGGGGCTGAATCGGTCATGGGTGCAGTCTAAAGTGGCCGGACGCAATTTTGCCGGAAGTTATTTTGTCGGTGCCCGCTGATAGCTTGGCTATAAGGATTTCAACCGGCGTGGAAGGAAGGTGGGTCTCTGTGTTCTTTCTCGATCCGGAGATGGCGGGCGCCCCGCAGGACCTGGTCTTCTCTGCCAGCGACCTCGTCATTGCAGCAACCTGCGAGTACCAACTGCTCCGCAAACTCGACGAAAAACTTGGCCGTTTGCCCAAGCCGGACTTCGCAGCAGACGCCATGTTGGAGCGTACCGCGGCCCTTGGCGATGTTCACGAGCATCGGGTGCTGGATGAGTTCGTAGACAAGTTCGGGCATTGGGATGCCGCCACCGGGAAGGGCGTTTACGACGTCGTCCCCGCCACGGTGATGGACCGTGCCGCACTTTCGGCCAAGCACGCGGAATCCATCGACGCCCTGCGCTCCGGAGCGGATGTGGTGTTCCAAGCCGCTTTCTTCGACGGTGAGTTTCACGGGCGTTCCGATTTCCTGGTGAAGCAGCCCGGTGGGCTTTATGCGGTGTTCGATACCAAGCTGGCACGCCATGCCAAGGTCACAGCCCTCCTGCAGCTCGCGGCCTATGGAGACCAACTGCTCAAAGCGGGAATCACGCCGGATCCCACCGTCACCCTGGTGCTGGGCAACCGGGTCCACAGCGACCACCCCCTTTCGCAGATCCTCCCTGTCTTCAAGGAACGGCGTGAACGCTTCCTTGGCATGACATCTACGCATGCCACGGAGCCCGGTCCGGTGGAATGGGGTGACTCCCGGTACTCGGCCTGCGGCCGCTGCGACTATTGCGCCGAACAGGTCCAACTGCACCGTGATCTCCTCATGGTGGCCGGCATGCGCATCAGCCGCCGCAAGAAACTCATCGAGTCCGGCATCACGACCATCGACCAACTCGCAACCATGCCGGCAACCGGAGACTCCACGCAGCTGAGGCTCCGCGATCAAGCCCAACTGCAAACGGGTACCGGCAACCCGGACGGCACCGTCACGTACACGGACAAGTCCGGAGAAACCAAGGCCATCAGTTACAACGTCCTCCCTGACAACACCCTCGGCAGGCTTCCCGCACCGGACCCGGGCGATATCTTCTTCGACTTCGAGGGCGATCCCCTCTGGCAGGACACCGCCACGGGCAAGTGGGGACTGGAGTACCTCTTCGGCGTCATCGAAAACCCCGTGGCGCCCGGGACGGAGCCTGTGTTCCGCCCTTTCTGGGCGCATTCACGCGCTGAGGAAGGCCAGGCGTTCGTTGACTTCCTGGACTACGTAGCCCAGCGCCGTGCCAGGTATCCCGGTATGCACATTTACCACTACGCCTCCTACGAGAAAACGGCGCTGCGGAACCTGTCCCTGACGCATGTGGTGGGCGAAACCGCCGTCGACGACCTCCTGCGCCAAGGTGTCCTGGTGGACCTCTTTGACACCGTCCGGCACAGCATCCGGGTCTCCGAGAACTCTTACAGCATCAAGAAACTTGAGCCGCTGTACATGGGCCAGCGCCTGCGCTCCGGGGACGTCACCGACGCCGGAGCTTCCGTGGTGGCCTACGCGGACTATTGCACTGCCAGGGATACTGGCCAGGCTGGGCAGGCTGCCGCCATTCTCGAAGGGATCAGGGACTACAACGAGTACGACTGCTTGTCGACACTGGAACTGCGCAACTGGCTGCTGGCCCGGGCTGCGGAGCGATCCATTGTTCCCGGCGGACCTGTGAACGATGATGCTCCTTCCGACACTGAGCCGGAGAAGTACGAGGCACCGCCCGAAGAGAAGGCGCTGTTCGACTACGTGGCCGGCCTGCCCTCGGAAGAACAGGCAACGCTGAATTCCCGGGCCATCGGCATCGTCGCTGCAGGGGTCGGGTACCACCGCCGTGAGGACAAACAGCACTGGTGGGGACACTTCGACCGTCTGGAAAAGCCAACTTCCCAATGGGACGAGTCCCGCGACCAATTCATGGTGGACCACGCGGAGTTGCTGCAGGACTGGGCGAAACCAACACCTCGCAGCAACCCTGCCCGGATCGTGAAACTGCTGGGCCGGTCCGGTGACGGCGCGGGATTGGATCCGGGCAGGAAGTATTTCCGAATGTACGGGTCTCCGTTGCCGGATGCTCTGGCCGCCAAGGAATCCTCAGTACTGGGCCGTGCGGGGTGGGGCGGGACAGAGGTCATCGAGGTCGGCGAAGAGGGTGACTTCGAGTTCGTCACCATCGTCGAGAAGCTTCGCAAAGACTCCACCGAGTTCGTCCAAACCCCCATGGCGCTGACCCCGGACAGCCCGATTCAGACGACCGGGCAAAGGGCTGCATTGGCCGCGTTGGCTACCAAGCTCCGCGCGGCGTTGCCTTCCTGGCCCAAGGATCCGGCACTGGACCTGGTCCGCCGCCAGCCGCCCAGGCTGGGCACCCTCGCCAACCTTCCAACAGTTCCCTCAGGCCCCGATGGCTATATCGATGCCATCACAGCGGCGGTCAAGGACTTGGACCATTCCTATCTGGCCGTCCAGGGTCCTCCCGGCAGCGGGAAGACATACGTTGGCGCCCACGTGCTGGCCAGGCTGGTGGCCGACGGGTGGAAGGTCGGCGTCGTGGCGCAATCCCACGCCGTAGTGGAAAACATGCTCTGCGCTGCCGTGGAGAAAGCGGGCATCGATCCCCGCCTGGTGGCCAAGGACGTCAAGCACAACGATCCTGTGCCGTGGACCAACTGCGCCAAAGGCGACGTGGAAGAGCTCTTGTCCACACCGGGTGGCGCCCTGATCGGCGGCACCGCGTGGACCATGGTGGGCAAGGAAGTCCCCGCCGGATCGCTCGATCTCCTGGTCATCGACGAAGCGGGTCAGTTCTCGCTGGCCAACACCATGGCTGTCAGCCGGGCCGCCAAACGGCTCCTGCTCCTCGGTGACCCGCAGCAACTTCCTCAGGTCACCCAAGGCAAGCATCCGGAACCCGTTGATGAATCTGCCCTGGGTTGGCTGTCGGATGGCTACAACACCTTGCCGTCCCACCTCGGCTACTTCCTGGCGTTGTCGTGGCGCATGCATCCGGAGCTGTGCAGCGCAGTGTCGGAGCTGTCCTACGACAACCGGCTCGAGGCCGCTCCTGCCGCAACCATGCGTGAACTGGAAGGGGCGAGCCCCGGAATTTCCTGTGTGTACGTTACGCACACCGCCAACTCCACTGCCTCGCCTGAAGAAGCAGTTGAGGTCGTCCGGCAAGTCCAGGCCCATCTGGGCCTGAAATGGCTGGACCCTTCGGACTCCCCGGAACGCCGTCCCCTCGAGGAAACAGACATCCTTGTGGTCGCGGCCTATAACGCCCAGGTCCAGCTCATCAAACATGAGCTCCGATCTGCCGGCCTCGGGACAGTGCGGGTAGGAACCGTGGACAAGTTCCAAGGCCAGGAAGCCCCGGTGGTCATCGTCTCCATGGCCGCATCGGCCGCCGGTGAAGTTCCCCGTGGCATGGAATTCCTGCTGTCCCGCAACCGGATCAACGTGGCGGTGTCGCGCGGTCAGTGGCGTGCCGTCGTCGTGCGTTCGCCTGAACTGACCAACTATTTGCCGACCCATCCGGAAGGCCTCGAAAACCTCGGCGGCTTCGTGGCCCTCTGCCAGCGGAGTTTTCGTACACCTAATGCCCTTTAGAGGGCGTCTTAGGGGCATCTGCTGTACAAAAACTCAAGGCTTCGTCCAGGACCCGGCCGAAGTTGCTGGCGTCGTGTGCGAAGCGGCCAAGGAAAAGCCCGGAAACCCCGTCCAGTTGCGGCAACAAGCCGGGTTTCGCCGACCCGCCATAAATGATGGGCAGCCTGGCCAACCCGTGCTGGGCAAGCGCCGAACGCAGGGTTCCGACTGCCTGCGAAACATATGCCGCTGAGGCAGGTTCAGGAGCGCCGATCGCCCAGACGGGCTCGTAGGCGATCACAAGTTTCGAAGCAAGCGACCAGTCGCCGGACACTGCAGCCTTGATCTGCCCGAACACCGTGTCCGCCGCTGCCTCCGGTTCCAGAACTTCGGGCTCTCCCACACACAGCAGCGGAGTCAGCCCGGCATCGACGGCGGCACTGACCTTGAGCGCGATCATCGCCTCATCTTCGGCAAAGTAGCGCCGCCGCTCAGCGTGACCGATTTCCACCAATCCCACTCCAAGCTCAGCGAGCATGGACGGTGACACCTCACCCGTCCATGGCCCGTCAGCCCAGCCGCAGTTCTGAGCGCCCAGGACCAGTGGCGAGCCCTGAAGCAAACGCGCTGCAGCGGGCAACACCGGATGCGACGGGATCACAAACGGGACCACCCGTCCGGCCACGAGGGCCGGACGGGTCTCCACTTCTGCCACCAATTGCTCCAGCCACGCCAAGCTCTGCGCGTAGCCCATGTACATCTTGGTGCTGACGCCAATGAACACAGTGTCCAGCGCGGCGTCCGTGGCAGAGTCCGCAGCAGAAGGGAAAGCTGGCAGGTTCACGCTCTATTTCTCCAACAGTTCGTCGGCCTTATTGCTGAAGCGCTTGGTACCGAACATCAGCATGGCCGCGACAAACGGCAGGACACCCAGTGCGTAGACACCCATGGTTCCGGTGTCCGAGGCCGTAACTTGGTTGACCGTGGTGCGCAGGATCGGCGCCACGAACCCACCCAGGTTTCCGAGGGAGTTGATCAGCCCGATACCGGCGGCCGCGGCAGTTCCGGTGAGAAACGCCGTCGGATATGACCAGCAGATGGGGCCGGTGGACAGGAAGCTGCACACCGCAAGGGTGATGAAGATGATGCCCAGGGCGGGCATTTGGTTGGCACCGGCCCATGCGGAACCAAAGATGCACAGGCCGGTGGAGATGAACAACGCTGTGCCCCAGCGACGGCGACGCGCCACAGTGTTGGCTGCCTTGCCGATGAAGTAGCAGGCGAAGATGCCGAAGAACCACGGGATGGCCGCGAGGAGGCCGACGGCGATGCCCACCTTTTGCCCGGTCAGCTGCGCCACCTGCTGTGGCAGGTAGAACGTCACGCCATAGACGGCCACCTGCAGGCAGAAGTAGATGACGGTGAAGTACCAGACCCGGCCGTTACGCATGGAGGCAAGAACGCCGCGGGGGCCGGATTCCTCCTTCACCGTGTCCTCGAGCGCCATGACATCGGACAGAGCCCGTTTCTCTTCCTTGGTCAGGAACTTGGCGTCCTGGGGACTGTTGATGAGGAAGAAGTAGGCGGCAATACCGGCCAGGACGGCGAGCATGCCCTCAACGAAGAACATCACCTGCCAGCCGGCAACGCCCGGAACCTGGTCGCCGATGTTGATGAGCCAGCCGGACAGGGGTGCACCCATCATCTGGGAGAACGGCTGGGCCAGGTAGAAGATGGCGAACATCTTCACGCGAACCTTGTTGGGGAACCAGGCCGCAAGGAACATGATGACGCCGGGGAACAGACCGGCTTCGGTGACGCCCAGCAGGAAGCGGAGGATGATGAACGACGTCTCACCCTGCACAAACGCGAAGCAGGCTGACACGATGCCCCAGGTGATGGCAATGCGGGCGAGCCACACCTTGGCGCCGAACTTGGTGAGGAGCAGGTTGCTGGGAATCTCGAACAGCGCGTAGCCGATGAAGAAGATACCCGCACCCAGGGCGTAGGCTCCGGCGGTGATGCCCCGGTCCACTTCCAGCGCTGCTTCTGCGAAGCCAACGTTGGTGCGGTCCAGGAAGGCCACCACGTACAGGATGACGAGCATGGGCATGAGCCGACGCGACGCCTTGGAAATGGCCGATTTGAGGACCGGCGTATCCAGCAACTCCTTCGTGGAATTGGTGGCAACAGACATTGAAACTCCTCTTTGAGTGACAGGGAAATGACGAGTGCGGCGCGGGTCAGCCGCGCACAGGCGCGATCAGCGCGGGAAGAAGATGAGCAGCATACCCACAGCGCAGGTGAGGACGCCCACGGCAAGGTAGATCTTGCGTTCTCTCGTCCAGGTCTTCATTGCCGTGGGCCTAGTGCATGTACAGTCCGCCATCCACATTCAGCGTCTGGCCGGAGATGTACCCGGAGTCCTCGCTGATGAGGAAGGCGATGGCGGCGGCGATGTCCCGGGTGGAGCCCACACGGTTCACCACCAGGTCCTTGGTGAGTTCGTCCTTGCGTTCCTGGCTCAGGGTGCCGCCCATGATGTCGGTGTCGATGGGGCCGGGAGAAATGGCGTTGACGGTGATGTCGTACTCGCCCAGTTCCCGTGCAGTCGCTCGGGTCAGGCCAATGACGCCGGCCTTGGCTACGGAGTACGGGGTTTTCGAGAACGTGCCGCCGCCGCGCTGGGCGGAGACCGAGGAGATGTTCACGATTCGACCGATGCGGTTCTTGACCATGGACTCGGCCACACGGCGGGTGGCGTAGTGGACGCCGTTGAGGTTGATGTTCAGGACACGGTCCCACTCAGCGGGTTCCAGTTCCAGGTAGCCGACAGGCGAGCTGACTCCGGCAACGTTGGCCAGCGCGACGATCTGCGGAAGTTCGGCCTCAAGCTCATCAATGGCGGCGCGGACCTCGGCTTCGCTGGCGACGTTGGCACCAACGCCATGGGCCTGGACGCCGTACTCGGCGGCGATTTCTTTGGCTGCGATCTTGCAATCGGCGTCATCGAGGTCGATGATGCCGATGTTCCAACCCTGCCCGGCCAGGTAGTTGACGGTGGCACGGCCGATGCCGCGCTCGGAAACGGCGCCGGTGACGATTGCTGTGCGTTCTACGGGGAAAGTCATGGGTTCTTCTCCTGAAAGGTCTTAGTTGATGGGGGCCGGGCCGAGCTCTTCAATGAGCTTCTGCATGGCCACGTAGGCCTTGTTGCGGTAGGCGATGAGTTCCGGAGTGCGTTCGGCGGGAACATTGAGGAAGCCTGCACCGGTCTTGGTGCCCAGCTTGCCTGCGTCCACCAGGTCCGAAAGGATCTTCGGCGTCGCGAAGCGTTCCGGGAAGCCGGTCTGCAGCGACTTGTAGCAGAAGTTGTAGACATCCAAACCGGCCATATCCGCAATGGCGAACGGACCGAAGAAGGGCAAGCGGAAGCCGAACGTCGTACGCACCAACGTGTCGACGTCGTCCGCTGTTGCGATTCCCTGCTCCACCAGCTGCGCGGCTTCGTGGAACAGCGCATACTGCAGACGGTTCAGCACGAAGCCGGTGACGTCCTTGACGACGGCGGTCTGCTTACCTGCCGCGTGGACCAGCTCGCGGGACGCGGCAACCGTTGCGGCATCCGTGCCGGCGTGAGGGATGATCTCGACGCCGGGAATGAACGGTGACGGGTTGGAGAAGTGCACGCCGAGGAACCGCTCCGGGTTGGTGACGGCTTCTGCCAATGCGCCAATGGAAATCGTGGAGGTGTTGGAACCGATCAGGGCGTCCGGGCGGGCAGCAGCACTGATGCGGGCGAGGGTTTGGTGCTTGATGTCCAGGACCTCTGGAACGCACTCCTCAATGAAATCGGCGTCCGCAACGGCCTCTTCGATGTCCTTGGCGGCCCACAGGTTCTGCTTGAGGATCTCCGTTGACCCTGCCGGGAAGAGTCCGTCGGCGATGAACTGCTCCGACTCCACCAGCAGGCGGTCGTAGTTCTTCTGCGCGACCTCGGCAGAGACATCGGCCAGGGCAACACGCGCCCCGCCAAGAGCCAGCACCTGGGCGATGCCGCCACCCATGTAGCCGGAACCGACGACGGCGATCTTCCGGGCTGCGTTGTCGGCTGTGGCTTCGGTTGTCTCGGGAGTAGTCATGATCAGACTGCCTTCGTGTAGTCGGGCTCGTACGAGCAGATGGCGTCCACCTTGGCGGCGGAGGATGACGTGTGGTCAAAGCGGTGGCCCAGCCACTCCCCTACGAGCTTCTTGGCCAGTTCCAAGCCAATGACCCGCTGGCCGAGCGTGAGGACCTGAGCGTTGTTGCTCAGGACGGACCTTTCCACGGAGTAGCTGTCGTGTGCGGTGACCGCACGGATTCCGGGGACTTTGTTGGCAGCGATGGCCACGCCGAGGCCCGTACCGCAGATCAACAGTGCGCGGTCGGCTTCGCCTTCGGCCACTTTGCGGGCGGCGTCAACGGCGACGTGCGGGTACGCGGTGGAGTCGTTGAAACCAACGCCGACGTCCGTCACTGTTGCCACGCGGGGATCCGCTTCCAGCAACGCCAGGAGTGCCTGCTTGTATTCGACTCCGGCTTCGTCATTGCCGACGACGATGCGCCAGCCTTCGGTGTTGCTCATGCTTGGGCTCCGTTTCCGGTCGACCGCTGTCCCGAGGGGGCAGCCGTGGCCAGTTGTGAATCGATGAATTGCGAGATCCTGGAGGCGATCAGTCCGAAGGACACCGCCCCTGGATCGGGATGGCCGAGGCTCTTTTCCGCGAGCGGACGTGCCCGGCCTTTGAGCGGGCGCAAATCCGCAGTCTTGGCGGCAGCGGACTCAGCGGCCGCGGCGGCTACTGCCAGCGCCCGGTCAACGGGAGCCCCGCCGTCGAGCTCTGTCTGGAAGGCGTCCCGGAAGGGCAGGAGCGCGTCCACCATGGTCTTGTCCCCAGGCTCGGCCTTGCCGAGTTCGGTGATGGCGCGGACGAAGGCCTGTACAGCGGCGCCTGCATCCTCCGATGTGTACGTATCGCGGTTCCCGAGCGACAACCCGGCGGCGATGACCGCTGATCCCCACAGAGCCCCGGAGGTTCCACCGGCGCGTTCGCTCCAAGCCTCGCCGGCTGCGGTCAGGACCCGCGCCGCGGACGAACCAGCGGCAGCTTCGCCTGCCGACGCCGCAGCATCAACGCCGCGCCGCATACCGATGCCGTGGTCGCCATCGCCGGCGATCGCGTCCAGCTTGCCGAGTTCATCTTCATGCTCGACGACGACGTCCCTCACCTGGGCGAGCACGGCGACAGCCAACTGCCCGAGGTCAGCCGCAGCAGCGGTGGGCTGTTCGACGTCGACGGTTTCGGCGTCGTCGATTGCTGCTTCAGCGCGGTGTGCGCGGGGCGCCATGCTGCCCTTGCGGAACGCCGGAGTGTCCGCGGGCGCGGCCCAGTACTGCTCAAGTTCTTCGTCCAGCCACAACAGCGTCAGCGACAGTCCTGACATATCCAGGCTGGTCACCAGCTCGCCGCACTCGGGTTCAACAACGGTGAGTCCCGCGGCCGTGAGCAGCTTTTCCACCTTGCCGAACAGCAGGAAGAGTTCGTCGTACTTCACCGTTCCCAGGCCGTTGACGATAGCCACCACACGGTCCCCGGCGTCCTCAGGCTTGTCGTTGAGAAGCTTCGAAACAAGAAGTTCGGCCAGCTCTGATGCTGTGGGCATGGTGTGCTCGGAAATGCCGGGCTCGCCATGGATACCGAGACCTAGCGACATCTGCCCGGCAGGCACGTGGAACAGCGGATCCTTGGCGCCGGGAAGCGTGCAGCCGTCAAAGGCCACGCCCAGGGAACGGGTCCGGTGGTTGGTCTTGATGGCCAAACGCTCGACGCCGTCAAGGTCCAGTCCCGCTTCGGCTGCGGCGCCGGCAATCTTGAAGACGGTGAGGTCGCCGGCAATGCCCCTGCGCTTCTCGAGTTGTTCGATCGGCGCACTGGCGATGTCGTCAGTGACGGTGACCGTCCGCGTATCGATGCCCTCGGCGTTGAGCCGGAGCTGCGCTTGGCCGAAGTGCAGGACGTCGCCGGCGTAGTTGCCGTAGCTGAGCAGGACTCCACCGCCCGCGTTGGCAGCCTTGGCCACCCGATACACCTGGCCTGCCGCCGGCGATGCGAACATGTTGCCGCACGCCGAACCAGTGGCAAGCCCGGGCCCGACGAGTCCAGCGAAGGCCGGGTAGTGTCCGGAGCCGCCGCCGACCACCAGGGCGACCTGGCCGTTGGGGACTTCAGTGGAGCGGACGACGCCGCCGTCAACGCGGGCCACGTAGCCGCGGTTGGCCGCAACGAAGCCGTCCAGCGCTTCATCGGCAAAATCTGCCGGGTTATCAAAAATGCGGGTCATCTTCCTAGACTCCTGCGAGCTGCGTAGCCGGTACCTGGCGTCCTTGGGCCACCTGGCTCTTGCCGAGTTCATAACCTGCGGTCTTCGGCAGGACGTGGCGGCGGAGGTACTCCTGGTTGCTGGCAGTGACGCTGAGACCGTCGCCACCGTAGTGCTCGGTGCAGAGGATGCCCTGGAATCCGACAGACAGCGCGAACTTGAAGGCCTCGCGGTAGTTGATGAGGCCGCTCTCCATGGGAGCCGGCATGGTGATGTAGCTGTCGCGCGCCACATCTTCGTCCCGGAGGTAGTTCTTCATGTGCCAGTAGTTGGAGTACGGCAGGGTCTTGGCCACCATCTCGCGCCAGTCCTCGATGGGCCGGTGCAGGCGGATCAGGTTGCCGAGGTCCGGGTTCAGGCCGACGTTGTCCAAGCCGATGTCCTGGACCAGCTGAACCGAGGAGTCAGCAGTTCCGAGGTAGGTGTCCTCGTACATTTCCAGCGAGATCAGCACCCCGGCCTCGGCTGCGTGCTTGCCGAGCTCGCGAAGGCGGGAGACGGCGTTGCCCCACACTTCTTTGTCACCCACGGGATCCTTGTAACCCTCCACGGTCCAGAACCAGAGCTGTTTCTGCTGCTCCGGCGTGATGGCCTGGTGCAGCCCGAAGGACACCACTTCACAGCCAAGCTCGGCAGCGGCGTCGATGGTGCGGTGGCTGTAGGCGAGGTTGTCTGCCCAGTCCGTTGCGTGGATGACGCTGCGGCGGATGGCGGAGATGACGGGAACCCCAATGCCCACCTCGTCAGCGGTCTGCTTGAACTCGGCGAGGCGGTCCTTGCTGAGGTCGCCCGGACGAACCCAGCTGTCGGTGAGGTCGGCGTTGGCAAAACCTGCGTCCTTCACTTCCTGGAGGACGGAAGCCCACACGGAAGCGTCGGCGTCGTTGACCTGCCGCCCCGCGGCATCAGTGCCGGGGAACTGCAGGAGGGCCGCAGTGATGGGCCAATTCTCGGCGGTGTACGCCATGATGATCACTCCTTCGGGGAATCCTGTTTCCTATAGGATTTACGAATCAAGCACTACTGTCAACCCTTGTGAGAAACTTCCTAGATCCTATATGTCATACATATGAGTGTGAAGAGGGTCACGAAACTCAGCAAGAAAGGGCCCGCCGGCAATGGCCAGCGGACCCTCGTTGGTCTGTGAGCTAGTCCTCCGGCGCGTCAGCCATGGCCCGGCCCCGGACCTTTTCGACGTGGTCGATCATCATTTCCGCAGCCTTCTCCGGATCACCGCTGGTCATGGCGTCGAGCACGGCCTGGTGTTCGGCGATGGCCTGCTCGGCGTCGGTGATGCCCACTCCCCCGAACAGTCGGAACCGCTGGATCTGGCCGCCCAGGGTGTTGTACGCCGCGAGCAGGAACTGGTTGCTAGCCTGCGCGGCGATGAGTTGGTGAAAACGTTCGTCGGCCTCGAGGTAGCTGCGGTACTCGGCGAAAGTACCGCCGCGGGGTGCAGTCTTCAGATCCTCCACGGCCTGCTTCAGGGCATCCAATCCCTCCGGCGTCATGCGGGAACACGCAAGTTTTGCATTGACGGGTTCAATGGAGAGCCTGGCTTCCATCAGTTCCGCGAAGTCTTCGCGGGTAAATACGGGGGCGACCCTGTAGCCCTTGAGCGCCACCCGCCGGACCATGCCGGTGTGCTCCAACCGGGCCAAAGCTTCTCGCACGGGCGTCGGCGAGACGTCCAGTTCACGAGCCATCCCGTCGATGCTCACTGCCGCCCCCGGTTCCAATCGGCCGTCCATAAGCCACTCGAGGAGGGCTTCGTAGACGTGGTCGGCCAGCACTTGGCGGCTGACGGGAAAACCAGCGCGGGCACCGGCCGGGGAAGGATCAGACATGCCACAAATCCTATAGGAAGGCGCGCGCGGGACCGGGCACATGGTCCTGTCACCTTTCAGGTTAAACCACGACGTCGGCACTCACGTGAGTGCCGACGTCGTGGTTTTACTGGGGGTGCTGCGCTTTAGTTCGCGTAGAACGGGTAGTCCGTGTAGCCCTCGGCGCCGTCGGCGTAGAAGGTTGAGGCATCCGGCTCGTTGAGCGGCAGGCTCTCGCGCCAGCGGCGGGCGAGGTCCGGGTTGGCGATGGCGGGGCGGCCCACCACCACAGCGTCCGCGAGGCCGTCTTCGATGATGGCGAAGGCTTCGTCGCGGGTCGTGATTTCGCTGAAGCCGGTGTTCACCAGGAACGTTCCGTTGAACCGCTCGCGAAGGTCCTGGACCAAAGCACTCTTGGGGTCGTGGTGCAGGATGCTCAGGTAAGCAAGGTTGAGCGGGGCGATGGTGTCCACCAGCACCTCGTAGGTTGCCCGGACGTCGGCCGCATCGGTTTCCGCGATGCCCTGCACGTTGTGCTCCGGGGAAATCCGAATGCCCACGCGATTGGCGCCGAGGGCTTCCACCACGGCGTTGACCGTCTCGATGACGAAACGCGCGCGGTTCTCCGGCGAGCCACCGTAGCTGTCGGTGCGGACGTTGGAGTTGGGGGCCAGGAATTCGTGCAGGAGGTATCCGTTGGCGGAGTGGAGCTCGACGCCGTCGAACCCTGCCTCGATGGCGTTCTTCGAGGCGGTGACGATCTCCTGAATGACGCCCGGAAGTTCGTCGGTGCGGAGTTCACGCGGCACCGGGTACGGCTGCTTGCCGTTGGGGGTGCGGACATCACCTTCGATGGCAACAGCGCTGGGGCCGACGATCTCGTGCCCACCGGTGATGTCGGCATGGGAAACGCGGCCTCCGTGCATGACCTGCGCGAAGATGCGGCCACCTTCAGCGTGAACGGCGTCGGTGACTGTCTTCCAGCCGGCGATCTGCGCCTCGGTGACGAGCCCTGGCTGTCCCGGGTAGGACTGACCGGCCGGAACCGGGTAGGTTCCCTCGCTGACGATCAGTCCCAGGGAAGCCCGCTGGCGGTAGTGCTCGGCGATCAACGGACCCGGCACGCCATTCTGGCCCGCACGGAGACGCGTCAGAGGCGCCATCACCAGTCGGTTGGAAAGTTCAAGCTCGCCGAGGGCCAGAGGGGAAAACAGCATGCGCAGTTCCTTTCAGAATGAATCAGGTTCACCCTGAGCAACTGCATGGCGTCTGCAACTATTCCAAACGAGGTGCAGATCACACGTCACGCTATTGGCGTGCGTCCTCCAGACTTCGCTTCTCCAGCAGCGATTCAAGGCTGCTTAAATACGAATCGCCGAATCTTTGCATTTCCGCCTCGTTGGCAATCATGAAGTCGGGTGTCTCTACGATGGTCTCCAGGGTCAGCCTGCAACCCATCCCGGTCGGCTCCAGTCGGTACACCGTTTTGGTGGACACGTCACCGGGCGGGAACAGCGCCTGCGTCACAGCAAGTCGCTCGGGCACTTCCTCAAGGACTTCGAGCATGGAAACACTGCCGTTCCTGCCGAAAAAGCACTGACGTTCACCTGGCCCGTCCGGTATCGGCGGCACCGTGAAGGCATAAGCAACGTCACTTCCGTCCGCGATCGCAGCCTCTGCGGGGCGGATGACAGACCACACAAGTGCGGGTGAAAACTGGTACTCAGCGGTGCTCGTTGCCGTGGTGGTCCTGAATCCGGGCGCTTTGGCCGCCCTTGCAGTCAGCGCCTTCGCTTTGCGACCAATGATCGCCCCATAGAGGAATGTCAGCAACAGTCCACCCACCACCAGGGCGAGGACCATCATTCCGCGGGGGTCGCCCTTCTGGAGTAAAGAAGCCCCTTGCACGCTCAAGGTGACAAGTCCGCAGAGCGCCAAGATAGCGAAGTAAGTTATGACAGTGTTCTTCACGAGATCACAGTGACACGGGCCTCGAAGGAACGTTTGCAGGCCACGCCAGTGGCTGGCAGCTGCGGTCGCCGCAAGGCGTCAAACGACGACAACTGCCAGCTGGCACTACTCCGACGTGGTGTTTTTCAGTGCATCATCAAAGCATTCGCAGAGAGCCAACACCGCCACCAGATGCGCTTCCTCGGCGTGTGGTGGATCGGTGTTGATGCATATTGCTTCATTGACCGACTGTGCGAGCTCCTTGGACTCCTTACCCGTCAGGGCCCACACGATCGCACCACCCGATTTTGCGGCGGCAGCAGCGTCGCGGAGCTCGTCGGTGATTCCCTTGGCAGCCAGCAGCACCACTATGTCTCCACGCCGCACCTGTTCAGAGAGTTGGGCACTGATGCTTGGGGTAGTCCCGTTGGAGCCGCTGGCGCCCTTGGGAATGTAGATCGCTTTGAAGCCGGACCCGTCTCCGGGGTCGTGGGCCGCCAGTTCCGAAGTGAACCTCTGCGCCTCGTGTGAGGATCCGTCGCTGCCTGCGGCGAAGACCGTTCCACCGCGCAGCCTGACAAGTGCCAGTTGTTCCCCCCATTCGGCCAGCCTGGACGATTCGCGTAGTAGGGCCGCCACGGCCGGTCCGATCTCGCCCAAGTGCCCCAGAACCACATCTACCGCATGCCGCGTCGCCTTCGACTCAGTCGACCGCACAGCCTCACCTGTTCGCCTCACCACGATGCTCACTTCCTGCCTCCCGTTTCTCCTGTGAAACTACAAGTTCCTGTCACCTTCGTGTGGGGTTCGTTCGCGCGTGGAGCCGTCGCGGCCACTCCGGTCCCGAGTCAGGCGTTCACCTTCAACTGCGGCCGGGCGGCCCTCGTCGGCCCGGCGATCCGGGTCATGAGAGCGATCCGAGTCCTGCGAGCGATCTGCGTCAGTCGAGCGATCCTGCCCGGCATTGGGGTCCAACTTGTCCGCGTGCCGCAGGTGTTCCTCTACCCGCCCATGAGCCTCGTTGGCCTTCTCCGCGTGGCGTTCCGCTTCCTGCCGGAGCCGATTGGCTTCGACTTCGGCCTGCAGCGCATTGGCCTCTGCCTGGGCCGATTCGGCCTTGGCTTGGTGGGCTCCGATGGCTTCTTCCGCGGCCTTCTCGCGAAGTTCCGCTGCTCGGTGGCGGTTGACCTCCGCCTTCTTCCGACGTCCGATGACGACCGCGACGATCACAGCGGCGATGACGACGACGGCCACCACGATGATGAGAACCAGCTGTCCTGTATCCATGCGGATTACCTCCCTGGTGAGCGGCTTCTATGGGCGCCGCTCGTAGCCCACGCTGTGGTTAATGCTTGGGACGTACCCAGTTCAGGGCGCCCCCAAACGATGCCCGCCTTCATGCCGGCAGCTCCATCCGGAAGCCGCACCGGCACTCGATGACGCGCGTTTTCAAGTGCACCTCGAGGAGGCCGTCCTCAACGACTTCCGTGGTCATGGGTGCATAGACGCTTCGAGCTGAGGATTTGGTGAACTGCATCGGTTCACCGCAATGGAAGTACTGTCCGCCAAATTGCAGCAGTCCCGACGCCGCCCCGTTGCGGTTGAGGACCGCGGCCACGTCGTGGAAGGCAGCGTTGTGGGCGTACGGGACTTCACAGGCCAGGCAACTATAAGACACCCGGACCATCAAGTCGCCGGCATGCGGCTCAAGGGATTCGATGGTTTCCAGATCCAAGTGATCGTCGGACCGGCATTGACGGCACTGGAGGGGTTCAGCGTGGGGACGGGTTGCGTCGCCTGGAACCAGAGGGTTTTTCATCGATGACAACGCAGACACTCCTCGGTCAACTCTGCCCGAAACTCTCCCTTGCCCACCATGTTAACACTACTGGTCAGATTACTTACTAGTTTTAGCTTCCCGTCGCTTCGGGATGCTCCCTGGCCCGCTTCTCCACCGGGGATTCGCCGCTTTCATCAGGGATAAAGGTGGGGTCCACTTCCGTGGTGAAGTCACCGTTTCCGGCGGCACTTTTGTCATGCTCGACGCCGGCAGGCACCGTGGGTTTGGAGGCTTCAGAGGGCGCAACGTCAGCTTCGTTCGGTTCTTCGCTCATAGCCTCAATCTAGGCTCGGCCGCGAACAGTGTCGAGGGCGGCCGGCCTTGTGCGCCGATGCCATCTCTGATTCGCTGGGGTGGTCTCCTGCAGCGCGGGACACCTCCAGCCGAAAGCAGGGAGAGTAATTGTGAAAGCAGTGACATGGCAAGGCCGGCGCTCACTCAGCGTTGAAGACGTCCCCGATCCCAGCATCCAAGAGCCTACGGATGCGATTGTCCGGATCACCTCCACCGCGATTTGCGGCTCGGACCTCCACCTTTACGAAGTGCTCGGCCCATACATGCACAAGGGCGATGTCATCGGCCACGAGCCGATGGGAATCGTCGAAGAAGTGGGCCCGGGTGTCCACCGACTCAAGAAGGGCGACCGTGTTGTGGTGCCCTTCAACATCTCCTGCGGCCGCTGTTACATGTGCAACCAAGGCTTGCAGTCGCAGTGCGAGACCACCCAGGTCAAGGAGAAGGGATCCGGGGCGGCCCTCTTTGGCTACTCAGAGCTCTACGGTTCCGTTCCCGGCGGCCAGGCCCAGTTCCTCCGCGTTCCCTATGCCGACTACGGCCCCATCAAAGTGGAGTCGGGCGCCCCGGATGAGCGCTACCTCTTCCTCTCGGACATCCTTCCCACGGCCTGGCAGGCAGTGGACTACGCGAACGTTCCGGAAGGTGGCACCCTCGCGGTGCTCGGACTGGGTCCCGTGGGCCAGTTTGCTGCGAGGATCGGCGCCTACAAGGGCTTCCGGGTGATCGGCGTTGATCCGGTTCCTGAACGCCGCGCGATGGCGGAGGCGCACGGCATTGAAACCATGGATTACAGCTCAGACGTGGCCGGCCGGATCCGCGAACAAACACTGGGCCGCGGCCCGGATTCCGTGGTGGATGCTGTGGGCATGGAGGCCCATGGATCCCCTGTGGCGTCCTTCCTTCACAAGGCGGTTTCCCTGCTGCCGGACAAACCCGCGCAGATTGCCATGGAAACCATGAGCGTCGATCGGCTCGCTGCACTGCATACAGCCGTGGATCTGGTGCGTCGTGGCGGGACGATCTCGCTGAGCGGGGTCTACGGTGGGCAGGCGGACCCGATGCCCCTCATGACTATGTTCGACAAGCAGATCCAACTCCGCATGGGGCAATGCAATGTGCGCCGCTGGACTGACGATCTGCTTCCCTTGGTGGAGGACGACGCCGATCCGCTGGGCGTCATGCATCTGGTCACCCACACGGGAGGACTGGATGAAGCACCGGCACTCTACGAGAAGTTCCAGAAGAAGCAGGACGGATGCATCAAGGTGGTCCTCAAGCCATAATGACGCTCAGACAAACCACTAGGCGAGGTGTTTGCCGCCGGTGACGCCGATGACCGATCCGGAGATATAACTGGAATCTTCGCTGGCCAGCAGGACATAGGTCCCGGCAAGTTCGGCAGGCTGCCCTGCGCGCCCCAAGGGGGTGTCCTGGCCAAACTCTTGGATCTTTTCCGCGGGCTGGGTGGGCGGCTGCAGTGGCGTCCACACGGGACCCGGCGCTACCGCATTGACGCGGATCCCCTGAGGACCCAGTGACTCTGCCAACGAAAAGGTCATGCTGTTGATGGCTGCTTTCGTCGCTGCGTAGTCGATGAGTGATGGGCTTGGATGGTAGCCCTGGACGGACGAGGTGTTGATGATCGCGGCGCCGGGCTTCAAATGCGGCAGTGCCGCCTTGGTGAGCCAGAACAGCGCATAAACATTGGTTTTGAAGGTTTGATCGAACTGTTCGGTGCTGAGGTCTTCGATCCCCCGGCTCGTGGTCATCTGGAACCCGGCGTTGTTCACCAGCACATTGATCCCACCGAATTCGGCGACGGTTTGGGCAATGACTTCCTGGCAGAACTCTTCGTCCCGCAAGTCACCAGGTAGCGCGAGCGCCCTGCTGCCGGCGTCTTCGATCAGCTGGACAGTGTGCTCGGCGTCCTGCTCTTCTTCAGGCAGGTAGGTGAAAGCGACGTCCGCACCTTCACGGGCAAAAGCAATCGCTACGGCTTTACCGATCCCGCTGTCGCCGCCCGTAATCAGGGTCCGGCGGCCCAGCATCCGGCTGTGCCCCACGTAGCTTTGTTCGCCGTGATCGGGACGAGGAGTCATGGCCTCGGTCCAGCCCGGATAATCCTGTGTTTGTGGCTCGAACCCTTCGGACGGGTATTTGGTCCGGGGATCCGATGCTTCGTCCTCCGGATCGTAGGATTCGGAGACCACATTGTTAACCAGGGCCATGGCGATGTCCTCGTCCAGGTCTGTTTGCTCCGTCTGTTCGTTCAGGATCTCCTCAGCCATGCTCTCAGTGTAAGCATCCTGACTATCTTGGAAGTCGTTCAGGAAGCACTCAGAAATGCTCGATAGCCTAGCGATTGTCAGCTTTGGATTACATCGAAGGAGGTCCTATGGGACTCGGAGACAAGATCAGCAACAAGGCACAGGAAGTTTCGGGCAAGGCGAAGGAAGCCTTGGGAGACGCCACCAACAACGAGAAACTGCAGGCCGAGGGTGTCGCTGACCAAGCGGCCGCCAAGACCAAGCAGGCTGGCGAGAACGTCAAGGACGCCGCGAAGGACGCCTTCGACAAGTAAGCCTCACAGCAATACACAGCACGAAAACACACAGCGCAACGCCCCGGCTCCCTTGATGGAAGCCGGGGCGTTTCGCGTGGGCCCAAGTAGGTAACAGCACACGCTCCAATAAGCACTCAATAGAGCAGGTGCTGTTACTCAGTTGGGTTGGGAGGGGCTAATTCTGGGCCGGGAGCACCAGTTCGCCCGACTTATCCGTGGACAAGGCGAGGGACGAGATGTACTGGGGTTCGCCGTCGGGCCCGTCCTGACCCGACCGGAGCATGTCCGGGCGTTCGAACTCAAGACCGGTGACGTGGCAGAGCAGCTTGGCATCGCTGGGGTTGCCGTCGGCGTCGAACATGGGCAGGTCAATGCCGTCGTCGGTGCGTCGAAGGTAGTAGCGCCCTTTGGTGGCCAGAGCCAGGACCGGCGGCAACACCAACGCCAGGCCCACTGCGAAGATGGGCGAGAACGGTTGGACAGCTGAGCCGAACGCTCCAAAGAACACCGCGATGGACACCCCTGCCGAAACCAGCATGGACACGAACCCCACCGGGTTCACGGCGTAGAGCATCCCGCGGCGGAACTCCGGAACTTTGGGCGAGATCTTCAGCAGGTACTTGTTGATGGCGATGTCGGAGGCCACCGTGACCACCCAGGCCATGGCGCAGTTGGCGTAGAAGCCCAGGATGGTGTTGAGGAACTCGAACATGTTCGACTCCATCAGGATCAGCGCGATGACCAGGTTCACCACCACAAACACCATGCGCCCCGGGTAGGTCTTGGTGATGCGCGTGAAGGAGTTTGTCCAAGCCAGCGAGCCGGAGTAAGCGTTGGTGACGTTGATTTTGATCTGGGAAATAACCACCAGCACCACGGCCAGGGTCATGGCGAGCCACGCCGGCATCATTTCTTCGTAGACGCCCAGGAACTGGTGGACCGGTTCATTCGCGCTAGATGCTGCTGCGGGGTCGAGCTTGGCGATGAGGTAGATGGCAATGAACAGGCCGATGATCTGCTTGATGGCGCCGAAGATGACCCAGCCCGGTCCGGCGAGGATCACTGCGCGCCACCAGGCGCCCTTGTTTTCGGCGGTCTTGGGCGGCATGAAGCGAAGGTAGTCGATCTGCTCAGCGATCTGCGCCATCAGGGACAGGCAGACGCCCGCAGCCAGCATCACCGAAGCCAGGTTGGGACCACCTTCGCCGGATGCTCCGGTGAAAGCGAAGAACGCGTCGATGCTTTCGGGGTGGGACAGCAGCAGGTAGCCCACGGGGACCACCATGAGCAGCAGCCAGAGCGGCGTTGTCCACACCTGCAACGTAGCGAGCGTCCTCATCCCATAGATCACCAACGGAATGATGATGATGGTGGACACGGCGTAGCCGATCCATGGTGGGATGCCGAGGCCCAATTGCAGTCCTTGGGCCATGATGGAGCCCTCAAGGGCGAAGAAAATGAACGTGAACGTGGCGAAGATGATGTTGGTGACCACCGAGCCGTAGTAGCCAAAGCCCGAGCCTCGGGTGATCAAGTCCAAATCGATGTTGTACCGGGCAGCGTAGTAGGCCAACGGGAACCCCGTGGCGAAGATGATCACGGCGGCCACGATGATGCCGAAGATGGCATTCACCGTTCCGTAGGCGATGCCGATGTTCGCGCCAATGGAGAAGTCGGCCAAGTACGCAATGCCGCCCAGCGCACTGGTGGCCACCACTCCCGCGCTCCACTTCCGGTACGAACGCGGGGCGAACCGGAGCGTGTAATCCTCCAGGCTCTCCTTGGCCGCGCTCATGGCGTCGGCGTTGCCTTGGGCCGTTGAAACGGAGCCGCCGATTCCGACGGCGGTGCTTGCCGCCGTCGTCGGCTCCAGTGTTGCGGTACTCGTCTTGTCGTCACTCATGGGTGGTCGCTTTCGTCCGGGGAGGGTGCCTCGTCCCCGACGCTAGTCACGCAGCGCGTCAATTCAGTCACGTCCATGTTTCACAGCTGTAACCTCTGCACCAGCCGCCCCGCGCAGTCAACGCCAAAAACCAGCACCACGGTTTGTGCGCACCCCACAAAATCGCCCTTCACCAGCGCGGATACCGTCAAGGACATGACCACGCAAGCACCTCAAGAAGCCCCTGAATCCACTGGCTACGGCATCCTGGACACCGCCCGGAAGCAGGTCCTCGAACGCGGCGAGGGCCTGAACGAGGCCCAGCTCATCGAAATCCTGGAACTACCGGACGAGGCCATCCCCGCAGCCCTGCAACTCGCCCACGAGGTTCGGCTCAAGCACTGCGGCGAGGACGTGGAGGTGGAAGGGATCATCTCCATCAAGACCGGCGGCTGCCCGGAAGACTGCCATTTTTGCAGCCAGTCCGGACTGTTCGACTCCCCCGTCCGGGGAGTCTGGTTGGACATCCCGGAGCTGGTCAAGGCCGCCAAGGAAACCGCAGCCACGGGGGCCACGGAGTTCTGCATCGTCGCAGCCGTCCGTGGGCCTGACATCAAGCTCATGAACCAGATCAAATTCGCGATCGACCGCATCAATGAAGCCGTGGACATCAACATCGCCTGCTCGCTGGGCATGCTCACGCAGCGCCAAGTGGACCAGCTGGCCGAGTGGGGCGTCCACCGCTACAACCACAACCTGGAAACCGCGCGAAGCTACTTCCCCGAGGTAGTCACCACCCACAGCTACGAGGAACGGTTGGAAACCTGCGCCATGGTCAAGGCCGCCGGCATGGAATTGTGCTGCGGCGCGTTGATCGGCATGGGCGAGTCAGTGGCCCAGCGCGCTGAACTCGCAACCCAACTCGCCGCCCTTGAACCCCACGAAGTCCCCCTGAACTTCCTCAACCCCCGCCCCGGAACGCCCCTGGAGAACCAAGGCATCATGGACGGCAAGGACGCCCTCCGCGCCATCGCAGCGTTCCGGCTGGCCATGCCCCGCACCGTGCTCCGCTATGCAGGCGGCCGCGAACTGACCCTCGGCGACCTCGGCACCCGCGATGGCCTGCTCGGCGGAATCAACGCGGTCATCGTAGGCAACTACTTGACTACCCTGGGCCGCCCCGCCAACGCCGACCTGAACCTGTTGGTGGAGCTCAACATGCCCATCAAGGAATTCCAGAAGTCGCTGTGACCACGGCGTTTAGCCAGCAGTACTGCGGCCACTGCGGCGGTGGGGGCGACGGCAACGGTGACAGCCCGACGTCGGACGCCCACCATGGCTGCCAACAGCGCCTGGCGATGGAGCCACCGCGCTTTTGTCCGCAATGCCGACGACGCATGAAGGTCCAGGTGACGCCGTTGGGGTGGACTGCAGAGTGTTCCAGGCACGGGAGTCTCGCGTCATAAGTTCCTGGGTAGGCTGGGAACATGGGCGAGAGCCGGGACCTTCTGACACCGGAGCAGCGCAGCCGCAACATGTCCAAAATCCGCGGCAAGAACACCAAGCCGGAGCTGCTGGTCCGCAGATTGCTGCATGCGAAAGGTTACCGGTACCGGCTGCACGGGCAGGCCGGAACGGCAAAGCTTCCCGGCCGACCAGACTTGGTGTTCGCGGGCCGGCGCAAAGTCATCTTCGTCAACGGCTGTTTCTGGCATTTCCATACGTGCCGCGTGGGACAGCATGCGCCTGCGGCCAACGCGGAGTTCTGGGAAACCAAGCGGACCCGGACCCGCGAGCGCGACGCCCTGCAACGGGAACAGCTGGCCGCCAGCGGCTGGGACGTGTTGACGGTGTGGGAGTGCGAACTGAAGGACCAGTCGGTTCTCGAAGACAGGCTCACACAGTTTCTGGAGGGAGGTCTGCACGCCCCTCCGACTACGGGGCGGAAGAGGTGGACGGTGCAGAGCTGACGGTCTGGTCGGTGACGGTGGTGCGGGTGCCTTGTTCCCATAATGCGTAGGCTGCGGTCCCGCCGATGCCCAGAAGGACGGTCATGCACAAGACGATGGTGACCATCAAGCCAGGTGATGGACGAGCACTGCTGTTCATGCTTTTTCCCGCTCCTTGATTCAAGCCTGGAATCCCCCAGATCCGTGATCTTGCCTCTGCTGTCCTACTCTGGGGGGCGGCTATCAAGACTCCCTCTGAGTCCGCTCAAGATTGGATCAAGCTTTCGTTTTCTGGCGCTTCCACCGTTCCACGGGTCCTACTGTTGAATCGTGAATCTATTGTTTGGAGGCGGGAGGAGTCTGGTGTCTGAGTACGACGAGTGCACTGACTCCTTGGTAGATCGGACCGTGCTCACCGAGCTCCAGGCGGAGCTCGGCGGAGACCACGCCATCATCAGCGCCTTCGTCCGCAACTACGTAGCCTTGCTGCCCTGGCGGGTGTCCCGGCTCCATAGGGCTTTGGAGAACCTGGACATGGAAGACGCCATGGACGCGGTGTTGAGCCTGAAGACCTCCAGCCACATGGTGGGTGCCATCTGCATGAACCGCTTGGCTACGGAGTTGGAGATCAGCCTCAGGCTCCTGCCCAATGCGGACCATCTTGACGAGCTCGGGCCCCAGGTTGTGGAAATCGAGCAGTTTGTCTTCGGCACCATTACGGAGCTGGAAACGCCGATCCTCTAAGCACGTTCGAGGACCCCACCCGCGACCACCCGGTGATCGCGGCGGAGCCCCTGCGCGTGGCCTGATGGATGTGCAGGTCCTAGTTGTTGCTTGAGGCGGGCGCGAGGCGGTAACCGACGCCGCGGACCGTTTCAAGCCAGCGGGGCGCCTGGATGCTGTCGCCGAGTTTCTTCCGCAGGTTGCCCATGTGTACCTCAACGGCCCGTTCGTCGGCGTCACTGACGTAACTTCCGACGTCGTACGGTTCGTTGCGGAGGCGACGCGCCAGGTCTGCCTTGGTCCGGACGATCCGTCCGGTTTCCAGCAGCGCGAGCAGGAGGTCGAATTCGGTGCGGGTGAGCTTCAGCTCAGCACCGTTCAGGACGGCGGTGCGGGAACCTGCAGAGACGGCCAGTCCGTTGTGGCTCATCTCGGGGTCAACTTCTTCAACAACGTTCTTGGAGTCCGACGACGCGCGGGGCCTTCGCATCATGGCCTCAACACGGGCGCGCAGTTCGCGGGGACGGAACGGCTTGGTGAGGTAGTCGTCGCCACCGGCCTCCAGACCCATGAGGGTATCGAGTTCCTCGGCGCGGGCGGTCAGCATGATGATGTAGGCATCGGAGGACTTGCGGATCTGGCGGGCAACCTCAAAGCCGTCAATATCCGGGAGGCCGAGATCCAACGTAATGACGTCCGGATTCAGTTCACGCGCCGACGTCACACCCGCGGATCCGGTGGACGCAGTGTGCACATCAAACCCCGCCTGGGATAGGACTACCCTTACCAGCTCGCGAATATCCTGGTCATCTTCAATGACCAGCCCCACACGTACTTCACTCATCGCTGCCCCTCAGCCCCTTCGATAACCTCAGAAGTATATCCATTATGGTTAGGCTGATCTTATGAACCGACTTTCTTCTGCATCCGTGGTGGATGTGCCATGACCCACCCTTCGACGTGGGATATCGGTGAAAAGAAGAAACTCCTGGTTTTTCAGCGCTCTTTCCACGAACATACCCTGCGGATGCGGGTTGTCCTCAGCCAACTGCCGTTGTCAGTTTGTGTTTGTCTTTCGGCCATTCTGGTCTGGTTGTTTTTCCCGGCAACGCTGGAGAATCCCTACTTCCTGTTATTCCTGCTGAGCCAGGCATTCCTCCTTGCCGCATGCGTGATTGTCCCGTGGCACCGGTTGCCCTTCCCCAGCTTCCTCGTCATCCCTGTCCTGGACATGGTCTCCATAGCCTTCGGACGTGAAGGTGGACAAGAAGCACTCACTGGACTCAGCGTTCTGGTGGTGCTGCCTGTCATTTGGCTCTGCGCATCGGGCCTCTATCCAAAACTGGCCATAGTCCTGTCATTCCTCGGGCCCTTGGCCATCGTGTGGGTTCCCTTGTTTGTCAGAGGTGACTTAACTGAACAGGCCCTCACCAAGCCGTTGCTCTTCCCCATTCTGATCCTTGGAATCGGCGTCTCCGTCAGCGTCCTGACCTTGAGCATGGTGCGCCAGCAGCGCGCCTTGGAGGAAAAGGACAAGGCACTCAAAGCAGCCCTGGAGGTCAGCACCAAGCAGGAAAGGCTCCTGAATACCGTGATGGAAGCACTGCCCCTGGGAGTAGTAGCGGTAGACGGCGAGGGGCATGACATCCTCATGAACCGCCGCCAACGCCAAACCCATGTGTTGGCCACTCCTACCGATGTCGACGATCCCAACGAGTCCCAGTTGCTGATCTTCGACATCGACAGGACCACGCCGCTGGAAGCGGACCGCCGTCCGGTGAGACGCGCCGTCCTGGGCGAGCGGTTCACCGATCAGTTGGTATGGCTCGGCGTCGGAGAGAATCAACGCGCCTTCACCGCCAGTGCCCGGCCCATGGTGGACGACACTGGAAAGTTCACGGGATCGGTGGTGGTGTTCAGCGACGTCACGGACCTGGTGAACGCCTTGGCGGCCAAGGACGACTTTGTTTCCAACGTCTCCCACGAGTTCAGGACCCCGTTGACGTCCATCCTGGGCTACGTCGAGTTGATCCTGGACGATCCCGACGCCCTCGACGCGCGCTCCCGCAAGCAACTCGACATCGTCAGGCGCAACGCCGAGCGGCTCCTCACCCTTGTTTCCGACCTCCTGGCCGTACGCTCAGGCCAGATCGTCATCCAGCCACACGCCGTTGACGTGGCGGAGTTGGTCCGGGGCAGCGTGATCTCCGCGGAACCCCGGGCGGCCAAAGCAGGCATCCGCCTCTCGGTGGACCTTCCTGAGGCGTTGGAAGCCCACGTCGATTCCTCACGCATTGCGCAGGTACTGGACAACCTCGTTTCCAATGCGATCAAGTACTCTCCCGACGGCGGCGACGTGGAAGTGGCCGCGTGGGAGGACGATGACTTTGTGTTCTGCCGCGTCACTGACACGGGCATGGGCATGAACGAAGAGGAGCAGGCGGAGGCCTTCACCAAGTTCTTCCGGGCCGGCGGGGTTCGCAAGAGCGCCATACCCGGTGTTGGGCTGGGGCTGCCCATCAGCAAGGCAATCGTCGAAGCCCACGGCGGCACCATCACCCTGGAGAGCGAACCAGGCCGCGGCACCACGTTTACGGTCAAAGTGCCCGCCTGAGCTTTTTAGTTCTTCAACCCCGCTGCATCACGACGGCGGCCGAACAGGAAGTAGCTGACCGGGCCGAAGAAGTTGATGAACGACACCGCGCGCCAGACAGCCTTCTTGCCCCTGATGTCTGAATCCGGGGTCTTGGCGATGCTGCGCTGCGCGGCCACCAGCAAAGCCAGGTTCAGGGCTCCGCTGGCCAGAACCGAGATGCGTTGGCCCTTGCTCATGTCACGCCAGGATTTCTTGCCGGCCATGATGCCTCCTGATCGTCGATCTTTGGGTACGGGTTACCTCTCAGGCTAGTCCGACGCCGATCGGCCCGCCACAACCTGGCGTACTACTTCGCCCCAGGACTGTTCAGCGAGGTCGGCCACCGCGGCCAGAATCTCGGACGGCGGCAGCGACAAGTCCAACGGATACTCCACGATGTCGATATCCGTGTTCAGGATGCGCCGCAATTTCACGTCCCCACGGCCGGCATAAACCAGCCAGGCTGTAGGAACCCGGAGCGCCGTACAGTACGCCAGCAACTGGTAATGGTCGGCACTGAGCGAGGCCCCGGCGTCGGACGCTGCTTTGTACTTGGAGTCATAGACCACCACGGGGCGGCCGCCCAGGAAATGGACGGCGTCGGGGCGGACTGTCAGTCGGTCCGAGTCATTCACGGCCTCGTTGAGCAGCGCACCGTACTGGAGGCGCATCTCACCCGGGTGGGCGCTCATGGCCCCACGCAGGGCAGTTCCCACGAATTCCTCGAACACCTTGGCCATGTCCACCACGAAAGACGCTGTTTGCTGTTTGCCCTCGCCGGCTTCAGCGGAGGCATTGCGCAGGATCACTTCGGACAGCCTCAACACTGGGTGGTACCGGAGATTCATCCGGCTGGCCCGCCACGACGGCAGCGGCGCCCCGGACTGAAGCCGCGTCACGGCGTCGAGCTTTCCCTTGAGCTGGCGCAAACGGCTTAGGACGTCAGGCCGGACACCGGGAACCTTACCCATCCGTTCCAAAGCGGCCCGGAGGATGCGGTTCTCAGCAATGTCCTCGGTGAATTCGTCGTAGGAGACTTCCAACGGAACCATCATTCCGGGCCGGCGCGAGATCTGGTCAGAGATCCGGATCCGGCCTTTCACGGTCCGCAGCGACTCTTCCACTGTCAGGTAGCCCTGCAGGACGCCGCGGCTGAGGGCCCTGTCCGCCAACTGCGCCAGCGATTCCGACAGGGCACTCCACAAATCCGGGTGTTCCGCGGCCTCCACTGAATGGTCCCGGAAGCCCTGGTCACCGGCGTAGCTGAGCAGGAACAGCAACCGGCTGAGGCCAAGGCGATCCTTGGGCCGGACTTCCAACTGCACCGAGGCAGTCCGCACCGAGCCCACTTTGCCCACCGGCTCAATCCGGTACAGGCCCATGCCCATGGGAGAGGCCTTGGCCAGGCCGCTGGTATTGATGAACGCTGCCGACTGGGGGTCGAGCTTGTCCACCACGCCGCCGGAGAGCTCGTCCAGGACGATGTGCCGGGGGCCCGCGGTGATCCGGCCCGCGCTGGTGACCCGCCCGGCGCTGGCAGGTGCCCGGCCCGGCCGCGGCGGGATGGCCTTAGCGGGCTGCAAGACGTCCCAGCAGCTGGGCCAGGCCGAAGCGCTCCTCCAGCTGTGCCCGGTTCAGTTGCCCGTGGTAGTGCTCTTCCAACAGCGGCATGAGCTCGTACTTCCAGATCCGGCGCAAGCCCGTGGGATTTTGGGCAGCGTTCTTCATGAAGTACGACGGCCCGATCATCAGGTCCCGGTCCCAATCGTCAATCGCGTCATTGAGCGCGTCCAGCAGGTCCGCATTGAGCGTGTCCAGCCCCCGCGCTGCCAGGAACCGGCGCAACGTGCCGCGGATCGGTTCCTCCTTGGGGTGCAGCTCGATGAAGGCGAAACGGCGACGGATGGCCGCGTCCATCATGGCGATGGAACGGTCAGCTGTATTCATGGTGCCAATGATGTAGAGGTTGTCAGGCAAGCTGAACGGCTCGTTGGGGCTGTATTGCAGGTAGATGCGGTCGTCCCGGTACTCCAGCAGGAAGTACAGCTCACCGAAAACCTTGGCCAGGTTGGCGCGGTTCATTTCGTCGATGATGAGGAAGTACGGCTTGTGCGCGTTTTCCGGCTTGGCGGCTTCCTCCGCGAGCCGGCGCAGGGGTCCCGCGACCAGTTTGAAGGAAACCTGTCCGTCGTCGGTCTTGTCCGGGCGGTAGCCCTCAAAGAAATCCTCGTAGGCGTACGACGGGTGGAACTGGACCAGCTTCACCCGTTCATCGGTGTGATCGCCCGCGAGCTCGGCGGCGAGGTGTTTGGCGAGGTACGTCTTGCCGGTTCCCGGAGGACCGTAGAGAACCAACTGCCGGTTCTCCTCCAGCAGCTCGGCGATCTCCTCGAGGGGTTCGAGGTCCATGTGCAGGGACGCTGCGAACTCTTCGGTCAGGGGCCGGAAACCTTGTTGGACAACCTCGACGACGGCGGTGGGCGGGGCCTCGTCCTCGCCGTCGGTTTCGGCTTCTACCGGGAGCAGTTCCTGCAGGGCCTGGATGACCCTGGTGACATCCACCAGGATCCCCGGGGTGGACAGTTGACGCTGGGCATGCCGCGGAAGTTCGGGGATGGCGTAACTGTCATCAAACCAGCGGACCTTGCGGCGGATGCGGCGGTTGTCCTCGTGGTGTTCGGGCTCGCCCAGGACAACGCCAACACGGACCCGGCCCGCATGCTGGTAGAGCGTGAGATCGCCCGGTTTCATCACCGTCAGGAAGGCAAAGACGGCGGTCTTGGTATCCTCGCGTTCCACATAGCCAAGGTGTTTGTAGTCCTCGTCCACGGCGTGCTGGACCACGCCTGCAGTAACTCCTGCCGTCAGGGTCCGCAGGTGTTCCACGTCCAAGGTGGCCTTCTCTTCGGCTACCCAGGCAGCCAGGAGGTCCGCATTGTCGTGATGGGTGCGCAGGAGCCAGGAGCGGCGACCTGGATCTCCCACTTTGCGCCATTGGCTCACCAGTTGGCGGGCGTACCAGTCGATGCGCTGCCCGGCTTGCTCGTCCAGGTGCAGGCGGATGCGATGGATGTCCGCGGTGATGTCCTCGTCCGAATCACCCTTGGCGCCGCCCACGAGCGAAGCAAAGGCGTCCCGGATCTCCTGGCGCTCCACATCGGCCACCACGGGCTCAAAATAGCTGGGCCACACCAGGTACTCGATGCTGCGGCGCAGGGCAGGTTGGTCTTCGGGTGTTGCGGCAGCGAGTTCGTGGAACTTCAGCGGGTCCTCAAGAGCCTCATTGATGGTGGCAGTGCTCTGGCTGTCCACGTGGGCTGCAAAGCGGCAAAGCCACTTCAGGTGGTCCCAGATGGTCCAGTTGAACTCCGCCGTACGGTCACGGATGACTCCATGGTCCGTCATGCCTTCGTAGAGTTCTTCAGGCAGCTCAATTTCCGGCTCAACCCAGGACGCGGCCTCGGCAACACGGGCACGCTTCACCCTGAGGGACTTGACCTCGTGCGCGAGCGGCAGCGACTGCAGGAACAGCAATTCCACGGCCAGCAACTTGGCCTCACGCGACGCGCCTTCCAGGTTCTGCCGAAGGTTGGTCATCATGGGAGCTTTGGAATCTTCCACCCCGCGTTCCAGCCGTTCCAACAGCTCACCGGCGGCATCCGCGGTCCACGTCAGTGTCCGGCCGTCCAGCGCCGAAGGTCTCCCCTGCAGCGCCGGACCGAGCACATACCAGGCCGCGTCCTCGATCTCCTTGGAGACTCCGGGGGCGCGGTCAATGGCAGGTTTCACGGAGGGAATCACCATGCCAACTTACCTTGTTTGGTTTACCCAAGCATCTGGATATCCACAGGGCATGGGTAGGGTTGGTGGGATGACGAGCCTGGACATTGAGAGTATTCGCGCAGAGATCGATGAATTGGATCGGGAGATCGTGGAGCTTGTTTCCCGGCGGCAACATTGGGTGGAAGAGGCCGGTAAGCTCAAAGCGGATCGGGCTGCCGTCCAGGCGCCTGACCGAGTCGAGAAGGTCATTGCAAAGGTACGGTCAATCGCTGAGGAGTCCGGGGCTGCGCCGGATGTGGTGGAGCGAATGTACCGGGCCATGATTGCGGCCTTTATCGATCTGGAATTGTCGGTCCACCGGCAGCACAAGTCTTGACCACTTCACCGGTCGGCGGTATGTTTACGTTGACATCATGTTCACGTAAACATATCCGGATCGGATCTAGACAATGTCGTCGACCTCCAACTCTTTGGCCGGGCTAGACCCCGCCCCTAACGGTGAGCGCCGTGAATACCGGCCATTCTGACGGCCACCACCGCGTAACCCCGCTGCACGTTCCGCCCGCCACCCGGACACGCCACCGGATCCCGCTGCCCCTGGCAGTACTCATTGCGGCAACCTTGATCGGCAGCTTCCCTTCGGGTGCTGTTCAGACTCTCCACCCCTCCGCAGAGCAAGCCCAGGCACACACCGCTGAACCCGCTCCGGCGGCGGCAGCAGGGAGCCCAGCAGGATCCAGGGGTTCCGCGAACGAGCCCGCATTTCAGGCCTCAAGCGCCTCCACGACGACGTCACCCACCTTCGCACCTTCGGATGGCATAGGGGCGCTGCTGTGCGGGCAAACGAACACCAGGGGCAGAGCGCTCCCACCGGGCGGCCCCGTTTCAGACGTCCAACTCCGGAACGCCTCCGCCATTGTGGCGGCGGCGGAAGAGTTGGCCCTACCCGCCGATGCCCGGATCCTTGGCATTCAGGCCGCACTTGGCGAATCGTCCCTCGAGAGCAAGGACTACGGTGACGCCGCAGGGCCGGACTCGCGGGGCCTGTTCCAGCAGCGCGCCAATGGGGCCTGGGGCTCCTCCGCCGATCGCATGGATCCCTTTGTCAGCGCAACCAGCTTCTTCCTGGCCCTGAAAGACGTCAAGGACTGGCAGGCTCTGCCTCCCAGCATTGCCATCCACCGCGTGCAGCGGAACCAAGATCCTGACCACTACACCAAATACCGGCAGTTGGCCGAGGAGATCGCGGGCTTCCTGGGCCCCCAAAGCCTGGCAGCACCCGGCACCTGTTCCTTCAGCGGCGGCTCATGGGGCGCAACCGCAGGTGTCACGTCCCGCCGCCCGGCCCGGCCTGGCCCAGGGACCTTGATTCCAGGGACCTTGATGTCTCCGCTGGTGAACCTCCATCCGAGTTCGCCGTTCGGGCAGCGCACCAACCCCATGACGGGTTCCGCCGGAGAATTCCATACGGGACAGGACTACGCCGCAGCCTGTGGCACGCCGGTGCATTCCGCTGATGAGGGAACCGTCCGCGAGGTCGGCTGGCATCCTTGGGGCGGAGGAAACCGGGTGGAAATAGACCACGGCAGCGGCCTGGTCACCACCTACAACCACCTGCAGTCCGTCGCAGTGCGCAAGGGAGAAACGGTCTTGGCTGCCGACGTCGTAGGGCTTGTTGGCTCAACCGGTGCGTCCACCGGGTGCCATCTTCATTTTGAAACCATCGTGAACGGCACACTGGCCGATCCGTCAGTGTGGAGCCTGGTACCCCTGGCATTTGAGGCGTATGTCAATGCGCTGCGGCTGACCAGCTTCGCGCAGCAGACAGGTACGACGCCGGCATGGAACGTGCCGCAATGGTCGCCCACTACCGCGCTTGGGAACCAAGAGACACCTGCCGCCGGTCCCACGACTCCACCGCCGGCACCGGCACCCACACCGCCGGCCACAGACCCGCCGGTACCGTTCGCGCCGCCAACCACTCCCCAGCACCGACAGCCGCCCCACACCGGCAACCACACCGCCTGCGTCTAGTCCGACGTCACCGCCGGCAACGCCGGGTGTTCCAACAACGCCGCCAACCACCGCACCAGTAACGCCAACAACGCCGCCAACCACGGAACCAACGAATCCGACAACCACCGCACCGGTACCGCCGGTAACGCCAACGGCTCCGCCAACCACCGCGCCGGCACCTGTCGAACCCGTCACGCCGGCACCGGCACCGGCACCGGCCATTCTGCCCACTCCCGCACCGGTCGCGACGGCGACCGCCGTGCCTGCGATTCCCTGAGGCAGCCAGTACAGGGAGCATCCTGATAAAGATGCATCACCCGATCGCGTTCACCCTTTGAGCCCGCGCCACGGCAGACAGTCTGCGTCGGCGAACGGGCAGCGCAGAAGAAAAACGGCACCGGAGAAGTAGGGCATGATGCAGTCGCCACCGAACGGATCGCCGTACAGCACTGACCGCGCGGCCCGGCGCCCTCAGGGCCCGGGCTGCGTGGCCGGGGGCTTAGCTGCCGTCGCGGAGGTTCTCCGGTGCTGCCTCTATGAATTTGATGCTGTCGAACCGCGCCTCGCAGCTATCCCCCATGGGCGCCTGCGACATGAACCCAACGCGGACAGGTTTGTCGGTGTCCAGCCTGAAAAGACGAACAAAGGACCAGTCCCGCCCGTCGGTTGACGAGTGGAACGCCCAAGCGGGACCCACCCGGCTGACCCGCAGGTAGACCCACGGTGCGGTCACCACCGGACCGTTCGAGTCATCAGAGTAGGTATTGGTCACCACGCTGACCACCATGGCCTCCCCTTTCGGAGAGTACTCGAAGCAAAGCTTGGCCCAGTGGTCGCTGTCCGTCCACAAAGCCAGCACACCGGCGTCGAACGTTGTGCGTGGCGAGGCCACCATGACCCTGGCCGACAACGAGAACGACGTTGGAGCCGTGAAAGCCAGGGCCGAGGCCCGGTGCTGCTGTTCGCCCCGAGCGAGTCGTTGGACCAATCGACGCCGGGCGCTGCCGTGAGCGTAAGTGTTCCCTCGGCGTCGTCGTAGCTCGCGTGGCTGGGCGATGACGTCCACTCAAGGGAAGGAAGTCCAGCTATTTCGGGAATCAATGGGCGCTCCTTGTATTCGGCAGTCAGGACATTTCTCTGCAACTTTTTCATACTGGACACAAAAATAGTCCGGCTCCCCCAGGAGCCGGACCACCAATGCGTCTACTCGAACAACGACAACGTCAGGTTCGCGGTGTAGTCGCCGGGCGCGACGGTAGCCGGCGTACGGAGGAACAATCCGGCCGTTGCGGTCCACTGCCCTTCAGGCGCAACCGCGGCTGAGTCCAGGGCCAGGGCCAGCAATTCCTGGTCCACCAGGCCCACTGCGTCCGCACCCGAGTCCATGACCGTTTCCACAACGTCGCCCTCGGCAACCTGCCCCGATTCACCACCGTCAATCAGCGAAGGAGACCACCCCAAATGTCCAGCCCCGATCGCCGGCTGGCCCGTGGTTCCCGTGAAGTCGGTGGATGTACCAATGACGTACCAGCCGGCGCCGGCCGGGATCTGGTCCGGGAGTCGTGTATCAGTCACCGTTACCGTGGGCAGCGAACCCGTGAACTGGCGGACGGTGGGAGACGAGCCGGCTTCGGTCAGGGTGGCCGTGGTTCCTGCCACGCTCATGGCCAGAATTCCGGGCTCATCGATCTGCGCAATCGCCACGTTCACGTCGACGTCCTGGTCGCCATGGTTTTCTTCAGCCAGTGCGGCTCCGGCCACGCCGGCCAGTACGGCAGTGCCAGCGGCAACTGCTGAGATTCTTACGATCAAGCTTGTTTTGCTCATCGTCTTGCTCCTTCATTGCAATGCGGGGGAGATTCATATCCTGAGGTGTCGGTAAGGGAAGCGCCAGGGCGGACTCCGTGCTCGTATACGGAGTCCAGTTGGGCGAAATTCCACCCTCCCCGCCCGCTGTGAGCGGTTGCCTCGAGGGTGGGTGGGCATGCTGGGCGATGCGCGGCTGTGCGCACCGGGGCAGGTGATTCAGGTAACCAGGTGCAAAGATTCTTAAGAATGTTTACGTAAACTTACACGGAATATTGGCACCCGGCAAGGGGTTTTTGTACCTTTTGGCGGGGCGTGGATCCATGATGTCGCGTCCTTGGCCTAGCCGCCCTTGGGAAGGCGTCGCGTAGCGGCTTGCCCGCGCCCGACGAACAGGAGGAGCACCCCGGTCCCGCCGCAGAGCCCGGCAGCCACGAGGGCCCCTACGGGGTCGAGGCCTGTCGCGGGGAGTCCGTTCGGAACGCACTGGCCGCTACATTGTGTGCGCGGCGCAATGTCAACACTGATCTTGATGTCGGAGCCGTTGATCTCCGAAGCCCACCCCGGCGTAAGGCCCAGCACCAGGCTGAAGCCGACCAGCACGCATGACAAGAGGATCCTGGCCGAATCCGCTGAACGGATTCGAACAGTGAAGCGCCGGCGGGTGGAGCGAGGCGCGCCCCGCGATACCTTCGCCTCAGGCGTCATGCTTCTCATAGGTGTAGCCGTAGGGCACGTCCGGTGAGAGCTCCACCGTGTAAGACGCATAGTCCAGCCGCGTGACCAGGATCCCGCAGCGGCCTTCATTGCGCGCGCGCTGCTCCGCAGCCTGGATGGCGGCGTTGAGGTTGATTTCCATGGTGGTCTTGCTGGTAGCCGTGACAGTAGCCAGCAGTTCCGGGGCGTCGATCATGATGTTCCTTTGGGATAGTGCGTTGCAGTGCTAGTGGGTGGATAACTTCTGGTTCCCGGCTGCCGCCCAGGCGCTGGAGATCATGTCCCGGAGCGTATGCCTCGGTTCCCAGGCGATGTCCCGGCGTGCCAGTTCGCCGGAAGCGACGATCCGGGCAGGATCGCCGGGCCGGGCTGCGCAAATCTGTGGAGCGAACTGAATCTCCGTCACAGAGGCCATTTCGGTCATGATCTGACGGACAGATACCCCGGTACCGCTGCCAAGGTTGTAGACGGGTTCAAGATCAACGCCCTCTTGGAGTTTCCGGGCAGCTTCCACGTGGGCCGCGGCAACGTCGGCAACGTGGACGTAATCCCTGACGCAGCTGCCGTCCGGCGTGGCATAGGCAGTACCAAAGATCTTCGGCGTTGCGCCATCCTTCAGCGCTTGGAAGACCAAGGGGAACAGGTTGTGCGGACTGACATCCACCACGTCCGGAATCCCGGAGCCAACAACGTTGAAATACCGGAGGGATGTATGGCGAAGCCCGGTTGCCCGTGATTGGTCGGCGATGAGCCACTCACCAATGAGCTTGGATTCTCCATAGGGAGATTCCGGCCTCGTGGGCGTCGATTCGGTCACGAGATCCACATCCGTATTCCCATAAACGGCGGCACTGGAGGAAAAGACGATCGCCCGTACAGAGGCTGCTTCCATGGCGGCGAGCAGGTTTCCCGTACCGGTGACGTTCTGGAAATAGGTGTGAAGCGGCCATTCAACCGATACGCCGGCGTACTTGAAACCCGCTAAGTGGATCACGCCGGCCACGTCGTGGCGTGCGAAGACGTCTTTAAGGAAACCAGTATCCAGCAGGGATCCCTGTTCGAAGGCTGCGCCTTCCTGCACAAATCCGCGCTTGCCGCTGGACAGGTCATCGATGACCACCACGTGGTGGCCGTCATCCATGAGTGCTTGGGCTACGTGGGAGCCGATGTAGCCGGCTCCTCCAGTTACTAGCCATGCCATGGTCAGTTCTCTCCTCTATGGTGGTTGCCCTGTGCGGGGCCGAGCCGGTGTGAAATCCCCCAGGTCGAGATCCATTCCTCCCCGGTTCTAGCCAGCGCAGGCCGGCTCCGGAGTTGAAGGCGTTGGGGAGCGCCGTCATGGGTTCCACCGCTACCGCGGTCCGGTGGCCTCCCGCTGGATAGCTCGTGGTGGTGTACACCTGCGCGTACTGGTAGTTGGCATCGCCCCAGACCTCCACGGCGTCACCATTGGGCGCCTCCAGGAGGTGACGGTACATTCCGTCCGGCGCCGGAGTGAGATCCAGGAATGCTGTGTCCAGGTGCAGCCAGCCCACCTTGGGCCCTGCGGACAGATCCATGGGCGTCCCGGAGACAGGGGACGTCCCCACGGGATTCAGACGCTCATCCACCACCACATAGGAGGCAGCGTTGATGGTCAAGGAAACGTCCTGCATGGGTGTGGCACCCACCCGCATGTACGGATGGGAACCAATGGCCACAGGGGCGGGCTTGGCTGACTTGTTGGTCAAAGCGTGAGTGACCGCCAGCCCCTCCGGAGATACCGAATACGTGGTCTCCACGTCCACAGCGAACGGATAACCGTCGCTCGGGTAGATCCGAACGTGAAGGGTCAGCTCGCTGGCGGACCGGCGAACCATCGTGTGAGGACGTAACCTGACCAGGCCGTGAATGGCGTTGCCACGCCCGGGTTCGCTGATGGCCAGTTGGAGTTCTTTCCCGTCATGCGGCCATCGCCCATCCCGGACCCTGTTGGACCAAGGAATGAGGATCTCGCCCTCACAGTGTTTGGGGAGACCGAACTCGGGGAACTCCTCGATCAGAGGCTCGCCGTCCACGGTGAGGCTGCGGATGGTGCCGCCGACCTCCGTGATCACCGCCGCGACCACGCGGCCATCTGTCTCCGATTCCGCGGAAATCCGAAACTGACGGCCGGTCGGAGCAGCAGTTCCTGCCGTTGTTGCTTGAGTCAGCGTCATGGTCAGAACTCCGTATGGCCAAGATCGTGGCTGGCCACGAAAGAAACCGTGCTGTGGGAGGCCGCCTGGAGTTCAAGCATGGTGATGGTGTTGCCGTGCTTTCGCAGGAGGGGGCCGGGAACGTAAAGCGTGGCCTGCGGTCCGCGGGACCAGTACCGGCCCAGGCAGAAGCCGTTGATCCACACCACGCCCTTGGTCCAACCCATGGTGGAAAGGAAGGTATCGCCGCCGCCGGGGAGGTCAAAAGTCCCATGGACAAAGACCGGCCCGGACACTGGTACGTCAGGAAGGGAGGGCTGTTCCTCCAACACCGCTGAGACCGGAACTGCGTCGTCGAGTTCCAAGGGAAGGATGTCCCAGTTCCAGAGAGTTTCTCCGTTGATCCGGGCATTTCCGATCAGGCCCTTGGACTCCCCCAAACGGGGACCGTAGTTCACGCGTCCTTGGTCCTCCACCAGGATTTCCAGCGTGCCAACCGCGTCATGGGGCAACGCCAGGGAACTTTCATGGTGATCCCGGGAGAGGATTCCCACCGGCACCCTGTCCAGGAATACCTGGGCCCTGTCACGTACTTCGTCGAACTCCAGCACAGCGGGACCGGAAACTTCGATTTCCCTGCGGTAAAGGGTGAAGCCGGAGTAGTGGCCCAGGTCATCGTGGGAGCGGATTCCCTCGTGTGAGGTCCACCTCCCGAGCCGGTCCAGGCAATCCCACAGCGGGAGGGACTGCGCCAGCGGGACGCTAAAACTGGAACCGAGTTGCGCAGGTGCCGGCACGTCGTCGTCGTCGAGGGGTGTGTATTTGGAAATGACCTCGCGGAAGGCCCAGTACTTCGGCGTCGGGTTTCCAGCTTCGTCCAAAGGGGCGTCGTAGTCGTAACTGGTAACGATCGGCTGGTAAACGCCCTTGTCGTTGGCGCCGTTGGTGAATCCAAAGTTGGTGCCGCCGTGGAACATATAGATATTCACGGACGCGCCAAGCTCCAGCAGCACCTCCAGATCGTTGGCGGACTGCTCCACGGTGGTGGTGTGGTGGTGCGCGCCCCAGTGATCGAACCAGCCCACCCAGAATTCAGAACACATGAGGGGGCCGGTGGGCTGATGGCGGCGAAGTGTTTCCAGGCGCTCCGCAGAGCGGCTGCCGAACGAGCCCGTCTTGTGCAGTTCCGGGAGGCTGCCGTTGTCCAACATGTCGTCCTGCGGCTGGTCAACCGTGGTGAACGGCACGGTCAGCCCCATTTCCCGGTTGACCTTGACGAGCTTTTCCAGGTAGAACCGGTCAGCGCCGTAGGCACCGTACTCGTTCTCAATCTGGATCAGGATGATGGGACCGCCGGCGTCGATCTGACGGGGAACAAGAATGGGGGCGAGCTGTTCAAGGTACTCGGTGAGGGCTGCCATATACACGGGATCATCGGCCCGAATGGCCGCAGCGCCGCGGTCAAACAACCATGCAGGGAGCCCGCCGTTGTCCCACTCCGCACAGATGTACGGACCAGGGCGAACGATCGCGTGCATACCTTCCGCAGCGATCAGGTCCAGGAAACGGCCCAGATCCAAGCCCCCCGAGGTGTCGAAGACCTCAGGGGACGGAGCATGGGTGTTCCACGGAATGTAGGTCTCAATGGTGTTGAGCCCCATCTGCCTGGCCTTCCGGATCCGGTCCGCCCATTGATCCGGATGGACGCGGAAGTAATGCAGGGCGCCGGAAAGGATGCGGTGGGCCTGACCGTCAAGCATGAAGTCCTGCTCGCCGATAGTGAAGGTTGGCATAGGGGAAATCCAATCTGAAATGGTGGAGCGGGGTCCAGGGCCGGGGGCCGCCCCGGACCCGCGCCACGTCTTACTTGGTGGTAACTGTGAAGCCTTGCTGCTGGCCGTACTTTGCCGTGGCATCCTGCCAGGCCTTGAGGCCATCATTCAGATCGCCCTTGGAACCGTAGGCCTGACCAACGGTGTCGCTGTAGATGCTGTTGGCGTAGGTCTGGAAGGGAAGGTAGCTCCACCCCGGAACAACGTCCTTGGAAGCCTGGACCAGGACCTCGTTGATCTTCTGGCCGCCGAAGTAGGCGTTTTCAGCGTTCAGGAACGCTTCGCTCTGAAGATCGGCCGTGGTGGAGGGGAAGCCACCGCTTGCAGCGTGGATCTTGGATCCTTCAGGGCCGTTGGCGAACTGGAGGAAGCCGTAGGCTGCAGCCTTGTTCTTGCTCTGCTTCAGTACGGCGTCGCCGCCGCCGCCGTTCTCGGCCGTTGCGGCTGCGCCCTTCTCATATGTCGGCATCGGGGCTACCCGCCACTGACCGCTGGCACTTGCCGCACCCGATTCCAGGTTTGCGGGCATCCATGCGCCGATGATCAGCGTGGCAATGCTTCCGTCCGAGAGGCCCTTGTACCATTCGTCGCTCCAGCTGGTGACGGGCGACAGGAGATCGTTCTTGAGCAGCTGGTTCCAGGTGCCGGTCCACTTCCTGGCGCCTTCATCCTGGAGATCAACGGCTACCTTGGTGCTTCCGTCCAGCGTGTAGGGCTTGCCGCCGGCCTGCCAGATCATGCTGGTGGTGAAGCCGGCATCGCCAGTGTCACTGGTGATGTAGGCCTTGGGGTCGGCAGCGTGGAGCTTCTTGCCGGCTTCAACGTACTCATCCCAGGTGGTGGGGATGCTGATGCCGTGCTTTTCGAAGACATCCGCCCGGTAGAACATGGCCATGGGACCTGAATCCTGCGGGAGTGCGTAGACGCCACCGTTGAGGTTCACCGAACCCCAGGTGGACGCCGTGTAGTTGTCCTTGAGCTCCTCGGCACCGAAGTCCTTCAGATTTACCAGGGAATCGGACAGGGCGAACTGCGGCAGGGCGTTGTATTCGATCTGCGCTACGTCCGGAGCACCGCTTCCGGCCTTAACGGCGTTCTGAAGCTTGGTGTAGTGGGCGTTGCCCGTTCCCACGTTTTCCAGGTTGACGTGGACCTTGGGGTATTTGGCCTCGAAGGCCTCCACGATCGGTTCGAGCTGCGGCGCCCAACCCCACACCGTGAGGGTGGTTTCGGTATCGAGTGCTTTCGCGATGTCCGCGGCACTTGCGCCTTCGGCTCCTGCGTTTGCCGTTGTTCCCGAGCCGCTGCAGGCGGCGAGGCCGCCGATCATGAGGCTTGCCGCCAGGGCGGCAGTGGCCACCCGCCGGAAGCGATGGTTGTTCTTCATTGAATGAGTGCCTTTCAGATGCGGTTTGGAGATTTACGACGGCGGGAGGTCGCCGTCGTCGGGTCTTCTACTTGACGCTTCCCGCAGACAGTCCTGACTGCCAGAAGCGCTGGAGGAAGAGGAACGCCCCCACGATGGGCACGATGGTGAGGAATGATCCGGTGATGACGAGGTTGTAGATGGCCTCGCCTCCGGCCGTAGTCGCTTGGGCGTTCCAGCTGTTGAGCCCCACGGTGAGCGGGTACCAGGTTGATTGGCTCAACATGATCAAGGGGAGGAAATAGTTGTTCCAGGTGGCCACCACCGTGAACAACAGGACGGTGATGAAGCCGGGAGCGAGCATTCGCAACGAGATGGTGAAGAACGTGCGGAACTCCCCTGCCCCGTCCATGCGCGCTGCTTCCAGAACTTCCGTGGGGACGGATTCGAGGGCGTAGATCCACACCAGGTAGAGCCCAAACGGGCTGATCAGGGACGGAATGATGACCGACCACGGGGTGTTCGTGAGCCCCATCTGGCTGAACATGAGGAACGTCGGAACGGCAAGGGCAGTGCCCGGAATAGCTACCGCTCCCAGGACCACCGCGAAGACGCCGCGCTTGCCGGGGAAATCGAACTTGGCCAGGCCGTAGCCGGCCAGGGTGGCAAGGAATGTTGCCCCGCCGGCACCCACCACGACATAGAGCACGGTGTTGGCAAGCCAGCGCAGGAATTCGCCGTCGTTGTAGGTCAAGGTACCCACGATGTTGTCCCACAGTGCGAAGTCCCCGGAGAACCACAGGCCGAAGGAGCTGAAAAGGGAGGTCTGCGTCTTGGTGGAGTTGACCAGCAACCAGAACAAGGGAAGCAGTGCGTACACTGCCATGACCCCCATCAGGATGGTGAGAAGGACGGACGAGCGCTTCCGGCTGACGCCGTGGCGCCGGGCGGCCAACCTGGGTGCAGGTGACCGCCGGGGCCTCACCGCCGGTGACGGTTTGGGCGCGGTATCGCTGGAATGGGCTGGGCTCAAACGTACGGACATGGGCTAGGCATCCTTTCGCGAGCCGGAGAGTTGGACGACGTAGGCAACAATGACCGTCAGGACGCCCATGATGATGGAGATAGCCGCGGCGTAATTGAACTGCTGGCCTGCAAACGAGAGGTTGTATGCGTACATGTTCGGCGTGAAGTATGAGCTGATGGAGTTTGGTGCCAACGCCTTGAGGATGTTCGGCTCGTTGAACAACTGGAAGCTGCCGATGACCGAAAAGATGCTCGCAATGCCGATGGCTCCGCGGATGGAGGGAAGCTTGATGCTCCGGATCACCCGGAACGTGCCTGCTCCGTCAAGGTTTGCTGCCTCATACAGTTCCGCGGGGATGACCTTCAGCGCCGAATAGAAGATCAGCATGTTGTAGCCCGTGAACTCCCAGGTGTTGATGTTCCCGATCGAGGCGAGGATCCAGCTGGAAGAGAGGGGCTCGGCCAGATCCAACCCGAAGAAATCGTTAATGCTGCCGAACAGGCCAAAACGGGGGCCGTAGATGAATCCCCACATCAGCGTCGCCACTACTGCCGGTACTGCGTACGGGAGGAATACAGAAATGCGGAAGAACGACGACGCGCGGAGACGCCCGCTGTCCAGTGCCAAGGCTGCGAAAAGGGCGAGGAACAACATGATGGGGACCTGGACCACCAGGAAGATGGCCACCCTGATCACGGAGTCCCAGAACTGGGGATCGCCAAGCGCCTGAAGATAGTTGGCTCCCCCAACGAACTTGTCGCCGCCCACCATCTGGTTCTGGAAGAGGCTCAGGTAGAACGCGTAGAGGACTGGAGCCACGAATACCAGCAGGAAGACAGCCATGAACGGGCCCACGAATGCCCACCCCATCCATCTACCTGCGCGCTTGCGGGATTGGACCAAGGGTGGAGCGTCGGCCACGGGCGACGTCGTTGTCATGATAAATTCTTCTCTTCTCGCTATGTTTACGCAAACATTCTTGAAAGAAGATTAGCATGTTTAGGTGAACATACAAGAGGATGCCGCAGACAGCGTTAGCCCGGCCAGCACGTCGCACACCAGCGATTCACCCTCGGTCAGGAGTGCCCGAGCTGCCCGCGGCCCCTCAATCGGCGATGTTGCACGAGCAGCCGGGGTTTCCGCCCAGACCGTCTCCCGCGTATCCAACGGCCTGACGAATGTTGAAGAAAAGACCAAGCAGCGGGTGCTGGACGCCATGAAAGAACTGGGCTATCGGCCCAACAGGGCTGCACGCGCACTCAAGAGCGGTCAGTTCAAATCCATTGGCGTCATCATGTTCAATCTCTCGACCTACGGCAACAGACGCACCCTGGATGCCATCGCAACCGCTGCGTCACAGGCCGGATACTCGGTGAACCTCATCCCCCTCCACGATCCCACTACAGGTACCGTGACAGGCGCCTACAACCGGCTGAAGGAGCAAGATGTGGACGGGGTGGTCATCATCTTCGAGGCGCACCTGTTTGATCGTGCGGACATTACGTTGCCCGAGGACCTCCCCGCTGTGGTCATCGACTCAAGCCCCGGTTACGGCTATCCCATGGTGGATACAGACCAAGCCGAGGGTGCGCGGTTTGCTACTGAGCATCTCCTTGATCTAGGCCACCAGCAGGTTTGGCACATAGGGGGCCCAGTCTCCTCCTTTTCAGCCAGGCACCGGGAGGAGTCCTGGCGACGGACGCTGGACGAGGCAGGCATCGAAGCGCCCACTGTCCTTCATGGAGATTGGTCCACCGAATCCGGATATCAGGTCGGGATGGAGCTTGGCCGCAATCGGGAAGTCACCGCAATCTTCGCCGCGAACGATCAGATGGCGCTCGGGGCAATGCGAGCCCTTCATGAACTTGGGCGCCTCATCCCGAAGGATGTCAGCATTGTGGGATTTGATGACCTCGAGGAATCCACTTCCTTCTGGCCTCCACTGACCACCATCCGTCAAGACTTCCTCGCAGTTGGCCGGCTGAGCATTGAAAAGCTGCTTCAGCAGATCGCCGGTAACACCCCGGCCAGCGTCGTCACCACGGTGCCGACCCGCCTCATGGTGCGCAAAAGCACGGCCGCGCCGGCCCATTAGGGCAACGCGACCGTGCTGGCCTGCTGAGGCAGCCGGGCTGCTTATGGGCAGCTGGTGCCGGTGTAAGGAACTGTCGAGGTGAAGCCTGCAGACTCATCCGTTGCACCCGAGGTGACACTGACGGAGCCGGCCGGGAGTATCGCAGCACGGCTGTTGAAAGCGATCGAAGCACTCTTCCCAGGTGCTACCCCGGCAAAGGACTTGGACCCATAGGCAGTATCCACAGCGATGGTCAGAGCCTCTGCTGTGGTGTTCTGCACGGAGACCGCGAGGTAGGCCTTGTTTCCGATGCATCGCATGGCGGTGGTGGCCGAGTGCGTGGGCGGGTTACCGGTTTCCCCAGGGTTCACGGCACTGACAATGAGCCAGCTCAACTGCACATCAGAGGAGCGCGTCTTGCTGAGCGTGAAGGTGAGTTCGCCGTTCTCGCCAACGGTGACGTTGCCGTAGGCCGCGGCCTGGTTCTCCGATGAGTAGTCATGGTCGGCTTCGCGGACCTCGTTGTTAATGGTCACCTCGGCACCGCGGTTGTCCCAGGACCAGGGATCGGCATACCCGGCGTGAACCGTGTACATGCCCGGCTGAAGGTTTCCGAACCGGTAGGTCAGGTCCCGGCTGGATACGGCGTACCGCAAAGTTGAGAACATATCTCCGCTGGATTCGCCGCTGCTCCCACTACCGGGGCTTTCGTATCCCCAGGGCGCTCCGCCGGCCGGGTCCGCACCGAAGGGCTGATCGGCCGTGCTGTTGAGGAGACCCCCGTCCTGGGCGGCCGCACTGGTCAGCGACACCCAGTCAGATGTCTGCTGTCCGCCGGCGTTGACCACGTAACGGATGTCGGACGCCGCGATCGCGTCCTGGATACCCACCGCGTCCACAGCCCAGAAGGAACTGTTCTCTCCCGTGTAACGGAACCGGAACTGTGCCGTCGTGGCTCCTGTTGGCACGGTGAAGGGCAGTTTCTCCACCGTATTCGTAGCCGTGGAGTAACTCTTCAGCGTCTGGGTGGCCCCGGTATCGAAGGTTACTGTGACTGTGGCTGACTGGGGACCATCGATGGCGTAGTTGGTTGCGTAGCTGAGGCTCGCGCGTCGCAGCCCGTCAACGGGAAAAGCGGGACTGACCAGCGTCGAGTCGAACTGACCGGACGCGTGCTGCTTGTCGTCCCATTCGTCCGAGTCAGCCACCGCGATTACGTCGCGGCCACGTACCGTCGTTTCACGGCCCTGATCGCGATCGGCCGCTGTCCAGAAGTCATCCGTGGCAAAGGTCCACCCCCGCCACTCCGCAGTCCCCCCGGTAGGCATTGCCGAGTTGTCGATGGACCACCCCACAGGCGTCGCCTTGGTCCACCCAAGAGTGCCCGCGGGGATCGCGGTCTCATCGACGCCGGGCTGCAGCACTGGGCGCAGGGAGTCGAAGTCATCGTGGGTGAGGCTGCCAAAGGGATTTCCGTCGAGATTCCATTCGGACTTCACGGGCACCCCTGCGGCGGCCATGACGGTGGGGGCAACGTCCACAAGCTTGGCGTCGTACCGGGTGAGGTTTGCGGCGATTCCCTTGCCAACCATCGTGGTAAAGACACGCCGCTCCCCCGCGGAGCTTCCGCCGTGGCCTCCTGTGGGGGTGTGACCATGGTCGGTGGTGACAACAACCGTCCATTCCTCGTTGCTTGGGCGTGCCGCCACCGCGTCCATGACTTGGCCAATCCTTGCGTCCGCGCTGGCAAGAGCCGCGCCGTAGTCAGCCCCACTGGTGCCCACACGGTGCCCCACCGTGTCCACGTCCTCCAGGTAGAAGAAGAGATCGTCCACTGAGCCAGTGGAAATTGCGTCCACTGCGGCTGTCGTTGTGTCCGCATCGGTGGAGAACTTGGTCCGCACGTCCACACCCGGACCGAAAATGGTGGCGGTAATGGGCTGCCATGTTCCCATTGCCGCGGTCTTGCGCGACGGTGATGCCGCGTTGATGCGTGTCAGGTAGTCCGGGTAAGCGCCAAATTGTGGAGAGCCAAACCCGTTGTCCAGGACGTTGTGCTTGTCCGGCCAGACGCCGGTGGCGATGGTTGCCCATCCCGGCCCGGAGGACGTCTCCGCCATTGGCTGGGTATACAGGTTGCTGACCGACGTTGTGCCCTGAGCACGCAGCGCATCCAACCGGGGCATCCCTGCCGGGCCCAGTGAATCGAAGGCTGCCCCGTCAACCCCGATAATCAGCGTCTTCGCTATGGGCGCCTCGGCGGCCATCACGGGGGCGCTGGACAAGACTGTGCCGGTCAGTGCCACGGCCGTAGCCGCGACCCCCGCCCACAGACGTAGATGGTGTGCCATGGAGTGGTTCTCACGATCTCTAGGGTGCTCGTGGTGCAGCGACCAGCTGCCAGGCAGCGCCCCACCAACACCCGAAATCGTCTGCACCGACGAATGATTACGTAAACATTGAAGGGTTGCCCCGGCGTCATTGTCAAGAGTGCGGGAGCCGCGATCCCGCCATGACACAGCCGTAGTCGCGGGCCGCCCCGCCAGCACCCCCGCCGAAGGAGCTTGGACTACCCGCGTAAAATGTTCTATTTTGGTAGCTATTGTTTAATAATGGTGCAATCCTCTTGGTGGAACGGGTTCGTTCCGAAGATTCTTGTACCGGTGGCACCGGCCGCTTCCTTCTCCACCGCTGCGCTTTCCCCAAGTCCGGTGCCTGCCCCCATGAGTTTCGATGCGCACCAATGCGCAGAATGAAGGAATAATCCACCAATGTTTCCCACCACGTTTCCCGAGCCTGAACTCTTCTCCCCGGGCAAAGACGTCCCGGCGTTGCGTTGGGGGCTGCTGGCGCCTGGATGGATAGCGGACCTTTTCGTGTCTGCCATGCACGAGCACACTGACCAACGATTCGTCGCCGTCGGCTCCCGGTCTGCTGACCGTGCGCGATCGTTCTCAGCGCAGCACAGCATTGCAAGGGCGTACGACTCGTACGAGCAGCTCGTCGCCGACCCCGAGGTTGACGTGGTCTATATAGCTGCGCCGCAAAGTGAGCACTTAACGCTCGGGCGCCTGTCTATGGCTGCCGGAAAGCACACTTTGATCGAAAAGCCGATGGCGACCACTGCCGACGAAGCCCGCGCGCTGGCCGCGGCGGCTCGAAACGCCGGAGTGCTGCTGATGGAGGCGCTGTGGAGCCGCTACCTACCGCAGACCTCCGTGGTGCGCACTCTGGTTCACGACGGGTTCCTCGGGGACGTCCGTTCTGTGGTCGCCGATCACGGCCAGGCCATTCCCGGCTACCCGGATCATCGCCTTCACCGCCGCGAACTGGGCGGAGGGGCACTGCTCGACCTCGGCATCTACCCCGTACAACTGGATTCGATGGTCCTGGGTGCGCCACAATCGATCACGGCGATCGGCGGTCTGCTCGATACCGGCGTCGACGCCTTCTCCACTCTTGTGCTTGGACATGGGCGTGACGTCCAATCCACTCTCACCACCAGTCTTGCCGTCCGTACTCCGTCCACCGCAGTCATCTCAGGCACACAAGCGAGAATCGAGATGGATGGTTCCTTCTACATGCCGACCACTTTCCGCCTCGCGGGCAATGATGGTGACGCAATGGTGTGGAACGATACGACCGGGGTGACGTCCATGGCCGGGCTGTCTTGGGAAGCGACGGCATTGGCACGATTCGTTGGCGAAGGCCGTACAGAATCGCCCATCCATACTCTGGACGAGACCATCTCCATCCTCGAGACACTTGACGAAGCGCGCCGTCAGCTCGATGTATCCGCATCGCTTTAGACAACCCCTTCCTTCCGCCAGCGCCGACCTCCCGGCCGTTCCGGCACTGGAAGCCTTTTGGCAACACTTGGAAATATCTACGCAAACGGGACTGAAAGTGACAGTACCTTTGTTTAGGTGAACATGGATCAGGAGAACACAATCATCGGGACTCCGGCGGGACCGTCCAAGGAGTCCCGGAAGCTCGCGGCCAAAAAGCGCGCCACCAGGGGGCCGTCCATCGGGGACGTGGCAAAGGCCGCAGGCGTCTCCGCCCAAACCGTTTCCCGGGTTTCCAACGGACTCACCAATGTCGAAGAATCCACTAAGAACAGGGTTCTCGACGCCATGAAGGAACTTGGCTACCGGCCCAACAGGGCCGCACGTGCGCTCAAGAGCGGCCAGTTCAAATCCATCGGTGTCATCATGTTCACCCTCTCCAGCTTCGGCAACATGCGAACCTTGGACGCCATCGCCACGGCTGCCTCGCAGGCGGGCTATTCAGTGACGCTCATCCCCGTGCAGGACCCCACCACCGGAACCGTGTCCGGGGCCTACGAAAGACTGCGGGAGCAGCAGGTCGACGGTGTGGTTGTCATCTTCGAAGCCCACCTTTTGGATGACGCTGACATAACGCTTCCGGAGGACCTCCCGGCCGTAGTCATCGATTCCAACGCCGGTTTTGGCTACCCCATGGTGGATACTGACCAGGCACAGGGTGCACGCATTGCGACCCAGCACCTTCTGGACCTTGGCCACCAACGGGTGTGGCATATCGGTGGACCCACCACGTCCTTCTCGGCGACGCACCGGGAAGAATCATGGAGGCGGACGCTCAAGGACGCCGGTATTGAGGCCCCTTCGGTCCCCCATGGCGACTGGTCCACCGAATCCGGCTACCAAATCGGTCTCGAGCTTGCGGGCAACCCGGATGTCACGGCCATTTTTGCCGCCAACGACCAAATGGCCTTGGGAGCGATGCGTGCCCTGCATGAACAGGGTCGCCGCATTCCCGAAGATGTCAGCATTGTTGGATTCGACGACCTGGACGAGTCCACGTCCTTCTGGCCGCCACTGACAACAATCCACCAGGATTTCTACGCCGTGGGCCACCTGAGCATCGAAAACCTGCTTCAGCAGATTGCCGGCACCGGTTCGGTGGACGATTTCACCACCGTGCCTACCAGCATGGTGGTGCGCAAGAGCACTGCCGCTCCCCCTGAGGGAGCCCGGCCGCCGTCTGCGCGGAAAAAGCGCGTAGCTGCGGACAAGGGGTAACCCTCCTCCGCAGCTACGCCGTTGTGGACTGCTACCCCTTGCTTGCGCCCAGGGTAAGCCCTGCCACGAACTGTCGTTGCAGGACAAGGTAGATGATCATGGTGGGAATCAAGGTGATCATGGCACCAGCCGCGATCAGGTTGTAGTTGCTCAGGAACTGGCCCTGGAGGTTGTTGATGGCGGTGGTGATCGGGAGCCTGTCACCGCTCTGGATAAACAGCAAGGGCCAGAAGAAGTCGTTGTAGATGAAGATGACTTGCAGCGTGCCCAAAGCCGCGAGTGCCGGACGGCAGAGTGGCATGATGATGTTCCAGTACTGCCGCCAGATTCCAGCGCCATCCACCAACGCAGCTTCCGTCAGGTCTTGCGGCAGGGCTTTCATGTAATTGGAGAGCACAAAGGTGCAGAAGCCAATCTGGAAAGCAGTGTCCACGATGATGACGGCTATGTAGGTATTGAGCAGGTTACCGGAGTCGCTCATTGAGTACGGCAGGGAAACATGTTTGAACATCTCAAACAGCGGTGCTGCAAGGACCTGCGGTGGCAGGAGGTTGCCGGCGGTGAACATGATCAGCAGCGTGATGTTGAACTTCCAGCTCACCCGCGATACTGCAAAAGCCATCATGGACGCGAAGAGAAGCGTCAGCAGGACGGTGGGAACCGTGATCAGGACTGAGTTCAGGAAGTACTTCGAGAATCCTCCCTGGTTCCAGGCCTGGACGAAGTTCTCGAAGCCGAAGCTGCCGCCGAAGCTGAAGTAGCCGTATTTGTCGGTGTCCTCTTTGGGACGGAGCGCCGTATAGAGCGACCATACCAGCGGTACCAACCAGATGGCGGCCATAACGATGAGGAAGATGTGAGTGCCATAGTGGCGTTTGCCGGTCTTGCCGGTCCTGCCGGTCTGGACAGGAAGGGTACGGGCGATGGTGCTCATGCCTCTTTCTCCTTGCCGAAGGTGCGGATGAGGTAGAAGACAATCGGCACCAGGGAAATCACCAGCAGTACCACGGCCAATGCTGAACCGACGCCGATCACCTGTCCTTCACCGATCAGGTTTTGGATCACCAAGGCGCTGAGCAGTTCAAGCCCGTTGGTGCCGCGGTTGATGACATAGACAATGTCAAAGGCGCGGAGGGACTCAATGATGGTGATGACCACGATCACGATGTTGACCGGGCGCATGGCGGGGAAGACAACGCGGAAGAAGGTCTGGACAGCATTGGCGCCGTCAATCGACGCTGCTTCCCTGAGGGCAGGGTCCACACCCTTCAGGCCAGCCAAGTAGAGGATCATGACGTAGCCTGCGTGGCGCCACGTAGCTGCGATCATGGCGGCCCAGATGTTGACGTTCGAGTCGCCGAACCAGTCCACGGCCTGGGGCGTGCCGGCCGTACCGAGCAGGAAGTTCAGCAGACCGCTGTCGCGGTTGTAGAAGAGCTGCCAGATGATACCGATCAATGCCAGGGAGAGCATGACGGGCGTGAAGAAGATGCTCTGGTAGATCTTGCTTCCCCGGATCTTCTGGTCCAGGAGCACAGCGAGCAGAAGGCCCAGCGGCGTTGCAATCAGGGCCAGGAAAGCCAGCCACAGCACGTTGTGCTGCATGGCCGGCCAGAACGGTGGGTAGTTCTGGCTGATGAACTCATAGTTTTCCGTCCCGGCAGACTTGATGTCGGCCAAGTCCAGCCCGTTCCATCGGGTGAAGCTCAGTCCAATAGAGGCCAGGGTGGGCAACCAAACGAACAGCAGCTGAATGAGCGTTGGAAGGCCCACCATGATGCCAAGGACGATTTTGTCCCTGCGACTCAGGCGGCGAACTTTCCTGGATTTCTTGCGCGTTCTTCCGGCTGTTGCCGGCGAGGCGTGTGCTGTCCCGCGTTGGGCGCCGCCTGCAGGGGGCCCACTGTTCGGGGAGGCCGGTTTTTCGGCTGTGGTACTCATGGGAATTCCTTTGGTATTCGTCGCACAGGGGCCGGCCGCGGTGTGACCCGCGGCCGACCCTTGCTCGGGAAGCCTGGCCGGTTGACCAGCAACCGTATGGCCAGGGCAGTCCTGCGCTATTGGGCCGCGTAGAGCGACTTTGCCTGCGCTTCCAGGTTCTTCACGTCGACGCTTCCATCCTTAATGAAGGACTGAAGAGCCGGAATCATGACGTTGTTGGCCATGGCCGGCAACGCATCGCGGTCCAGGAACTGGCTGATGTACTTCGCGTTCGCGATGGTGTCCGCACACTTCTTGTTCAGGGCAGAGTACTTGGACGTGTCAGCGCCCTTGGCCGTCGCGATGTTGGAAGTATCTACGGCCGCGTAAGCGTCCTGGCCCTCCGGGGTTCCCATGAAGGCAAGGTAGTCGCGGGCAGCCTGGTTCTCTCCACCCTTCTTCGACAGCAGCAGGCCATCGATCGGAGCTTCAACAGCGTCAGTTCCCTCCATGGCGATCTCCGGGAACGGGAAGAAGTCGATGTCCGCCAGTACTGCGGGATCCGTGAACTGCTGCGTCACGAATGAGCCCAGGAGATACATGCCGGTCTTCTTGGCCTCAAGGGCTTTGGCTGCGTCCTGCCAGGTCTGCCCCAGTGCTGCGGGGTCTTGGAACGGCAGAAGTGCTTTCCAGGTATCGAAGACGTCGCTGACCTTCTTCTGGTCCCAGCTCTCCTTGTGCGCGGTCAGGTCGATGTGGAACTGGTACCCGTTGAGGCGCATGTTGATGTAGTCGAAAGTGCCCATGGCGGGCCAGCCGTCCTTGTCGGCAAAGCCGATCGGAATGATGCCATCGGCCTTCATCTTGGCAGCGAGCGTGGTCAGCTCATCGAAGGTAGCGGGAACTGAGTAGCCCTTTTCCGCCCAGAAGCTCTTCCGGTAGAAGAAGCCCCACGGGTAGTTGTAGTTGGGGACCAAGTACATCTTGCCGTCAGGGCCGGTGGACGCCTTCTTGATGGCGTCGGAGAAGTTGCCGCCGATCTTTTCCCACACGTCGTCGACGGGAGCCAGGAGGCCCTTTTCTGCGTAGTACTGCATGCGGTAACCGGCAAACCAGGTGAAGGACTCATCCGGGCTGCCCTGCAGGTAGGAGTTGATCTTGTTCTGGAAGTCGTTGTGGGGAACCACGTTGGTCACCACGTCGAAGCCCGACTTTTTGGTGAAGGCGTCCGTTACTGCCTTGTAGGCAGCACGGGGAACTTCGTCCGATGAACCCGAGCCGAAGGTGAGGCTTTTTGATGAAGCACCAGGGGCAGGACCGGAACCACCCGTGCATGCAGACAGCAAGGGGATGCCGGAGGCGGCTACGGCGCCGATTCCAAGTGTTTTGAGGAAGGTTCGCCGTCCTGGACCGGCGCCTTCCGCCGCCTGGAACGGGCCAAGGTTTACAGCCATGATTACTCCTTTGAATCGTGGTTCTTCGTGAGACTGTCCAACATCCGCATGCGCACCGTGAGATAGCTCAAGTGTGGGCCTGTGGAGGCAGAAAGTCGCCGGATCTAATCAACATTCTTGTGAATGTTCACGTAAACATTGAGTTGCAAGAAGTTTACGTAAACATCGGTGGTTTGACAAGGGTATTTTGCTGCATTCCGGCACTTTTACGGGAGCGCGGCAAGCACCCCGATATCAGGGGGTTCCCGCTTCCCGACGCCCGGCCTCGCGGGCCTCTTCGACCAGCCGGACAAGCTCCTTCTTCCGCCGCTTGCGACCTAGGAAAAGGCCCGCAAACAGAAGCAACAAGGCAACAAGGACGGCGAGCTGCGGCCAGGGAATCGCCCATAGCGTCACGCTTTCCTGCACGGGATCCAGCGATTGGGTGGCACCGTCAGGGGCAATCACCCCTTGCGAAACGGTCACCGGCAAAGTCATCATGCCCAGCGGCCACACCTGAGGTACGTGGATACTGACGGTTCGACGGTCCCCGGGCAGCAATTCGAGAGTTCTGGCTTCTTCGGTCCCGGCGGCCGGCCACCGGGCGTCATTGACCATGGTGGAGGGATCCACCGAAAGTCGGACGTTGCCCGTATTCTCCAGGTCAACGGTAAGGTCAGCGGATCCTGGTTCCAGGGGATTCCACGACGTATCGTAGCTCGCGGTTGCCTTCATGCTGAGCGCAGGTCTGACCTCCCCCTTTACCCGGGTCATGACACGGAACCCAACACGGCTTTCCACACCCAGTTGCGTCCCGTCCGAGCCACCCTGTGAATAGATCGAGGCAGCTATGCCCGCTGCATGATCGCCTGGTGTCGCGTTGTCCGGGACCGTCACCGTGAACGGCACGACGGCGGTACCTCCCGCCGCTACGGTGACCGTCTTGTCCATGGAGATCCAGGTACCTGCAGATACCGACTGCTTGTCGCCAGGGAGCATGTTGAAGCGGCCGGTCGGAGTGAAATACCCATCAGCCGCGGTGAGGGCAAAGGTAACGTCCCTGTCGCTGAGGTTCCTGACCGCCAAGTGTTCGTCGACACTGGCTCCTGGGTCGAGTTCGAGTTCCACCCACGAGCGGCCATCCGGCCCCTCCACGGTCGATGGGGTGACAGCCCACGTGACGGGGCTGTCACCGGTGGTGGCAAAGGTGGTGGTTGCAGCAACGACACTTGCGCCGACGACAGCAACCAGGACGCACACGGCAATGACGCAGCGCAGCAGGAGTCCCTGGTCGGAGAGCTTGAGGGTTGGGGACCTCATGAGACGAAGATACCTCCGCTGGAGATTATTCGAACAGGGACAGCGTCAGCTTGGCGGAGTAGCCGCCAGGTGCCACCGTCGCAGGAGTGCGAAGGAAGAGGTCCGCGTTGGCCGTCCACTGCCCTTCGGCAGCAATCGCCGATGAATCCAAGGCCAATGCGAGCAGTTCCTGGTCCACCAGACCAACGGCATTGGCACCGGAATCCATCGACGTGTCCACCTGGTCGCCTTCGGTCACCTGACCGGAGGCCCCGCCGTCGATGATCTGCGGCTGCCACCCCAGGTGCGACGCGCTGATGGCCGGCTGACCTGCCACCCCGGCAAAGTCTGACGACGTTCCCAACACGTACCAACCGGCACCCGCCGGGATTTCACTGGCAGCCCTGGTATCGGTGACAGTCACCGTGGGCAACGTTCCTTTGAACTGCCGCACCGTGGGCGTGGACCCGTCTTCGGTCAATGTCGTGGAGGTGCCCGCCACGCTCATGGCCAGTACGCCGCCGTCGACGATTTCGGTAATGCCGACGTTGACATCCACGTCCTGGTCGCCGTGGTTTTGGTCAGCCATCGCCATACTGGCGACACCCAGCAACAACGCCGTGGCAGTTGTGACGGCGCCAGCACGGGGCAGAAATTTATGTCGGTTCACTTTCATGCTTCTTTCACATAAACCCGGCACACCAGCCGGATGGAGAGGGGGAAGAGAAGCTGGTGGCCCGCCAATCAGGCGGACCACCAGCGTCAAGTTAGTTGCAGGATGCTGCGTTGTAGGCGGCGTTTGCTGTCACTGTTACCGGTTGGCCGTTGACCGTGGCCTTGGCTTCAACGGCCACGGTGCCTGCTTGTACCGAAGCGGCGCGGGTGGTGAATGCGTGCACTGCGTTCTTACCGGGTTTGACCTCGGCGAAGGTCTTGGTTCCGTAGGCCGAGGTGAAGGTGGCCTGGACTGACTTGGTGTCGTTATTGGTCAGTTGTGCCGTCACGGTGACCTTGCCGGCAACACACTTGGTGCTTGCCACTGCGGTGACGTTCAGCGCCGGGGTGGTCTCCGTGAGGACCGGGTTGGCGATCATCAGCCAGCTCAACTGCACATCCGGTCCCCGTGTCGGGCTGAGCGAGAAGGTGATCTTGCCATCCGTCCCCACCGTCACGTTTTGGTAGGCCGCGGACTGGTAGTCGCCACTGTAGTCATGGTCAGCTTCCACCACGGCACCGTTGACGGTGACCTTGGCCCCGCGGTCGTCCCACTGGGCCCATGGATCGTAGTACCCGGCGTAGACCGTGTAGGTGCCCGGAGCCAGATCGTTGAACTTGTAGCTCAGATCCCTCCCAGCCTTGGCGTAGCGGAGGGTGGTGAAGATATTGCCATCCGCGGTTCCGGAGACTCCACTGTCCTGGCTTTCGTAACCCCAGCTCTTGCCCGTCGCCGGATCAGCGCCGAAGGGCTGGTCCGCCGCGCTGTTCAGGACAGGTCCGTCCTGGGCCGCTGCTGCCATCAACGCCGTCCAGTCGGCTGTCTGCTGCCCACCGGCATTGACCGCGTACTGGACACCGTCAGGAACAACAGGGATGGTCCGGGTGAATGTCCGGTTACCGAAACCGGGGAGCGTGCCCGTAGCGGTGATGACTCCCACGGTGTTCGTGTTGCCGGTGACCTGCCAGGTGACGGGCTGGGTGGAGCTTTGCCCGTTCTGGGTGACTGTCACGGAGTTGACACTGAAGGTTGAGCCAACAGCCAGGCTGGCAGGAACACCCGTAACGTCCCATGCGGAGTTGGCGTCCAAATCCTCAAGTTTCCACTCGGACGGGGACTTCACCGCCAGCGTCTTGCCACCCTCGCCCATCTGGATAGGCAGCCACACCATGGGTGCGGTGGCCAAGGCCTGATCCGATCCGCCGTTCCAGCGGTCGCCCATGTAGATGAACTTGCCGTTCGCTGGATCAACGGGGATCACCGAGGACGGCTGCGAGTTGTTGGAGTTCCAGGAAACATCGCTGCTGAACGGATCTCCCATGTCAGTCCACTCCCCCAGGATGCTGGTGGCCGTGCCGTACCGGGACGGGTTCGGCGACCAACCAGTGGTTCCCGACGAGATGATGAAGTAGCGGCCCTGGTATTTCATGATGGCCGGTGATTCACGGGACTGGTTGACAAAGGCCCGCCGGAAGTCGACGCCCTCCACCGCCGTATCCGGTGAAGCGGACAGGTAGGTGTAATCAGCGTTGAGCTTGGAGATGAACATGGTCTTGTTCTCTTCGCTGGAGTAGATGATGTAACCGGTGCCATCGTCATCCACAAAGAGGTTCATGTCCCTGGCCATGCCCGGGTTGTTCGGAGCGAAGTTGGTGGGATCGCCGGCCGTTGCCTTGTGGAGGCGGTAGCTGTCGATGTACCGGAACGGTCCGAACGGTGAATCAGAAACTGCTACGCCTGCGTTGGCTTTGGCGTACTGAGCGGTAGACCACGACGACGGCCCGTCAGCGTGGACCCACATGACCCACTTGTTGGTGGCAGCGTTGTAGATGACCTTGGGCCGCTCAAGGATCGGCGGGGTCTCGCCATTCACAGGCACTGTTCCGAGGTCACGGTAGACGGCGTCCTTCTGCTCCGTGGTGTAGCCCGAGTACAGGTTCTGGAAGTACGGATCCGAGTCGATTTGCCCGCGTGAGGACAACGTCTTCAGCGCAACTCCCTCGTCCTTCCAGTTGTACAGATCGTAGGAGCTGTAGGCGTGCACACCCGGTGCGGAGTGGTAACCATTGGTGCGGTCCTCCCCATACAGGTAGTAGATCGTCTTACCTTCGGAATCCTTGGACGTCACCACCTGGCCACCATGGGCCTGGATCAGGTTGCCGTTGTTATCCCGCCAGTCCTGGCCGGGCCGGAAGCTGTTATAGCCCGTGCCCTCACTGGCATTCCGTAGGGTGAAGGCCTGATTGGCCCCACCGTTGGAGGTCCACAACCCAATCCAAGCACCTTCATGCGTGGACTGGTTCGAGACATCCAGGACCTGGTGAACGCCGGCATTCAGAAGGCTGAACGAGGTACCGTCCGTGGTGCTGAACAGCCACTGGGCCGAGCTATCCGTGCGTGCTTCTTCGTCAGTGATGGTGCGCAGCGTAGTGCCGTTGGCATCGGCTGCCAATGCACGGCCATCAGCGAGCCTCAGGACAAAACGGTCACGGGTGGTGCCGTCTTCATCAGCGATGAGGGTTGCTTTCCATACCTGGTTTCCGCCGGCGACCGAATCGCTGAGCACGGTTTTCGGTGAGCCGTCCGATGCCGTAACTGCACGGCCACTCTGAACTCCGACGAAGCTGTAGGACTGTCCATCCTGTACCGCCGGCGCATCCGCTGCGACGCCGGATGCCCCGTTCACCACGAAGGTGGTGACGGACTTGGCAGGAACGGTCAGCGTCGCCGAGCGCGTTCCGGCGTCGATGGCGACGGCGGTGCCACTGACGAGCGCGTTGGCCGTCGGATCACCGGATGGAGACTGGGTGGTGACCACCGGAGTAACCGTGGCACCGGCAGCGATCGTTGCGAACTTGGACAAGTCCACCTTGATGGTCTTGGCCTGATCGGAATCGTTGGTGTGCACCATCGACAGACCGGAACCATCGGCCTTCAGCGCAGATGTGGTCTTGCCGTCGCTGGTGGGAATGATCCGATCACCCGGGGCGATGTAGTGGGTGAAGTTGCGGATGGTGTTGTACTTCGAGTTCACCGTGGTGCGGCACGAAGGATCTGCGGCGCCTGCGGCCAAACGCCGCACGGAGTCGCCATCGGCGTTGCAGTCGAAGTCGATGAAGACGGATCCCCAGTTCTTCTTCTCGCCCAGTTCCATGTTGTAGAGGTCTTCGACCGGCTGCCACAGCACCCAGGACTCAGGATCGAGCTCGCGGAGGTCATCGGTGATGCGCGTGGCCATACCCAAACCGTTTTCGATGCTCTCCGGATTCCAGGAGTCACCGCCCCAGTTGCCTTCGACTTCGCTCATGGACAGCGGCTTGTCCGTTGCCTTGGCGATGTCGCGAACCGCGAGGCGGTCGCCGGTGGAGTAAGTGTGGACGTTCAGCTGGCTGACGGCCTCTTTGGTTTCCGGAGTCCAGCCGTTCCAATCTTCCAGGAAGCGGCTCGGGGAGGTCTCATCCGGACCGGAGACCTTGGCCTCGGTGGTGGTGCCAGGTTCGGCGAGCTCGGCAGCCATGGCGGTCAGCACCTGGGACTGCAGTGCGGGGCCTGCGTGGGCACCCTCCTGGCCTCCTCCATTTGGCAGGCCGTTGCCGCCGAAAGTGGTCTTCCAGTAATTCGTGTTGGGCTCGTTGAGGGGGTTGATCGTGTCGAAGCTGATGCCTTCAGTTTCTTCGACGTGCTCAGCCGCCTTTTTGACGTAGTTGACGAACTTACCGATGGCTGCGGGCTTGATCTGGTCGGCGTTGGGGTCTGTACCACCGCTGACGTAGCCGCTTTCGGTCATGAAGTAGGGCGGCGAGTTGCTGAAGGCCTCCCAGGTGGTCACTTTGTCCTTGATGGCCGCGATCCAGGCACGCTGGGAAGCATCGGCGTCGAGGTTGTAATCCGAGGCGTTCTCGCCGGTCCAGGCGGCCAGGAAACGGTCCCGGTCAGCGTAGTTCGTGGTGATCGGCCCATCCTGGTCGGAGAGGCCGGCATTCGGGTTCCACCAGCCGGGAACAGCTCCGCCGGGACGAAGGTAGTCGGGGATATCCGTGGCGTTGCCACCGCCAACGTTATAGCGGGCGATGTTGAGGTTCAGGCCGTCGTCACCGAAGACCTTGTCGATCAGATCGTTCCGGATGGCTTCCGGATACTGTCCGGTGGCGTTGGCCATCCAGACGAGGCTGGTGCCCCAGCCTTTGAACGACGGGCCTGCCTGGGCCGGGTTGGGGGTGAGGACAAGGTCCTCAGCGGCGGATGCCGGCGAGGCCAGCAGGGGAAGGGCGCCTAGGGCGAGGGTTGAAGCAGCTAAGGCCGCGACCAAACGATGACGCGACGATGCGTGCGAGCTCGACAACATTGTCTTAAATCCAATCCGTTCATGTTTACGTGAACATAGAAGAGGTTTACGTAAACATACAGTGACCCACGTCACCCGTCAAGTGGTGATTTTTGCTGTTCACCCAACGTCTGCCACCCGGCCGCCGGGGATAGCGCATTCCCACTGGAACTCACTATCCCCGGGACTTTTTATCCTTCGAAGGGACTAATGCATCCCGAATTGGTACGCGGCAGGCACCGCCTCGTTCGGGCAGACTTCCTGCCACAGCGCCGCGAGCGCGTCCTCGCCCTCCCGGAGGTCCGGGATCTCGACGCCCTCTCGCAGGATCGCGGCTGCCGCACCGGGGTTTCCGGTTCTTGCGAGCGCCAGCGCCCTGAGGAACTTCAAACGTCCGACGCCCGCGCCCGCCTTGGTTGCCGCGTCGTTCAGTTTCAGTGCCATGGCCGGGTCCCCGTGCCGGATGCTGAGAGTCACGGCTTCGGTCAGCAAGGCTGCGTTTGAAGGGTCGCTGTCCACGCCGTTCCTGAGCTCGGCGAGCCCTTCAGCGTCCTGGCCGCCGGCGAGCAGGGCCAATCCCAGCCCACGATGTGCGAGCGCCGTTGTCCCCGGCGTGGCGTCCGTGGCCAGCACCTCGCTGTAGGCAGCCTTTGCACCCTCCAGGTCCTGCCGGGCGTGCCTCATGGTGGCGAGATGGAGTTTCGCGTCAGGACTGTCCTGCCGTGCCAGCAACCCCTCCCAATCCGCCCCGGCGACGAAGCTGGGCGCGCCGTCGAACGCTTTTGCATGCAGCAGCCCGAGCCAGGGTTCCTGCTCCCCCGTGATGCTCTCGTCCACGAACGGAGTTCCGCTTTCGTCAATCCAGCCCTTGCCGGTTTTCTGCCGCCGGGCACGCTCGAGGACGCCCCAGCCGCTGCCGTGCAGCAGCATTGTCGACGGCGGGACGTCGGCGTCGGCGATGGCTGCGGGAAGCATCGCCTCGAGTTCTTCGTGCGGCAGGAGCTGTTCCAATCGCTCACCGGCATGGGCCACTGCAGAGTCCCAGTTGGTGCCGTGCGAGGTCTCCGGATCCAGATGCCCGTTCCCGTAAGCCTCTACCCATGCCCACTCCGCGCCGGCGGGCATCACCAGGTGTTCAAACTGCGTCTGCGCCAAACCCGCCTGGATCTCGGCATAGGGCCCGGCTCCGGGGCTCAGCCACTCCTGCCATCGTTTGCCGCCCTGTCCTTGGCCCCACACGAACAGCTTCTTTCCCCGCAAGAGGCCCGTGGACAGCATCGCCAGCCCGTCGCCGTCGTCGTCTGCCGCCACAACCCAGCGCCGTTCGGAAGGGTCGATGTCGAAGAAAAAGTCCGCCGCGTGCGGGCTGTTGACCAGCCAGGTACCGTCATAACCTTCGTGGGCTGTGGGCCGGACGCGGGTGATGTCCGTGGTGTAGTCACTGCCGTAGGCCTCGTCGGCGGGCGCAATCACGCGCGTGCGGTCCGTCTCCGGGATGGCGGCGTTGCTCCACCAGTACATGGGGACGTCACGGTCATTGGGGTTCCGCAGCCGGACAGCGGCGAACAGGACGGCCGAGTCTTCCGGCAACCAAATGTCCACTTGGAACACCACTTCCCGCAGCCGTTCGAACTCCCACATGCGCAGGATGTGCTTCCCGTCCGACGTCTGCACAATCGCTGTGTGCAGCGGATCGCAGCTGGTGGGCGAATGCCCGCGGGTGCCGATGTTCCACTCCAGCCCTCCCGCGAACCACGCCTTGCGCAGCGCGATGTTGGCCAGCTGCGGCGCATCGTGGGTGTGGAGGAGCTGCTTGCCGGTCGCTTTGTCCAGCAACTCCCAGATGCGCCCGCCCAAGGACGGGAGGACCGTCATCTTCAGTTTGCTGTTTTCCAGCACGACGGCGGGAACCTCCCGGGATGCCGCCTCGCGGCTGTAGCCGTCCTGCATGAGGTACGGGTAAATGTTGGGCACCACACCGTAGCGGGCCGACGCCTGGAGTTCCTCCGAAACGCCTTCGCCCACGGTGTAGGGCTGGTCGAGCTCCGCGGCGACCACGGGCAACGGGTTGAGCGGACCGAGCTCGGCCATGGTCAGGGAAATGGTGGTGACGGTGAGGTTCGAGCTGGTGGTGGTGTCCACGTCAGTATCCGATCGTGAAGAGGAGGCCGCGCTGCGGATCAAGGGTGATGGAATCGCCGGGCGCGTAGCTCGCGGCGGATTGGAAACCGGGGATCTCCGGGGCGTTAATGCGGCTGGTGGCGGCAGCGACGTCGTCGAAGATCAACCTCACGTGCTCAGTGTGCCCGGCCCAGGAAGCCAGCGCCACCACCATTCCGCGTTCCGTGAGCCACGTGGTGGCCAGGACGTCCGGATGGCTGGACCGCACAGGTGACTGTGGGTCCCAGAACCCCTGCATGTGGGCGTGCTCCAGCCCGGTTTCGGCCCAGAATTCCCAGAGCGGCCGGTTGTCGACGGCGGGTGCCCGGCCGGTCATGCCGAACACCATTCCCCGCCACGGATTTCCGCCGCCCTCGAGCATCTCGCCCATGAGCCCGAACGGAATGCCGGACAGCTCCACCAGCCAATACTCGGGATCGGTGGTGTCGTAGTCGAAATACTCCCCCAGCCACAGCCTGTCCACATAGGGCAGCTGTTCCATGTACAGATTGGCCGAGGACGCGTACCCGTCGTGCGCCGTGAACTGGTTGGCCGAGTGAAGGTCTATCTCCGGACCGTCCACGCCCCTGGCATGGCAGGCCGCCTCAAGGACCTTGCGGACCCGAAGCATGGCGTGCCGGTCATAGGCGATGTCATCCAGGTAGACGCCGTCGATCCCATCCTCGCCGCTGGCCAGCTCCTGCAAGCTCCTCACGTAGAAGTTCTCCCACCGGGACTCCCCCGTGGTCACCACGGCGATGTCCTCCACATCAGGAGCGAACCAGGCGGACACGTAGCCGCTCCCGGCATGCTCCTGAAGCCAGATGTGCCCCTTGCCCGGGCCGTCGCTGAAGATCTCGTGCTCCAGGTGCAGCAACGGCAGTAACTCCGGGCTGTGGAACGTGAGCTCGCGGACCGTGTTGTACACCTTGGCTTTCAGTCCGTGCCGGTGGCATTCGTCGATGTACTTCCGCAGCGAGTCCGCAGTCAGCAGGGGGTCGTTGATATAGGGCGCCGGTGCCGTGGCGTGGTGGACGTTTACCACCGTGGCTCCCGCCGTTGAAATGTCCGCAGGGTCCGCAGGCTGGTGGAAGTAGCGCTTGGCCACGTGGCGGCCAGGTTGGAGTGGTTTGAACGGTGTCAGGAGCAGGCGAAAGTTGAAGTCCAATGGCTCGTTCGCCGCGAGCGTCCGGGCGCCGCTGAAGGCGTTCAGTGTCACGCTGCCCTCGCCGGTCCGGAGGGTGACCCCACCGAGGACTGCGCTTTCGCCGCCGGCCTCCTGGCGATTGGCCCAGGACACCGGTTCCACCAACGGCTTTTCCCGGTAGAAATTGGTGTTCAGAGGCCGCTCGTAGCTGCCATCCCTCAGCGCCACCTGCATCCCCACGTTGACGCTCCCAAGCCACAGCGCATCCTGGTTCTTCGCCGCCACGTTCCACGTCCAGTCCAAGGACTCCGGACGCCGCCCGCCGGGAACTCCCAGGCCCATCGCCAGCGGAACCGCAGCCTCATGAAACTCAAGCTGCAGGCCGACGTCGTTCACGTCCATAGTGTCCCCGGAACTGAGCTGCAGCGAGTACGAAACCGCTCCGTCGGCGTCGAGCACGCCGTTCAGCTCCAGCCTCAGCGTTCCGTTCCCGTTCTTCCCGCCCGTCCACGTGGACCGCCACGAGATCCGGGCCGGCCCTTCCACTGTGAAAATAAGCGGAGCATAGCTCCATTGGATATCGTCGATGTCCAGACGCATCGGGCCGCTGAAAAGCTCGACGGCGGGACCGTCCGTTGCGGTCACGGCGGCGGTGAAGGTGGACGTCACCTGCGCGGGGAGTCCCGACTCCGCCAACCGCAAGGACCTGCCCAGAATCCCCAACGTCCTGCTGGTTTGGTCCAGGGTGATGGCTGTGAAGGGGCTGACAAGTTCGGCATCCTGGGCCACCCGCGAATCCAGCCACGCCAAGCGGCGCAGGTAACGGGGATCGCCGAAGCCGCCCGCGGCAATCGCCGGGTCCGCATCGCTTTCGGCGGCCACGTCCAGCCTGACCTCAACCTCTTGGACCGCTTGGCCGGCGGCAGTAACCCTCAGCACCGCGTCCAGAGTGGTTCCGGCGCATTCCTGAGGGACCGGCAGAATCACATACAGCGCCTGCACCCGCCCGGCCGAAACAGCCAGACTGCTGTGCCACGGCTTCCCAAGACGGTCTACGCCATCGGTGTTGATGCAATGTCCGCCGGCCGGCGAGGCCACGTCCACTGTCACGCCGTGCAGATCCTCCAGCGCGTAGAGGCCCACCTGGACCACGTAGTCCTCCCCCGGTTCTGCACTCGCCTGGAAGCTCCGCTGCGGTCCATTGATGACCCAATGCGCCGGCAGATCCCTTTGCATGGAGACGGGGTTCAGCCGATCCTCGGGGAAAAGCAGGAAAGCCTCGCCCGCGTGCCTGGTGTTGAGCTGCTTCACCTCGTCCGCGCGGGCCGTGAAGTTCATCGGAGCGAACGAGTCGCGCCCGCTGGCGGCTTCATAGCGGAGGACGGCTGCCTGGGGTAGTTCATTGTCCCGACGTTCGGCGTCCGCCGCCTGCCACCACGCTGAACGCACGACGCCGGCGGCCCACCCCGGCTCTGCTGATGGACGATGCGGGAGGTACTCCGCCTGGGGATAGTGGGGTTTCCCCAGCATGGCGTAGGGCAAGTAATAGACGAAGTAGATCCCGTGGCCGTCGATCGCTTCGAAAACGATGCTTCCGGACTCCCGGGTGGCCGCTTCCACGATGACGTTCCGGACTCTGGAACCGGTCTTTTCCGAGACGACGATGACGTCCACCGACGCCGGGTCCCGGTCCTGCCGACGCCACGGGAGGGCCACCCTGTGGGCGTTACCTGCGCCGTGGGCCGGGGCTGACCCGGCGCCGTTTCCGCCCTGCCCAAGGTCCGGGACTTCCACGACTTCCACGACTTCCACGACTTCCACGACGAATCGGTGGTTTCCGTAGAGCAGCTTGTCCCAGTTTCCGACGCCACACTCCACCTCCGGATGACCTGTTGTGGTGATGTTTGGAGTGATGGTGGGCGGGGCTATGACGGTCGGTGAAACCGGCGCGGGCAGCGGCATCGCTGGGACTCCTGAAGGTAGCTTCCGGGGCTTTCCACCGAGTTGGTGAATCCTTACATCATCCCGGCCTTCATCGGGGTCGTAAAGGATTATTGCGATGCGTACTTACTGGGATTTGTGCCCCAAACAGTGGACGCCCGGGTTATTTTGCGGCGGCCAGGTTGAGCGCGTTCACCATCGCCTTTGCTGCACGCACCACCTCACGGTCGGTGACGGTGTAGGCGGTGGGATCTGCCCCATCCTGCGCGCCAAGGGAGATGGCGCCGTCACCCAGCGTGGACACGGTCTTCTTGGCCGACAAGTGAACGGCGGACAAGCCCGCAGCGTGCATGGCGGGGATGTCGTCCAAGGACAGCCCGCCACCGGCCATGATTTCCACAGCATCCCCGGAACGTTCCGCCATGGCGGCCAGGGTCTTCAGACCGGCGCCTGCGGTGGCTTCGTGTCCTGAGGTCAGGACCCGGGTGAAGCCGAGCTCAAGAAGCTGCTCCAGCGCCGCCAACGGGTCCTTGGACTGATCAATGGCGCGGTGAAAGGTCAGCTGGGCTTCGGGGTTGGCCGCCCTGGCGGCCTCCACCAGACGCTGTATCGCGTGAACGTCCACATCTCCGGACGGAGTCAGCGCCCCCACCACCACCCCGTGGGCGCCCTGCGCCAGAAGGTGGCGGATCTCGTGGACCATTGTGTCCACGTCGGAGGCTGAGTACCGGAAGTCGCCGGGCCTGGAGCGGATCAGCGGATGGATCTCCAGACGGCCGTCAACGTGCTCCATGCTGGCTTCCATGAGTCCTTGGCTGGGCGTGATGCCACCCAGTTCCAGGCTGCTGCAGAGCTCCACTCGGTGAGCTCCTTCGGCGGCAGCGGTACCCGCACCGGCGGCACTGACCACGGCAATTTCAAGTTTCATGCTGAAACTCTACGCGGAGTTTTTGTACAGGTAATGCCCCTAAGAAGGCTCCTTAAGGGCATCACCTGTACAAAAACTCGTCAGGCTTGGTAGCGCCCGAGCTTTTCCTTCTGCCCGGGAGTGAGCCTGAGGACCCGGCCGGTGTCCTCGGCGACGAACGCCAAATGCGTGGTGGCTTTGACGCAATCCTCCCGCGTAACAGGGTCCCTAATGACGTAGTGAAGATCGAAGCTTGCGCCTTTGACGGCACCAACCCAGATCTCCACGAAAGCCGGAATGTTGCGGTACTCCAAGGTCCGGACATACCGGACCTTGTGCTCCACCACGAGGGTCATGATGCCCTCTTCAACGTCGTTGAACAGGGCAGCCGGAGGCTCTATGCCGGGAAGGCCCGCGCCGCGGGGAGGCCCGAAGGCCGCGATGCGGGCCTCCTCCAACATACGAACGATCTGCACGTTGTTGATGTGCCCGTAAGCGTCCATGTCACCCCAGCGCATGGGTACAAGGACCTCAATGCGCTGGGGTGCAACGGAATCCCGGGCGGGTTGCCCGGTCTTCAGTGAATCGGTACTCAGCTGTGCACCGCCGTCGAATCATCCACAGCGGTCTCTTCCTCACCGGCGAACTGGGACATGTACAACCGGTAATACGCGCCTTGGAGGGTGAGCAGTTGGTTGTGGTTGCCCTGCTCAACGATCTTGCCGTTCTCCATCACCAAAATGGTGTCTGCGTCCCGGATGGTGGAGAGGCGGTGGGCGATCACGAAGCTCGTCCGGTCAGTGCGGAGGGCAGCCATGGCCTTCTGCAGCAACAGTTCGGTGCGGGTATCCACGGAGCTGGTAGCTTCGTCCAGGATCAGCAACGAGGGGTCGGAGACGAAGGCCCGCGCGATGGTGATCAGCTGCTTCTCACCGGCGCTGACGTTGTTTCCTTCTTCGTCAATGATCGTCTGGTAGCCGTCAGGCAGCGCACGGACGAAGCGGTCCACGTAGGTGGCCTTGGCCGCCTCCATGATCTGTTCCTCGGTAGCGTCCAGGTTGCCGTACTTGATGTTGTCGTAGATGGTCCCGCCGAAGAGCCAGGCGTCCTGCAACACCATGCCCACCTTGGACCGAAGCTCTGAACGGGTGAGGTCCTTGATGTCCACGCCATCCAAGGTGATCCGGCCGGCGTTGAGCTCGTAGAAGCGCATCACGAGGTTCACCAAGGTGGTCTTGCCGGCACCCGTGGGTCCTACAATCGCCACCGTGTGGCCAGGTTCAGCCGCGAAGGACAGATCCTCAATGAGCGGCTTGTCCTCCACATAGCTGAACGAGACGTGCTCGAACTCGACGTGACCGTCGGTCTTGGAAGGCAGGTGGCGGGTGCCGTTCTCTTCGACTTCCTCATCAGCATCAAGGAACTCGAAGACGCGCTCGGCAGAGGCCACGCCGGACTGGAGCATGTTCGCCATACCGGCGATCTGGCCCAGCGGCTGGGTGAACTCGCGAGAGTACTGGATGAACGCCGTGGCGTCGCCCAGGCTCATGGAGCCCGACGCAACCCGGAGGCCACCCACCACGGCAATGCCGACGTAGGACAGGTAGGACACGAAGTTCATGGCCGGGAAGATGACGCCGGACACGAACTGTGCACCGAAGGAGGCCTTGTAGAGTTCCTCGTTCTTCTCGTCGAAACGCTCCAACATGTCGGCATCGCGCCCGAAGACCTTCACGAGGTCGTGGCCGGAGAACGATTCTTCGATCTGGCCGTTCAGTGCGCCGGTGTTCTTCCACTGTGCTGCGAAGAGCTTCTGGCTGCGGGCACCAATAACACCCGCCACGATGCCGGACAACGGCAGGGCGATCAACGCAATCAGCGCCAACTCCCAGGACACGATGAACATCATGACCGTGATGCCAAGGACCGTGAGCACTGAGCTGACCAACTGGGAGAACGCCTGCTGGAGGCCTTGCTGGACGTTGTCGACGTCGTTGGTGACGCGGGACAGGATGTCGCCGCGCTGGCGGGTGTCGAAGTAGTTCAACGGAAGACGGTTGAGCTTGGCCTGGACGTCGTTGCGGAGCTTCTTGATGACCCGCATGACGATCCTGTTGAGCAACCACCCCTGGGCCCACAGGAAGATGTTGGCCACAAAGTACATCAGGAGCACGATCGAAATCAGGAACGTCAGCTTGGGGAAGTCGATCCCGTTGGTGAGCTCCATCTTGGAGACCATGTCCGCAAAGTTACCCTGGCCCTGCTGGCGCATGAGTTCCACGAACTGCTCTTTGGAGACGCCCTCAGGGACCTGCCGGCCCACGACGCCGCCGAAAATCACGTCCATGGCATTACCCAGGACCTTGGGGGCGATCACGTTGAGGACCACCGAGACGATAACGAGCCCGATCACGATGTACACGCCAACGGCCTCTGGCTTCAGCAGGCCCATGAGCCGCTTGGCGGACGGCCAGAACTCCTTGGCCTTCTTTGCCGGGACGTCGCCGAACATGCCGCCATCGGCTTCCGAGGGGACGTATTCCTCTTCGACGAAGTCGTCGTCGTCAAGGGCTTCGGTTGCTACCTCAGCTTCGGCTGTTGCCTTGGCATCCTTTGCGGCTTGAGCCTTGGCAGCCCAGCCACGCTTCTTCTGCTGGTTCTGCTCGCTCATGCCACTTCCTCCACGCTCAGCTGGGATTCAACGATTTCCTGGTACGTGGGTGACGTCTCCAGCAGTTCGTCGTGCGTTCCGCGGTCAACGATCCTGCCGTTATCCAGCACGAGGATCTCGTCCGCATCCGCGATGGTGGAGACACGCTGGGCCACAATGATGACGGTCGCGTCCCGGGTTTTGGCCTTCAGGGCCTTTCGGAGCCGGGCGTCCGTAGCTACGTCCAGGGCAGAGAACGAGTCATCAAACAGGTAGACGTTGGGTTTCGTCACCAAGGCGCGGGCAATGGAAAGCCTCTGGCGTTGTCCACCGGAGACGTTGGTTCCGCCCTGGGCGATGCGCCGGTTAAGGCCAGCAGACTTTTCCTCCACGAAGCCCTTGGCCTGCGCGGTTTCCAGCGCATCCCACAGTTCCTCGTCAGTGGCGTCGGGCTTGCCGAAGCGAAGGTTGTGCTCGATGGTTCCGGAGAACAGATACGGTTTCTGCGGAACGGCCGATACCCGACTGGTGATCTCCGAGGAATCCATGTCGGTGACGGGAACGCCGTCGAGCAGTACATCACCGGAGGCGACATCGTAGAGTCGCGGCAGCAGCGAAACCAGGGTGGTCTTGCCGGCACCCGTGGAGCCGATGATGGCCAGAGTCTTGCCCGGCTCAGCAGTGAAGGAAACGTTGCTCAGCACCGGAGCCTCGGCACCGGGGTACTTGAAAGTCACGTCCCGGAATTCGACGCGCCCCTTCTTCTCGGCGGGAACCACCGGCGAGCTGGGGTTGTGGATGGAAGGCTCGACGTCGAGCACCTCGGCAATGCGGTCTGCACAAACCGAAGCGCGGGGAATCATCATGGCCATGAACGTGCCCATCATGACGGCCATCAGGATCTGCAGCAGGTACTGGAGGAATGCCGTGAGCGCGCCCACCTGCATCTCGCCGGAGTCCACGCGCTGGCCGCCGAACCAGAGAACGGCAGCAGTGGAGAGGTGGAGGATCATGCCGATGGCCGGGAACATCAGGACAAACAGGTTGCCGATTTTCACGGATACAGCGGTGAGGTCCTCATTGGCATCGCCGAAGCGCTTGGCCTCGTGGGGTTCACGTACGAAAGCGCGGACCACTCGGATACCGATGATCTGCTCGCGCAGCACGCCGTTGATGGCGTCGATCTTGGTCTGCATGGAGCGGAAAAGTGGCATGAGCCGGACCACGAGGTAGCCCACAACCGCTACCAGGACAGGAACGGAAACCCAGACGAGCCAGGAGAGGTTGAGGTCCTCGCGGAGCGCCATGACGATGCCGCCAACGCACATGATAGGCGTGGACACCATGAAGTTCAGGCCCATGAGCACCAGCATCTGAACCTGCTGGACATCGTTGGTTCCACGGGTAATCAGTGTGGGAGCACCAAACTTGTTGACATCCTGGGCGGAGAAACTGCTGACCTGCCGGAAGACGCTGCGGCGCAAATCCCGACCGATGGCCATGGCGACGCGGGAGCCGAAGTACACGGCGACGATGGCAGTGAGCACCTGCCCAAGGGCGACGGCGAGCATGAGCGCACCCGTCTGCCAGATGAAGTCGGTGTCGCCTCGGGACACTCCCTCATCAATGATTTTGGCGTTGAGGCTGGGGAGATAGAGCGTGGCGATGGTGGACGCCAACTGAAAGATCAGCACGGCCACAATCTGCGGCAAATACGGCTTGGAGTAGCGCCGTATAAGGGTGACAAGCATGCCCACGGGTCCTTAGAAAAAGTGCGCGAATGAGATAAGAGAAGTGTTGCAGCAAGGGCTGACAGTATTAGCCTCACTACTCTACGAAATCCGTTGCCCCGGCGAAACAACCTACGGAAAAGATCATCCCAGCGGAGTATTTGCCGTGTCGCAGGTATCCAGGGACGGCAGCGGGCACCAGAGCCCCGGGACGGCAAAAGCGCCGGCTGGAATCCCAGCCGGCGCTTCCGTCCCGCCCCTCTTCAGACCGGCGGTGTCAGCCTGCGTGCTTGCCGTGGTCCGGACGGGCCTCCACGCCTTGGAGGAGCAGCAACGCCATCCGTTCCTGCTGCCGGCGTTCCCGCTTCAGTTCCTTACGGATCGCTGCGAGTTCCTTGGCGGTGTGGGCCTGCTGCTCTGCGATGGCCTGCTGCTCCCGCAACCTCGCCTGCAGTTCCACATTGGCACGGCTCAGCTGCAACTGCTGTTCGGCCAGGACGTACTGGGTGCGGGACAACTGCTCCTGCACTTCCCTCACGTCATTCCCCGCATGCGGGCGTTCCTGCGTGAGGATCCTGGCGAACTCAAGATCCAGATCGGAACCGGAGTCCGGCCTGGAGGTAGGGCGTTCGGCGCGCGGAACCTGACGTTCGCCCACCGGAACCTGACGCCCGGCACCCAAGGTGCCTGCGCCGTCGTCGTCCGCTGTCAGACCGTCAGCCTTCAGGCCGTCAGCCGTCAGATCCTCCGCCTTCAGCGCGTCCATCGACGCCGTGTCCAGGGACATCCCGGCGTCCGAGGAGGCCGTGGCAACAAGTTCCTTCTCCGGAGCGGCGTCCACGGTCCGGCGCAGCGGACGTTCCTTGATGAAGAGCACTGCCAGGAGGGCCACAACGCTGATGATCGCCGAGATGAGGAAGATCTGCGCGGTGGCATCGCCGTAAGCTGCCCTCATGATGTCGGCAACGGGAGCGGGCATATCGGCCAGGTCCATGCTGGCACCGGAGGCGCCGCCCTGTGCAGGGATCCCCGCGGCAGCCATGCCTTCAACGGCGAGGTCCTTCACATGGTTGGACATGATGGCGCCCAGGACGGACACGCCGATCGCGCCACCTACCGAACGGAAGAACGCCACCGATGCACTGGCCGTTCCGATGTCCTTTGCCTGGACCGTGTTCTGCACGGCCAGCACCAGGTTCTGCATCAGCATGCCAAGGCCCAGGCCGAAAACGCCCGTGTAGATCGCAACGAGCCACAGTTCCGTGGTGTGGTCCATGGTTCCGGCGAACGCCAAGCCGCCAATCAGCAGGACGGAGCCGGCAATCAGGAACCTCTTCCACTTACCGAAGCGGCTGATCAGGATGCCGGACGCGACGGACCCAATCAGGTTGCCTGCGATCATCGGCAGCGTCAGCAGGCCCGCCTCAGTGGGAGAGGCACCGCGGGCAACCTGGAAGTACTGCCCCAGGAAGGTGGAGGAGCCGAACATGGCGATGCCGACGGCAACCGAGGCAATGATTGCCAAGGCCGTGGTGCGTTCGGTGATGATCTTCAGCGGGATGATCGGCTGCTCAACTTTGGTTTCCACGAACACCAGCACGGCCAGCAACGCTACACCGCCTCCCACCATGAGGGCTGACTGCCAGGAGAACCAGTCGTAGTAGTCCGGGTTGCCGGCGAAGGAAACCCAGATCAGGAGCAGGCTCACGCCGGAGGTCAGCAGGATGGAACCGAGCCAGTCGATCTTGGCGGGGCGCTTGATGTGCTGGATCTTCAGGGTCACCTGGAGCAGGATGAGCGCGACGACGGCCAGCGGCACGCAGACGAAGAACGTCCAGCGCCAGCCGAGCGGACTGTCCACGATGAAGCCACCCAGCAGCGGGCCACCGGCAGTGCCCACAGCCATGACGGCGCCCATGTAACCGGAGTACTTCCCACGATCACGCGGCGGGATCATGGAACCGATGATGGCCTGCGCCAAGGCGGTGAGGCCACCCATCGCTACACCTTGGATGACGCGTGCGGTCAGCAGCAGCGGGATGGTTTCGGACAGGCCTGCCATCACTGAGCCGGCCACGAAGATGATGATGCTCAGCTGGACCAGGAGCTTCTTGTCGAAGAGGTCCGCGAGCTTGCCCCAGATGGGCGTGGTGGCCGCGTTCGCGAGCAGCGCGGCCGTGATGACCCAGGCGAAGTCGGTTTGGGTGCCCTTGAGCTCGGACATGATGGTGGGCAGGGCGTTGGCAACAATGGTGCTGCTGAGGATCGCCGTGAAGAAGGCTGCCAAGAGCCCGGTGAGGGCTTCCATGATCTGCCGGTGGGTCATGGGCGCGGCGGCCTTGCTGGCCGCGGGGCTCACTGAGGCGTCCACCGCCTTGGTGTTCTGAACTGCTGGTGTGGCCATGGTGGCTCCTAAGCTGTCTGGTGTGTTGTGATGGAGCCGGCCGCCGTTGCCCGGATTGAGTCCTTGAGGGACACAGTGAGTTTGTTGATGACCTGGGAGGCCTCGAGGGCGTCTGCCTCGCTCCAATCCGCCAGGTAATCCCGCAGTCTCACGCTGCGTTGTTCTTCGAATTCGCGCAGTTTGGCCGCGCCGCTCTCTGTCAGGGCGAGGAGTTGGGCCCTGCCATCCGCAGGATCCGGCCGCCGCACCACAAAGCCAAGGTCCTCCAGCTCGGTGACATGCCTGCTCAGGACCGGAGCGCTGACGCCCAGCCGTGTGGCCAGTTGGGTAGCCCGCGTCTCCCCCTCGCCAATGAACCGCATGACCCCCTGGAGCGCCATTCCGACGTCGGGAACGCGGGCCATGTGGGCGGTCACCACGCAGCGCAGCGTGCGCTGGAGATCGAAAATTTGATGCACAAGATCTGTTGCCGTGGCAGAACCGACGGACATGGGAAACACCCCTCTTTTTGTTTGCCTAAAGCAACTATAACTCAGATTGATTGCTTTGGGAAACTAAAGATGATGAGGGGCTCCCCACAACGCAAGCAGCCCCCGCACGGTATTCCGTGCGGGGGCTGTTTATGGGATGTTGGTCGCGGCTGTCTAATCCAAGTGCGTGGGGCCGAACATCTTCAGCAGAGTTTCAACCACGACGACGTTGGGTCCGTCCGCTGCGAAGGACGCCTTGAGCGCGTTCCCCACTTCCTCCGGGGCTACCCGGCGGGCGGGGACGCCGAAGGACTCGGCAAGCTTGACGAAGTCCGGACGTGCCAGTTCGGTAGCGGTGGCTTGGCCGAAGGCGCCCACCATGTACTCCCGCAGGATGCCGTAGCCGCCGTCGTCCACGATCAGCCAAGTGACCGGGACGTTGTGCTGCTTGGCCGTGGCAAGTTCCGAGATGGAATACATGGACGAGCCGTCACCGGAGACAGCCAGCACACGGCTTGGTTTGCCCGTGGTTTCCAGTCCCACGGCTCCACCGATTGCTGCGGGGAAGCCGTAGCCGAGGCCGCCGGCGCCCTGGGCGGAGTGGAACTGGCCCTGACGGGCGTCCCAGCAGCTCCAGCCCCAGTAAGCGGAGATGGTCATGTCCCAGAAGGTCTGCATGTCGGCCGGAACAGCCTCGCGGATGTCGGCCATGAACTTCAGCTCCTTGGCCAGGTCCTGTGATTCCAGGCGCGCTGTGACCTTTGCCAGCGATTCCTTGACCACATCTTCCGGGCTGGTGCCATGCCAGGACCGGGTTACTGTATCCGAGGCTCCGGCTGCTGCGAGGGCTTCGTCCAGCGCGGCGAGGGCCTGCCCGGCGTCTGCGCGGATGCCCAGGCCTGGCCGGTTGGATTCGAGGACGCGGGGTTCGGCGTCGATCTGGATGATGCGCCCGCGGGGTTCGAACGTGAAGTAGTTGGACGTCACTTCACCCAGGGAGGACCCGATCACGATCAGCACATCGGCGTCTTCCAGGACGTCGGTCATGTACCGGTCCTCGATCCAGGACTGCAGGGACAGCTCATGGGTCCATGGGAACGCACCGTTGCCGCCCGGAGTGCAGATGACCGGTGCGCGGAGCTGTTCGGCGATCGAGAGCAGCGACTTCTCGGCCCGGCCACGGCGGGTACCGCCGCCTGCGATGATCGCCGGACGTTCCGCCGTCGAAAGCCACTTCACGGCCTCGCGGATCAGTTCGACGCGCGGCGGGTTGTCGAACGCCTCGGCGAGGGCGTCCTCAACCGGCGGGACCATGATCGGATCCAGCAGGACGTTCTGCGGGATTTCGATCCAGACCGGACCCTGCGGCGAGGAAATCGCTTCGGTCCAGGCGTCCTGGATGGCCGACGGGATACCGGAAGCGTGCTGGATCAGTCGCTGGCTCTTGGTGACGTTCGCGGCCGAAGCCTTCTGGTCATCAAGCTGGTGCAACATGCCCTTACGACGTGCACCCAGGCCATCGAGCGGGATCTGGCTGGCGACAACCACCATGGGAACGCCCGTGGCGTAAGCCTCCTGCAAACCTGCCAGGGACGTCAGCGCGCCGGGACCTGTGGACAGGAACAACACACCCACCTCGCCGGTGGCGCGGGAGTAACCGTCGGCGGCGAACGCCGAGTTGTTCTCCACGCGGGAAGAAACGAAGTGGAGGTTGCCGCGGCCCATGGCGTCAAACAGCCCGAGAGCGTGCTGGCCCGGAATACCGAAAACGGTCTTCGCGCCCAGCGCTTCGAGGGTCTCGACGACGAGGTCCCCGCCGTTGCGCTGGTTGGTGCCCTTGGTAGGAGCTGCTGTGCCGGGATCAAAATCGATCATCGCTGATCCCCTGTTGCCTTGGCGAGCTCTGCGATGCGGGCACCGAGAGCCTGCTGTGCGTAGCCGTTCGGGGCACCTTGGCGGTCGCCTTCGACGGCATTGTCCGCCATGAGGGTCACGAGCTCGTAGGCTACGTGGCTGCCTGCCACACCGGTAATTTCTGCGTGGTCATACGCCGGAGCAACTTCTACGATGTCCGCACCGACGAGGTTCATGCCGCGGAAGCCACGGATGATTTCGAGGAGTTCGCGGCTGGTGATGCCACCGGCCTCGGGGGTGCCGGTACCCGGGGCGTGGGCCGGGTCCAGGACGTCGATATCCACGGAGATGTACAGCGGACGGTTGCCGATGCGGTCACGGATCTTGGCCACCGTTTCCAGCACGCCCTGGTAATAGACGTCTGCAGAGGTGACGATTCCGAAGCCGAAGCGGTGGTCGTCGTCGAGGTCCTTCTTGCCGTACAGCGGGCCGCGGGTACCCACGTGGCTGATGGCTTCGGTATCCAGGATGCCTTCCTCGACGGCGCGGCGGAAGGGCGTGCCGTGCGTGTACTCGGCGCCGAAGTAGGTGTCCCAGGTGTCCAGGTGTGCGTCGAAGTGAAGCATGGCGATCGGCTCACCGGCGCGCTCCGCGGCTGCGCGGAGGAGGGGCAGGGCAATGGTGTGGTCGCCACCCAGGGTGACCAGCTTGCTGCCGTTGGCCGTGAGGTCCAAGGCGTTCTGCTGGACGGTTTCGATGGCCTCGTTGATGTTGAACGGGTTCACGGCCATGTCGCCGGCGTCGGCCACCTGGATGTTCTCGAATGGGCTGACGTCCCAGGCGGGGTTGTACGGGCGCAGCAGACGGCTGGCCTCACGCACGTGGTTGGCGCCGAAGCGCGCGCCGGGACGATAGGAAACGCCGGAGTCGAAGGGGACGCCTACAACAGTGACATCAGCCTTGGCCACCTGGTCAAGGCGGGGCAGGCGGGCATAGGTGGCGGCACCGGCATAGCGCGGGATGCGGGACGAATCGATGGGACCAAGGTTGCCGTTGGCCTCAATACGGAGCTCTTCCAAAATGCGCCACTCCTTAGTGGATAGCTGGGATGACTGTGACACCCATCATACACTCAAAGTTTCCTTATATGCATCACCTGTTTACAACCCAGATTTGAACGCACGCGTCATGAGATGCCGGTCACAGTGGGCGTAAAGATTCCATAAAAACCGGGGTCCCGGCGTCGAACGCGGCCATACGCTCCTTGCGGAAGCAGCACCGTGCTGCACGAAAGGACACAGTGACCACCTTGTCGAGGCCTCCGGCCGATCCGGCCAACCGGCCAAAGAACTCCTTCAAGCTCAAGCCCTGGCTGCTGGAAGGAATGCCGGACACCTCAGGCAAGAGGCAAGGGCCACACGGCCGCCCATCGGACGCTCACAAGCCGCAAGCCTGGTGGAAGGTCATGTGCCTCACCGGCCTGGACTACTTCTCCACGCTCGGCTACCAGCCCGCCATTGCCGCACTGGCAGCGGGCCTGCTGTCCCCCTTGGCCACCCTGCTCCTGGTACTGGCAACCCTGGCCGGCGCACTGCCCGTCTACCGCCGCGTGGCCCGCGAGAGTCCTCGCGGCGAAGGCTCCATCGCCATGCTGGAACGGCTCCTCCCCCGCTGGGGCGGCAAGCTCTTCGTCCTGGCCCTCCTGGGGTTCGCAGCCACGGACTTCATGATCACCATCACGCTCTCAGCTGCCGACGCCACAGCCCACCTGATCGAGAACCCCTTCGCGCCGCACTTCCTGGAAGGCCAGCAAGTTGTCATCACGCTGGCCTTGATCGCCGGGCTGGGTGTGGTCTTCCTTCGCGGATTCAAGGAAGCCATCAACGTGGCAGTAGTACTGGTGGCAGCGTTCCTGGCACTGAACCTTGTGGTCATCGTCGTATCCATGACCCATCTCTTCACCGAAGCCGGAGTCATTACCGACTGGTGGACCGCACTCACCACCTCCCACGGCGACCCCATCATGATGATCGCCCTGGCCCTTCTGGTCTTCCCCCGCCTGGCACTGGGACTCTCCGGATTTGAGACCGGCGTGGCCGTTATGCCCCAGATCAAGGGACACGCCACGGACACCGAAGCCAACCCGGCCGGCCGGATCAAGGGTGCCCACAAACTGCTGACCACTGCGGCCATCATCATGAGCTCGTTCCTCATCACCTCCAGCTTCACCACCGTCATGCTGATCCCGGCCGCCGAGTTCCAGGACGGCGGCAAAGCAGAGGGCCGCGCGCTCGCCTACCTTGCACACAAGTTCCTCGGCGACGGCTTCGGTACCGTCTACGACGTCAGCACCATCGCCATCCTCTGGTTCGCCGGCGCGTCCGCCATGGCCGGGCTGCTGAACCTCGTGCCGCGATACCTGCCCCGCTACGGCATGGCTCCGGCCTGGGCCCGGGCACTGCGCCCGCTGGTCCTGGTGTTCACTGTGATCGCCTTCATCGTCACCATCATTTTCCAGGCTGACGTCAACGCCCAGGGTGGCGCGTATGCCACCGGCGTGCTGGTCCTGATCACCTCTGCTTCCATCGCAGTCACCCTGTCCGCACGGCGAAAGAAGCAACGCGGCCAATTCATCGGCTTCGGAATCATCTCCCTCGTCTTCGTCTACACCACAGTGGTCAACTCGATCGAGCGGCCTGACGGCCTGAAGATCGCGGCACTCTTCATCCTGGGCATCATGGTGGTCAGCTTCATTTCCCGCATGCGGCGCGCCTTCGAACTCCGGGCCACCCACATCAAGATGGACGAGAAGGCCCTGGAATTCACCGCCAACGCTTCCGAGGGTCCTGTCCGGATCATCGCGCATGAACCCAAACACCTCAGCGCCAGCAGGTACCGCGAAAAGCTCCAGCACGCGCAGCAGGCCAGCCACCTGCCCGTTGACTGCGACGCCCTCTTCATTGAGGTCATCGTGGATGACAGCTCAGACTTCGAACAGGAACTCCAGGTTGTGGGCAAGACCCGGCACGGTTTCAAGATCCTTGAAGTGCACAGCAACAACGTCCCCAACACTGTGGCGGCCGTGCTGCTCCACATCCGCGACGTCACGGGATTCATGCCCCACATCTACTTCCGCTGGACCGAGGGCAACCCGATCTCCAACCTCAGCAAGTTCCTGTTCTTCGGAGAAGGGGAGATCGCCCCGGTGACCCGCGAAGTGCTGAGGGAAGCCGAGCCGGACATCACCCGCCGGCCGTGGGTGCACGTGGGCTAACCGCCCTAGCGGCTCGCCGCCGGCACCAGCACCCAGAGCACCTCGACGGTCTCGTCCGTGGGGTTGATCCACGTGTGCGGTTCGCGGCCGGGGAAGGAGAGCGTGTCCCCTTCTTCGAGGTCGTACGCCTCGTTGGTCAGAATGAGCTTGATCCTGCCCTTGACCACGTGCAGGACATCGACGTCGCAGTCCACGGCGTAGAGCTCATTCTCCCCACGGCCGCGCGGCTCTATGGTGGCCTGCAGAATCTGGAGCCGGCGCTCGGAGCGGGCCGTGAGCAACCGCTCCACGATGCCCTGGCCGCCCAGGGAGATGCGGGGGCCGTCGTCGCGTTTTGTCAGGTGCGTCTCCGGGGCGGCGAACAAATCACCCACAGAGACCGACAACACCTGGCACAAGGTGACCAAAGAGGCGACCGACGGCGATGTCAGGTCACGCTCCACGCGGCTGAGGAATCCCTTGGTCAGCCCGGTGGCGTCAGCCACTTGCTCGATGGTGAGGCGCTGCGCCTGCCGGGCTGCGCGGATTCTGGAACCGATGGCAACGGGAACATTGCTCGGTTCAACGGGGAGAGCCTTCATTCACGAACCTTTCAGGCCTGTCATGTGGCCCTGTCATTGGAGCAATAGTAGCCGGGAGACGGGCCAACAGGACCAGAATCGGCGGAACCATGACCAAAGCATCTTGACTGTTACTCCGATCACAACATATCCTCATAGGCAACAAGTGTTGTCTGTGAGGCACACAACACTCTTCCCCAATCTCCAACCATCAGCACAGAGACTTCGACGCTTCGCAGGAGTATCGTCGAAAACCCCAACCTCCGTGCATCAGCTCCAAGGACCGTTCATGGAATCTTCGGCTATTAACATCGCAATCGTGGTGGTGTACCTGCTCGCCATGCTGGCATTCGGCTGGTGGGGCAAGTCCCGCACCAAGAACAACAGCGACTTCCTGGTGGCCGGCCGCCGCCTGGGACCGTTCCTTTACACCGGCACCATGGCCGCTGTGGTCCTCGGTGGCGCTTCCACCGTGGGCGGCGTCGGCCTCGGCTACAAGTTCGGCATCTCCGGCATGTGGCTGGTGGTGGCCATCGGCGCAGGCGTGCTGCTGCTCAGCCTCCTGTTCGCCGGCACCATCCAGCGCCTGAAGATCTACACGGTCTCCCAGATGCTGAGCCTTCGCTACGGCAGCAGGGCCACGCAGACCTCCGGCATCGTCATGCTGGCGTACACGCTCATGCTCTGCGCTACGTCCACCGGCGCCTACGCCACCATCTTCGTGGTGCTCTTCGACTGGGAACGCTGGCTTGCCATCGCCGTTGGCGGCGCGATCGTCCTGGTTTACTCCACCATCGGCGGCATGTGGTCGATTACGTTGGCCGACCAGGTTCAGTTCATCATCAAGACCGTAGGCATCTTCTTCCTGATGCTCCCGTTCGTCCTGAACGCGGCCGGCGGCATGGACGGCATCCGTGAGCGCCTCGACGACACCTTCTTCCAGATCGATGGCATCGGCGCCCAGACCATCATCACGTACTTCGTGGTCTACACATTGGGCCTCCTGATCGGCCAGGACATCTGGCAGCGCGTCTTCACTGCCAAGACCCCCACCGTTGCCCGTTGGGGCGGCGCCACGGCCGGTGTCTACTGCATTCTCTACGGCATCGCAGGCGCCGTGATCGGCCTGGCTGCCCGGGTGGCATTGCCGGACATCGATGTCACCAACCTCGGCAAGGACGTTGTGTACGCAGAGGTGGCAACCCACATCCTGCCCGTCGGCATCGGCGGCCTGGTCATGGCCGCGGCTGTTGCAGCCATGATGTCCACCGCTTCCGGCGCCCTGATTGCCGCAGCAACGGTGGCACGTGCAGACGTTGTCCCGTTCGTGGCCAGCTGGTTCGGCAAGACCATCAACACCGATGACAGCGAAAACCCCGAACACGACGTCAAGGCAAACCGCTACTGGGTTCTTGGACTCGGCATCGTGGCAGTACTGATTTCCATGGCAGCTCAGGACGTGGTGATTGCCCTCACCATCGCCTACGACATCCTGGTAGGCGGCCTCCTGGTAGCAATTCTGGGCGGCTTGGTGTGGAAGCGCGGCACGGGCATCGCCGCTGCGTGGTCCATGGCAGTTGGATCGGTGCTGACGCTGACCCTGCTGATCCTCTTCGCCCTGGGTGTCATTCCGAGCGCGGACGGCGTCTACGCCAACGAACCGATCTACTACGGTCTCGCCGCTTCGTTCATCGCCTACGTAGTGATTTCACTGCTCACCCCGCCCACTGATCCCGCAGTCCGCGAGGCCTGGGACAAGCGCGTTGCCGGCGCAGTCTCTGAGGAACTCCCGCCTGAGGCCCACCCGGTCAGCAGCCACAAGTAACGCTGCACGTAACAGAGCAATGTTCGACGGCGGTGCCTCCCCTTTCCGGGGCGGCGCCGCCGTTGTTTTGTGCCTGGGAAGAGGGCGTTGTTGGGGATAGCTGTGGGGTAGGGTTGTCCCAGCTTCAAGAGATGTGGCGCCAAGCTCCGACTGGCCACACACCAACCCCATGTTCACGGGTGGTTCGGATGAGGAAGCGGCCCGTCCCGGACCAGAGACAACCGAGCGGGCAAGAGCACTCCCCCAAGGAGCAATCCCTTGCCGTACCAAGGCGATACCACCCCGGCTACAAGTACCCCGGCGCCAACAGCCACGCACACGGTCGCGGTGATTCCCGCCGTCGACCTCTTCCTGGGCACGGTGACCATCACCTCGAAGGCCGGAACCGGGCGGTTCGGACATCCCCAGCCGCACCTGATCGCGCGAGCGTTGGCCCAAGCGGTCCGGCCGACCCTCTGGTCTGGTGCGTCGAGGACGCTCACGGTGACTGTTGCCGCGGCCGGCAAACGCGCGGGTGTGCAGCAACACTACACACTCAGCCGCGAGCTGCCCGCCTAGATTTCCTCGTCCTCCTCGCGGAATTCCTCGGTTTCGTCAAGGGGGACCACACGTTCGTCGTCCTCGGGGGCGTCCACTTCCTCCACCCAGGCCTCGTCCACTTCCTGGTCCTCGGCGTAGTCGTAGGCCGGATCCGACTCAATGGTGGTCCGTTCCGGGTAGTTGGCGTGTGATTCGGTGGTGTTCATGGTGCAACCTCCGTCTCGTGGGCCGCTCAAAGCCCTGTTGAACGTGCGCGGGGTGGACCCCCGCCCCTGTCCTTCCATCTGAGCACCGGGTAAGGCGAGGGTCAAGAATGGCCGGAAATTACGGTGCGCCGAACATTCCAAGTGAGGAATACCAGCCAAAAAACCGCGCAGATAAGCGGTACAGTGGGGCGTGCAATGGGGCCGCAACTACCCCACCCAGCACAGGAGAGAAAGTGCAACAGCACCAGGAATCCCCCGGTTCGTCGAGCCCGGCTCCGGACCCCACCCCGGAATCGGCAGCCCCCGAAAACGACGGAACGCAACCCGCGCCACCCCCGCACGCCGACATCCGCCGGTGGCGGCAGTACCTCGCCGATGAGCGCGCCGAGGCCGCCGTCTACCGCGAACTCGCCCAACGGCGCGACGGCGAAGAACGCCAAATCCTGCTTGCCCTGGCCGAAGCCGAAGGCCGACACGAGGCCCACTGGCTCAAGCTCCTGGGTGAGCACGCCGGAATGCCCAAGGCCGCGTCAACCCGCAGCCAGTTCCTGGGCTTCCTGGCCCGCAACTTCGGGTCCGTCTTTGTGCTGGCCCTGGCCCAACGCGCAGAAGGCCGCTCCCCCTACGGCTCCGAACCCGCGGCAACACCCGCCATGGTGGCTGACGAACAGATCCACGAAGAAGTGGTCAGGGGACTGGCTACCCGTGGTCGAAACCGGCTCTCCGGTACTTTCCGTGCCGCGGTCTTCGGCGCCAACGACGGTTTGGTGAGCAACCTTTCGCTGGTCATGGGCATGGCCGCCACCGGCGTACCCAGTCCGGTGGTGCTGATGAGCGGTGTGGCAGGTCTTTTGGCGGGTGCCTTGTCCATGGGTGCCGGCGAGTACGTGTCGGTCCGCTCCCAGCGGGAACTGCTCAACGCGACACTGCCCACCCAAGCCACCCTCACGGCAGCACCGTCGTTGGACATCGAGCACAACGAATTGGTGCTGGTGTACCTCGCCCGTGGCATGACGCGCGAGGCCGCTGAGCACCGCGCCGCGGAGCGCATGGGCCTGTTCAGCTGCGACTGCGATCCCAGCCTCTCCTTGCAGCCTGAGAAACCTGCCACCGACGAGCATGAATCCGTCGGCTCGGCGTGGGGCGCAGCGATGTCCAGCTTCTGCTTCTTCGCTTCGGGCGCCATCGTTCCCATCCTGCCCTTCATTTTCGGCATGACGGGCTTTGCCGCCTTGATGGTGGCCGGTGTGCTGGTGGGCATCGCGCTCCTGGCGACCGGCGCCGTCGTGGGCTTGCTGTCCGGAACGTCGCCGCTGAGCCGCGGGCTGCGCCAGCTCGCGATCGGCCTGGGAGCAGCTGCCGCCACCTACGGGCTGGGCCTGGTATTCGGGGCAACCATCGTCTAGTTTGGACGGCTCCCCCTGCAGCCCGTAATGTTGGTTCGTCCTCCGCGCTGCCCCGCGTGACCAGGGCGTGAGGAATGGAGAACCGTGGACTCGGAGCGGGAAACGCGTGCGCCCAAGCACCGGCGTGCCGGCACGGCCTGGCGTATTCTCCGTGGCGTGCTCATGGCCGGAATTGCCGCTGTTGTGGCAGTGTTGGTCAGCGGATTCCTGCATGGAGATCCGCGGATCACTGCCCTTTTCCCGGGTGTGAGCGTTCCGGGTGCCGCGCACGACGGGCAACCCGGGCAGAAGCAATCGGCGCCCGCACGTGCAGCAGACGCCCCGCCGCCCGGATTTGAGGAGGCGGACGCCCCGCTGGCCTCGCCGAAGGCGCCGGAGACCATCAACGATTCGTATAAGTTTCTGGCTACCAACGACGACGGCACTCCGGTGGGGTACTCGCCGTGCCGGCCGCTGCACTACGTGGTGAACGATGCGTCCGCGCCGGAGGGTTCCAATGCGCTGCTGGAGACAGCAATCGCGAAGGTCTCCGCCGCTTCAGGAATCCTGTTCGTCAACGACGGCACCACCGACGAGTTGCCGGCAGACCGGCGGGAGCCATACCAGCCGGCCAAGTACGGCGACCGTTGGGCTCCCCTGCTGATTTCGTGGACCACGCCGGAGGCCGCACCGGCGTTGGCGGACAAAGTCATTGGTACGGGCGGCAGCACCATGTACTCACTCAACAACGGACCCAAAAGCTACATCACCGGCAGCCTCGAGCTGGACACCCCGCAGGTCGCCGAACTCCTCGCTGATCCCGAAGGCGCCGACTACGTCCTGGCGGTCATGCAGCACGAGTTGGGGCACGTCATGGGATTGGACCACGTTGATGATCCTGTCCAGCTGATGTACCCGGAAATTGGCGCCCCTGACGGCCTTGCGGCGGGCGACCTGACCGGACTGCACCTCCTTGCCTCGGCCCCCTGCCGCGAGGACATCTAACAGCCGGTTCAGGGGGCCATGGACTCCCGGCGTGTCCGGACTTATGCTGGCGACTACGGCCGACGGCGGCGCCCCACCTCCCGTCGCGGCCTCCACGTCAGGGGGTTCCATGGAACCTAACGGGTCGCCCCAGTGGCAGGACCCCGATCCCCTTCGCCCCCGTGATCCTCCGTATGGCCCCTACCGGCCCGAGGCAACGCTGCCACCGGGACCAGCACGGACGGTCAAGCACAGCAGCATCGCTGCCATACTGTTCTTCCTGGGCATCCTCGGCCTGGTGTGTGCGGGGGCGTATTTCAGCGGCGACCTGCAGCGGTTCCTGTACGGTTCCTCCGCCACCCAAAGCCAGGCACCCCGGCCCGGGTTGGTCCCGTTCGGGCAGCGCCAGGAACCTGTGCCCGGCCTGGAAGAAGCCGATGCGCCACTGGGAACTCCGGCACCCGTGAACCGGAGCAGTACCTCGTACAAGTTCCTCGCCGTGAAGGAGGACGGCACTCCCCTGGCCTACTCCCCGTGCAGGCCCATCCACTACGTGGTGAACGCCGATCTCGGGGATCCGTCCTGGCAGCCACTGGTGGACGAGGCCATTCGCCAAGCCAGCGTGGCCACTGGATTGAAGTTCGTCTACGACGGCCCCAGTTCCGAGGTCCCATCCACCAACAGGCAGGGATACCAGCCTGCCAGATACGGTGACCGTTGGGCGCCCGTCCTGATCGCGTGGAGCACTCCGGAGCAGGTACCGCGATTGACCGGCCAAACCGTGGGCTTGGGAGGGAGCTCCTCGATTGGCCTGAGCGACGGCTACAAGGCCTACGTCACCGGTACCGTGTCATTGGACGCCCCGCAGTTCGCCGGCATCGTGGACACCTCCGAGGGCAAGGAGATCGGCGTAGCGGTGATCATGCATGAGCTGGGACACCTGCTGGGCCTTGATCACGTAGACGATCCCCGGCAACTGATGTTTGACCAGGCTTCCTGGGTCCGCCAATACGCTGCCGGCGACAGGACCGGCCTGGCCCAACTCGGCTCCGGTCCCTGCAGCAAGGACTTCTAGCTGCGCCTCATGCCTGGCCGGCCACCACTGCGAGCGCCTCTTCCACGGTGTCCACCAGGAAGATCTTCTCCTCCATGGGTTTTCCCGCGGCGAGGCTCTGCAGCATGGGCCAGGCCGGGAGTGTCCGTTCCCAGTGTTCACGTCCCACCAGCACCATGGGACTGATGGTTTCGGGTGCTCCGTAGTAGTTCTCGCAGGCGTCCTGGAAGATCTCCTGCACCGTTCCTGCGGCGCCCGGAAGGAAGACGATCCCGCCGGTGCACAGCTCCAACAGGATGGCTTCCCTGACGGCATTGGCAAAGTATTTGGCAACGTGCGTGGCGAATAAATTGGGAGGCTCGTGGCCGTAGAACCAGGTGGGAATCCCCAGGGTCGGCGTGCCTTCTGGATGACGTTCGACGACGGCGGCTGCTTGCCGCGCCCAAGCCGTCACCGAGGGTCTGAACCCCGGCACTCCGGCGAGGGTTTCCAGCGCGGCCGCAGCATCGGCGTCGGACGTTCCGCTCAAGTAGGCACCCAGGTTGGCTGCCTCCATGGCCCCGGGTCCCCCGCCTGTGGCGACAGCAAATCCTGATTGGGCGAGCAGCCGGCCCAGCCGTGCGGCGTCGGCGAAGTCGCTGGTGCCGCGCTGGGCGGCGTGTCCACCCATGACACCCACTACCTGGGTCCCGGAAAGTGCTCCGTGGTCCAGGAGTTCGTCCAGGGCATCGCCGATTGCGTGGTCGTGCAGGGCCGCGGCCAGGGTGGCGTCCAGGCTTCCCCTCCGCCCGGGGAGGATGCTCCACTGGTAGACCCGGGCGTCGAGGGTTGACTCGTACTCAGTGGAGGAGATGTCCTGGTAGAGCTCCTCTGCCGTGTACAGGCTGTTCCGGTAGGGGTCGAACGGTACGCCGTGAAGCTTGGGAAAGATCAGCGCTCCACGGCGTCGCAGATTCTCTTCCACGCCGTCGTCGAAGGTGCATCCCAGGAAGATCGCGCCTTGGGCCTCCAGGGACTTAAGCTCCCGTGCATGGCCACGCAGGTCCAGCGACTGCGCGTGCCAGCCATTCATGGACCCGGCTCCTGCGGTCACCAGATGGTGGAACTGGACCACGCTTTCTATGTCGAGTGTCCGCGGGCTCGGGTTCAGGGCTCCGATGCGATTCATGGTTTCAGCGTAGTATCGCCGGGCTGTGACGCGGGCGTTTGCGCACCGGGCTGCTGTCCAGTGCATCATGAAACATGAAGAGTTCAGAAGTTGCCCGTCCGCGTATCGGTGTTCCGATCCGTCTCAGCAGTTCGGACACCCCCGATGCCCGGGTGGGCGAAGCCAATCAACTTTTCACCTATATCGTGGACCTGTTGCGCGAGGCCGGTGCGCAGCCGGTGCTGCTGACGCCGGTTTCGGCAGACAGCGCCGGCCGCTTGGCTGCCGAAATGCAGATGCTCGACGGCGTGCTGCTGCCGGGAGGCGGCGACATCGATCCCCGCTTGTACGGCCAGGATCCCGAAGATTCGCTGTACGACGTGAACCGTGAGCAGGACCATTTGGACGTGGATGTTGCCCGGGCAACCATCGACGCCGGTCTGCCACTGCTGGGTGTCTGCCGCGGCCACCAGTTGTTGAACGTGTTGTACGGCGGAACGCTGATTCAGGACATGGTCCCTACCTCGGTAACGCACAGTGGCCTGGATCCACACGATCCCGCGGCCAGTGAGTGGGCTTGGCATGACGTTCGCCTCACGGCCGGTTCCAAGGCGGCGGCACTCTATGGAGCTCCCGGGGGGACCACCATCAAGATTGCCTCCGGGCACCACCAGGCTGTGGACAGGGTGGGCGAGGGCCTGGTGGTCACGGCCATCGCCGACGACGGCACGGTGGAGGCCTTGGAGGATCCCACCCGGTGGGTAGCCTCCGTGCAGTGGCATCCCGAGGCGTCCCTCATTCCCGATGCGGAGCGGTTGCTGCCCTTCAAGAAGTTCGTGGACGTTTGCCGGCACTCTATTCACGCTCCCGCAGTTGGGCTACAGTAACTCTCACTGCATCGCTTTCAGTTTCGTCGGAAGTTCAGCCAGTACCAACTTCATTCATAGACGTCCAGGGGGCGTCGTAAGTTTGCCGGCTGGGGGGCCCAACATCTGCTCAAAGGAGCATGGTTGTGGACCGTCCAAAACACGCCAGTCGTCCTCTCAATCCGATCAGCCGCCCTTCTTTAACCAAACGCCTTCTGGGCCTTCTCCTGGGGCCCGCGTTGGTCATGGGCGGGTTCGCCCTCACCACCGCAGCTCCCGCCGCTGCTGCTGAACCGCCGTGCGCGGGCACGGGCGGCGCCATGCAGATCGTGGCGCACACCGATGATGACCTGCTCTTCCTCAGCCCGGACTTCATGCGCGATATTCAGGCGAAGCGTTGCGTTCAAACAGTGTTCGCCACCGCCGGCGAGGCCGGCGAAGGCGCCACCTACTGGCGCAGCCTCGAATCAGGGATCCAGGCAAGCTACGCCAAGATGGCCGGAGTCTCCAACAGTTGGACTACCTCCGACGCCGGCGTCCCAGGACGCCCGCTGACCCTGCGGACCCTCAACGGTGCCCCCAACGTCTCCGTGGTGTACATGCGGCTGCCGGACGGCTTTCCCAATGGCTTGGGCAGCGCCGCGTACAACAGCCAGAGCATCCTCAAACTCTGGGACGGCCGGCTGTCCTCCATCCGCCCGGTGGACAACGCTGCAACCTTCACCAAGTCCCAGTTCCAGTCAGCGTTGAACCGCCTCGTGGCAAACTTCCAGCCCACCACTTTCCGCACCCAGGACTGGACCGGGAACTTCACCAGCCCCTACGACCACAGCGACCACTGGGCCACCGCAAAATTTGCCCAGCTTGCCACCCGCAGCTACACCGGACCTCACACGTCCATGGCCTACGATGCCTATGTCATTGATGAATACGCCCAGAACGTGACCGGGGCTGAGCTCACCGCCAAGGTGGACACGTTTGTACGGTTCGCTGATTTCGACATGTACGTCTGCAGCAGTCCCGGCGAGGGCTGCCCGGACTCCCCTTATGACGAGTGGCTGAAACGGCAATACATTACGGCCATCGAGTGGGTGGGCAACGCTGCCAAATCCGCAGGTACCACCGTCACTGCGTCGTCGCAGAAGGCTGCAGCGCAAAGCCCGGAAAAGGTCCGCGACGGGTACCACTGGGGAACCCCGATGGATGCCACCCGGGAATGGGTCTCCGCCGGGGAAAAGGCCGGCAGCTGGGTCCAATACAACTTCACCCCCACCCGGACCATCAATGCGGTCACCCTGTCCGACCGCCCCCTCCTGACGGATCAGATCACCGGCGGCAACTTGCAGTTCTCGGATGGAAGCACTGTGGCGGTCCCGTCCCTGCCCAATAACGGATCGGGCCTCACCATCAAGTTTCCTGCCAAGACAGTGAGCTCGGTACGGCTCAACATCACCTCAGTCAGTGCCGGCACCACCAACGCCGGGCTGGCCGAATTTGAGGCCTACCTTGGCACCGACAACGTGGCCCCCGTCGTCACCGCGGCGCCCCCGGGTGGAACCTACGCGGTGGGCCAGGCCATCACCCTCACCGCCAATGAAACATCCACCATTTACTACACCACCAACGGAAGCACCCCGACGACGGCCAGCAGCAAGTACACCGCTCCGCTGACGTTGAGCGGCCCGCTGACCCTGAAGTACTTCGCCGTGGACAGCGCGAACAACTCCTCCGCCGTGGTCACGCAGACCTACTCCACCGGCCCGGATGTCATCAAGCCCGTGGTGACCGCCAACCCGGTGGGTGGCCAGTACGCTCCGGGCACCACCATCACACTGACCGCGAACGAGCCCGCCGATATCCGGTACACCACCGACGGGACCGATCCACTGACGGCCGGGCTCCCCTACACCACGGCGATTCCCTTCAACGGTCCCGGTCCCATGACGTTGAAGTACTTCGCCAGGGATACCGCGGGCAACGTCTCTGAGGTGGCCACCCAGACGTACACCGTGCCACCGGACACCGCGGCCCCCACCGTGACGGCCAACCCCACCAGCCGTGCCTTGGCCAGTGGAGCCACCATCGCGCTGTCCGCCAACGAGCCTGCCGCCATCTACTACACCACCAACGGCAGTACGCCCACGGCCACGGAGTCACCCACCAACATCAAATACAACGCTGCCAATCCGATCGTCATGGGCAGCTCCACCTTGGTGCTCAAGTACATCGGAGTAGACACCGCCGGCAACACCTCGGCCGTGGGCACCCAGACCTACACCGTGCCCGCAGCCGGACCGCCATCGGCCCATGACTACAACGGTGACGGCAGGGCGGACGTACTGGCCGCCGATACCGCCGGGAACTTGTATCTGTACCCCGGCAACGGATCCGGCGGGCTGGACCCACGGAAGATCGCACTGGCCGCACCTGCCTGGTCCACCATCACGGACACCGTCACCCCCGGCGACTTCAACAAGGACGGCAAACCCGACCTCCTGGCAAGGGCGGGTGACATCCTCTGGTTCTACCCCGGCGACGGGGCAGGCAGCTTCGGGGCACGTACCCAGGTCAGCACGGGCTGGAGCACCATGACGCAGCTCTTCTCCCCCGGCGACTTCAGCGGCGATGGCATCCCCGATTTCATCGGCCGTCGAAGCAACGGCGAGCTCCGGATGTACGAAGGAAACGGCACCGGAGGACAGCGGACTCCCTACACGGTGGGCTGGGGCTGGGACGTCATGAGCGCCATCTTCAGCACCGGCGATTTCAACGGCGACGGCAAGGGAGATGTACTGGCGCGCCGTACCGACACAGGCGCATTATGGCTGTATCCGGGCAATGGTTCCGGGGGCTGGCTGCAATGGACGCAGATCGGGACAGGCTGGGGAACCCGCACTGCGGTGGCCGGGCCGCGGGACCTTGACGGCGACGGCCGGAACGACGTCGTGGGCCGCATCGGAGACACCTTGTGGCTGTATCCCGGATCGGGAGGCGGAACGTTCAGCAACGTACCGCCGATCAGCCTCGGCACCGGCTGGCAGGCCATGAAAGTCATCGCCTAGCCGGCCCCATGAACCTGGCGCGGGTCGGAGTTTTCCCCCAGACTCTTCGGCCCGCGTCAGCCATGTCCAGGTCGTGGAAAGACCACCGCTTAAAGAAAGACCACCGCTTAAAGTACGACGACGGCCCGGTACCTTCCGTGGGGAAGGCGCCGGGCCGTCGTCGTACTTCAGGTGCCTTACGGCAGCAATGCTAGAGCGTTGCGAAAACTTCGCGCAGCAGCTTGGCGGTCTCGGACGGCGTCTTGCCGACCTTCACGCCGGCAGCTTCGAGAGCTTCCTTCTTGGCCTGTGCGGTGCCAGCGGAGCCGGACACGATGGCGCCTGCGTGGCCCATGGTCTTGCCCTCGGGAGCCGTGAAGCCGGCAACGTAGCCCACAACCGGCTTGGTGACGTTGGCCTTGATGAAGTCGGCTGCGCGCTCTTCAGCGTCGCCACCGATTTCGCCGATCATGACGATTGCCTTGGTCTCGGGGTCAGCTTCGAACGCAGCCAGGGCGTCGATGTGCGTGGTGCCGATGACGGGGTCGCCACCGATGCCGATCGCGGTGGAGAAGCCGAGGTCGCGGAGTTCATACATCATCTGGTAGGTCAAGGTACCGGACTTGGACACGAGGCCGATGGGGCCCTTGCCCGTGATGTTCGCCGGGGTGATGCCAACCAGGGCTTCGCCCGGGGTGATGATGCCGGGGCAGTTCGGCCCGATGATGCGGGTGATCTGCTTGCCGTCGGCGTCAACCTTGGACTGGGCCAGTGCCCAGAATTCGGCGGAGTCCTGAACCGGAACGCCTTCGGTGATGACCACAACGAGGCCGATGCCGGCTTCGATGGCTTCAACAACGGCGTCCTTGGTGAATGCCGGCGGGACGAAGACGATGGAGACGTCTGCGCCGGTTTCAGCGATGGCTTCCTTGACGGTGCCGAAGACGTTGATTTCCTTGTCGCCGTGCAGGACCGTGGTGCCGGCCTTGCGGGCGTTGACGCCACCAACAATGTTGGTGCCGGCCTTGAGCATCAGGGCGGTGTGCTTGGTGCCCTCGCCGCCGGTGATGCCCTGAACGATGACCTTGGAGTCTTTGTTGAGGTAGATAGACATTGTCGCGTCCCTTTACTTAGCTGCGTTGGCGAGCTCGGCAGCCTTGTCGGCGCCCTCGTCCATGGTGGCGGCCAGGGTAACCAGCGGGTGGTTGGCCTCGGTCAGGATGCGGCGGCCTTCCTCAACGTTGTTGCCGTCGAGGCGGACTACCAGCGGCTTGTTCGCGGAGGAACCAAGCTCAGCAAGTGCACCCACGATGCCCTTTGCCACGGCGTCACACGCAGTGATGCCACCGAAGACGTTCACGAACACGCTCTTGACCTGGGAATCGCCAAGGATGACGTCCAGACCGTTGGCCATGACCTCGGCGGAAGCTCCACCGCCGATGTCCAGGAAGTTGGCGGGCTTGACGTTGCCGTGGTTCTCGCCTGCGTAAGCGACGACGTCGAGGGTGGACATCACAAGACCGGCGCCGTTGCCGATGATGCCTACTTCGCCGTCCAGCTTGACGTAGTTGAGGTCCTGCGCCTTGGCCTTGGCCTCGAGCGGGTCAGCTGCGTCCTTGTCTTCCAGCGTGGCGTGGTGCACGTGGCGGAAGTCAGCGTTCTCGTCCAGGGAGACCTTGCCGTCGAGGGCAACGATCTCGCCTGCGCCGGTGCGGACCAGCGGGTTGACCTCAACCAGGGTTGCGTCTTCCTTCTTGAAGACGTCCCACAGCTTCAGAATGACGTCGGCCACTTTGCCGCGCAGTTCTTCAGCGAAACCTGCAGCTGCGACGATCTCGTCAGCCTTTGCCTGGTCGATGCCCACAGCGGGGTCGATGGCGATCTTGGCCAGGGCCTCGGGGCGCTCGACAGCAAGCTGCTCGATCTCCATGCCGCCTTCTACGGAGCACATGGCCAGGTAGTTGCGGTTGGCGCGGTCCAGGAGGACCGAGAAGTAGAACTCTTCGGCGATGTCGGCGCCCTGGGCGATCATCACCTTGTTGACGGTGTGGCCCTTGATGTCCATGCCCAGGATGTTGGTGGAGTGCTCAAGCGCCTCTTCGGCAGTCTTGGCAACCTTGACGCCGCCAGCCTTGCCGCGGCCACCAACCTTAACCTGTGCCTTGACGACAGTTACGCCGCCGATCTTCTCGGCAGCTGCCTTTGCTTCTTCAGGAGTGTGCGCCACGATGCCGGCGAGCACGGGTACACCGTGCGCTTCGAACATATCGCGCGCCTGATATTCAAACAGGTCCACGGTTTAGTGTCCTTCTACGTCGAAGTAGTTTTCTATTCAGCCGGGAACCGCGATGACCGCGATAGCCAGCTGCGGAAAGTACGCGGTAACAACCAGGATTGAAGCCGGTCACATTGCGTAAGGTCCTCTCGGAACTTTAGCCCTATGAGGAGTCCCGCCAGCTACACACTACCTGTTAAGTGAGTAACCTTACACTTCTATCGCCTGTAGAAAAACCGCAGAATGACGCGGTTTTTGGGCCGTTCGCCGGCCGTCCGTCCGGCATCAGTCCGCCTGTTTCAGGTTCCCCGTGACTGTTTTGCCGCCGTCGGAAATCAACTGGTACCCCTCGGGAGTGACGAAGAATGCCACACCACCGGAGACGTTTCCGCAGGCAACACCGCCGTTATAGGCCGAGCAGCGCAAACCGTTGCGCTCAACGTTCTGCCCATCGGCCAACTCCCGCAGCTTGGAGATGGGCCCGTTGCGGCTGCCTTTGGGCCCAAACTCCGACTCCATTTGTGTTACGCCGGAACGACATGAGCCGTAGACGGCTTTGTCCGGCGAGAGGAGGACCGTGCCGCCGAGGTAGCCCAGTCCCGTTCCGGCGCAGTCGTCGGCGATGTCGGTCAGGTCCGGCTTGGCATACTTCGCCAGTTCGCAATGAGCCACCGGGACGACGGCGAACTTGTTGTTGGCTGCGTCCGAGTAGGAATTGGCCTCGTAGGGCAGGTTCAGGTGCCCACCCCTGGAAGATGTCAGGGCGCACACGATGGTTCGGTCCTTGGTGACGAAGGCGGTGACATCCTCGCCCGCTGCCAGGGTGGTCTGCTCGGTAACGGGAACCCGTTGCAACTGTTCGAGGGGCGCCAACGGGGCCGGAGGAACGTAGTCCGGATCCTCGGTGGCGAAGGAGCACCCTGTGGTCAAGACCAAGAGCGCGGCAGCAAGAATCCCCAGAACAGTCCGTCGCATGCCACCAATTATGCCGGTTGCCTCACACCGGGCTGCTTCGCCGGCGCCTGAGGCTGTTGATGGCCGTCAGGGCAGCGCCCGCAGCCAGCAGACCCACGGCAGCCCACAGCGTGGCGTTCAGGCGTCCGGACTCCAAGCCGGTCGCCGCGAGTTCAACGCCGGTAAGGTCAGCGTTGGTAAGTTCAGCGCCCGACGCCGGGACCACCGCTCCTGCCGGAGTCACCGCCGCAGGCGGTGCTGGAACTGCTGGCGGCGGGTTCTCCGCGGGTGGCCGGGTAGCCAGGACCGTCACGGTTGTCCAGAAAATGCGCTGCGTCAGCTGATCAGAGTCGCGGACCCACACAGCAATACTAAAACTGCCAACGCGGGTGGGTATCCCCGTGAGGAATCCGTTCGTATCCACCTCCAAACCCTCAGGCCAGGGATCGCTCGACGACAGACCACCGGCAAAATGCCTCCGCGTGGAATAGCCATAAACGTAGGGGGCCACTCCCCCGGTGGCTTGCGCGATCTTGGCGGAATAGGGCTCACCCAACACAGCCGGCGGAACGTCAAAACCAGTGGTCTGCATTCCCAAGGCATGGACGATGATGCTGGACGTCCTGTCCGAGGAACCGAAACGGTCTTGGACACGGAGGATAAATCCATAGGTACCCGCAGCGGTCGGCACTCCGGAAACCGATGCTTCGCCGAGCTCAAGGCCCGGGGAAGTTGCCCCGAGACCAATGAGATCCGGGCGTGCTCACGGTCTACCCCGGAGTACTGAAGGAACTCGTCGTAGTGCCACCCCACCACACCGTCGTCGAACGTGCCCATGCCCGGCAGAAGCTCGGCATCCGACACGTAGACGCTCGGCGGGTAGTAGCTTTTGACGTCGATGTTTATCTGTTCAGTCAGTGTTTGTTGAGGATCCGATGAGTCTGAAACAGTGACCGACGGCGATGGGCTGTACAGCTCTGTAGGTGTTCCTGTGAAGCTCAGGGTCGCGGAGTCGAAAACCAAACCTGCCGGGACATCGGTCGCCACAACGGTGTACGGGGCGGTCCCGCCGTCAACCTGGAGCTGAGCCTCAAACGGTTTGCCCACGAAAGCGAGGTCCTCGCTGATCTTGACCGACAACGGGGCTGATGCCTCGATGACGGCCTTTTCGACGGTGGGTGCCTGGGCTTCTGCAGGGCTGACGGTTGGTGACGGGGTCGCCGGTGAAGCGTCGGGGGTTGAGGGGCTCGCGCTGGCTGTCGGCGTCGGACTGGCCGTCGGGCTCGCTGTGGGGCTGGGAGTGGCGCTGCCGGTCGCCGTCGGACTGGCGGTTACTGCCGGCTCGCTGGACGACGCTGACGGCTCCGCATCGGCTGTCCCAGGCGGAGCGAACTGGAGCGCCATGGCGATCACCACGGCCCCAACCAGCAGCAGCCTCGCGGCCTTAGCCAATAATCGACGTTCCCCAACAAAAGCGCCCACGCGCGTCCTCCCCCACAGGAATACAACCATTTTGGCGTTGCAAGGTGGGGCAGCAAACAGACGTCGGCCCCAGTGCAACGCCCGGTCAGTCTAGGCCGGGAAGGAGATCAGGACAATAGCAGCGGAGGCCGGATGCCGGCAAAGATCAAGCATCCAGTTTGGTCAGCGGCGCGTACCGCAACAGCAGGCGCTTCTCGCCGACGTCGAACTTCACCTTGGCCACTGTCTTATCGCCAGCGCCTTCGACACCCAACACTACGCCATTGCCGAAGCTCGTGTGGTTGACCTTGTCACCCACCACCACGGAAATGACTTCCTTCTGCGGCTGCACCCTGTTGCGTGCGACGGCGGCAGGAACGTCGGCGTCGAACCCTGCAGTGGGGCTGGCGGCAGCACCGCGTGAGGTGCCCGCTCCCCAGAACGAACCGCCATAGCGATTGGAACCGATGGGGGCGCTGCCCCAACCGCCCGCCTGGCGGCTCATGCCTTCGCGCTTCCACTCCACCAGTTCGGAGGGTATTTCTTCGAGGAACTGGCTGGCAGGGTTGTACTGGCTTTGGCCCCACATGCTGCGGACTTCGGACCGTGTGACATAGAGCCGCTTGCGGGCGCGGGTGAGGCCCACGTAGGCGAGCCTGCGTTCTTCCGCAAGTTCCTTGGGGTCTGTGGCTGAGCGCTGGTGCGGGAAGATCCCGTGCTCCATGCCGGTCAGGAAGACCACCGGAAACTCAAGTCCCTTGGCGGTGTGCAGGGTCATGAGCGTGACTACGCCCATGCGCTTTGCCTCAGCCACGGCGGCGTCGATGTCAGCGCCGGGCGCATCAGGAATCTGGTCGGCGTCCGCTACCAGGGAGACCTGTTCCAGGAACTCCCCCAAGGAACCTTCCGGGTTGTCGCGCTCGTACTCACGGACCACGGCCACCAGTTCGGCGAGGTTTTCCACTCGGGACTCATCCTGCGGATCGGTGCTTGCCCGCAACCCGGCGAGGTACCCGGTCTGCTCCAGGACAGCTTCCAGTGCGGCAGCGGCACCGGAACCTGACGCGACCTCGGCCAGATCATCCATCAGCTTCACGAAGCCGAGGACCAGGTTGACCGAACGGCTGGCCATTCCGGGCGCTTGGTCAGCACGGCGGGCGGCAGCCATGAAGGAGGACCGCTCGCGTTCTGCCAAGGCAGCTACGGCGCCTTCGGCCCGATCACCGATTCCCCGCTTGGGTTCATTGAGGATACGGCGCAGGTTGACGTCGTCATCCGGGTTCACCAGGACGCGAAGGTAGGCCAAGGCATCCTTGATTTCCTTGCGCTCATAGAAGCGGGTGCCGCCCACGACTTTGTACGGCAAGCCGACGCGGACCAACACATCTTCGATGGAACGGGACTGGGCATTGGTGCGGTAGAAAATGGCGACATCGCCCGGGCGCAGGCCTTCCTCGTCCTGCAGGCGGTCGATTTCCTTGGCGATGAACTGGGCTTCATCGTGCTCGTTCTCGCCCACATAGCCAACGATTTTCTCGCCATCGCCCTCGGCGGTCCACAAGCGCTTTTCCTGGCGGTTGGGGTTGCGGGAGATCACCGAGTTGGCGGCGCTGAGGATGTTCTGGGTGGAGCGGTAGTTCTGCTCAAGCTTGATGGTGCGGGCGTTGGGGTAGTCGGCCTCGAACTCCACGATGTTGCGGATGTCCGCGCCGCGGAACGCGTAAATGGACTGATCGGAGTCGCCCACCACAGTCAGTTCGCTGGGTTGGACGTTGCTGTCCGTTCCCACTCCCACGATTTCCCGGACCAAGGCGTACTGCGCGTGGTTGGTGTCCTGGTACTCATCCACCAGGACATGCCGGAAGCGGCGCCGATAGGACTCTGCGAGCGCGGGAAAGGCCCGGAACATGTAGACGGTCTCGGCAATGAGGTCGTCGAAGTCCATGGCGTTGGCTTGGCGGAGGCGCTGCGTGTAGCCCTTGAAGACCTCGGCGACCGCGGTGTCGAAGGGGTCGTTGTAATTCGCGGTGGAGGCATACGAATCAGCGTCGATCAGCTCGTTTTTGAGCGCCGAGATCTTGTGCTGGATGGCCTTGGGCGCGAACTTCTTGGGATCGAGATCCAGGTTCTTGGCTACCAGGGTGATCAGGCGCAGGGAGTCCGCGGAGTCGTAGATGGAGAAGTTCGAATTCAGGCCCACCGTGGTGGCTTCCCTGCGCAGGATGCGGACACAGGAGGAGTGGAACGTGGAGATCCACATGGCTTTGGCCCGGCCGCCAACCAAGGCTTCGATGCGTTCCCGCATTTCCGCTGCCGCTTTGTTGGTGAAGGTGATGGCCAGGATTTCCCCGTGGTGGGCTCGCTTCGTGGCGATCAGGTAGGCGATCCTGTTACTGAGGACACGGGTTTTGCCGGATCCCGCACCGGCCACGATCAGCAAGGGGCTGCCGGCGTGTTTGACGGCTTCTTCCTGCTGCGGGTTCAGCCCCTGCAGGAGTGCATCGGCAGACGGAAGTCCCGACCCACCAGTGTTGCCCCATCCTCCCGATGCCGGCCCCTCAGCAGTGTCCGACGACCCACTGCTGCCCCCTTGGAGGCGGGCGCCGGCAGCGCCTCCCCCCGGGTGGGAAAGCTCCGGGGCAGCCTTGACTGCGGCTTTGGTGCCTGCTTTGAAGGGTCCGTCTGCGTAGGGGTCAAACAACATATCCATGGTGCCTACCAGTCTAGGCGGTGGCCCCGACACAATAAGGCGCCGGGTCGTCGGCCCCCGCCCATCGACGCTTCAAACGCCTCAGCGACTAAGCAAACTGGGGAACTGAGGCCAGTGCGGCACTCAACTCGCGCACCGCCGTCGGGCCTCCAGCGACGAACCAGTTCAGTCCGTTGACCTTCACGACGGCGGTGTCCCCGCCTGCTGCGCGGACGATCGCTTTTCCGGGCAACCAGTCCCATTCCGGGCAGCTGTGCTGGAACCAGCAGCCTAGTTCGCCGTCGGCTACGCGGCCGAGGTCGCACGAACCCGAACCGAACATGCGCAGGGACGCCGCGGTGACCGCAGCGGCGTGCCAAGGCATTGCCGCGCGGGGATCCGCCAGCCAGGTGGGGTGAATATAGGTGGCAGCGCTGATCTCACCCACGGCACGGTCACCCGAGCCGGAGATCGGTTCGCCGTTCAACGTCGCGGAGTGTTCTTCCCCGCCGAGCCACAGCTTGTCCAGTTCGGGCTGGTAAATGGCGCCGAGCAGCACGTCCGGATCGGCAACGGGGTTGGTTCCATGGTCGGAGCCGTCCCGCTTGAGGGCGATCGCCGAGCACCAATAGGTGGATCCGTGCAGGAAGTTATAGGTGCCGTCCACGGGGTCGATCACCCAGGTCCGGCCGCTCGTTCCCGCCACGGACGCACCTTCTTCGCCAAGGATGCCATCCTCCGGCCGACAGCGCCGCAACTGTTCCAGGACGTAAGCCTCGGCTGCGTGATCGGCCGCAGTGACGACGTCGGACACCGAGGTCTTGCGTTCGCCCTGCAGGCCGCCCATCCGCATGAGCAGCGCCAACTGGCCTGCCTCACGGACCAGCGCGCTGGCCAGTTGGTAGTCATTCAGTGTTGGATCGAGTTCAGTTGCTGTGTGCCTGCCGGTGGTCATGGTTCCAGCTTAGGTGGCGGGATAATGAATGACATGGCCAAGACACCAGCCCAGCGCATCAAGAAGCACGGAGCAAAGGCAGTGGTTCCTGATCACACGCTGCCTCCCGTGATCAACACCACCACCCAGCGCACCCCGCAGAAGGCGCAGAGCAACTCCAAGCTCATCGTGATCGCGGGCGTGGTGGCCAGCTTGTTCCTGTTCTGGTACCTGCACCTGCTGACGTTGAACCAGATGACCCAGCTCTCAGGCGGCTTGGCTATGCCGGATTCATTGATCGGCGGATTCTCGCAGGAATACGTCAGCCAGCTCCGCGGGGCCATGGACGAATCCGCGCGCGGCCAACTGAACTACGTGCATAAGACCGCAGGCACCCTGTTTCCACTGATCTTCGGCTTCAGCTGGCTCCTGCTCATAGGCACCAACGTTGCCCGGAAGTCATGGCGTTGGGCCATGTGGGCGGCTCCGATGCTGTTCGCCGTGGCTCATCTGTGGTCCAACGTCGCCATCGATTCGATGCTGGCTTCGGACGCGCCCGACGCCGGTTCGGTGGCTTTGGCCTCTTCGCTGACCGTTGCGTCGTGGGTACTGTTCCTGGTCAGCCTCGGGTGCGGCGTGCTGGCTGTTTTCCTGGGACGGAAGAGCGCAAAGCCCTCCTGACACCTGGTCCGGCCTGTTCGCTGGCATCGCGGTACGGTTCCGCACCACTACCCGTCAGGCGCACCACTCGTTCACCAGCGCCGCACCACCCTCAGCGTGAGCCCACGCGCAACCGTGCTGCTTTCCGTTCCGTGTGCACCCGTTGGGCGATGACCAAACCGGCGGCAGCCAGCCCAACGGTCACCGGATACCCCATGAACCGCTCCAAGAGCCCGGGCAAGGGCACCTCCATCCCAGTGAGCCCGCCGATAATCAGCGCACCGATACAAAGCAGGCCGCACACGCCAAGGAACCAACTCATCGGTGTCTGCCGGAACCACAGGATGCCCAACAGCAGCAGTGCGAATCCACCACCGATGAAGAACATCAGTGCACCCGCAAAATGCCAGGGCGAGCCGAGGTCTTCGGGCACCAGGCCAACAATGACGGTTCCGACGCCGGCCACTCCGGTGAGGACACGGACGGCCACAGCCAGAATCCACGGCACGGTCAGCACGCGGGCCGGAACGGCCCCAGCCCCAGATGGATTCGGATACCCAGAAGCAACGGACCGGAATCGGCGGGCCGCCACACCAGGCTTTGCCGCGACGCACAGAAGCCCCGCGGTCAGGAACAGCGCACCCAGCACCAGGGCCAGACCCTGCACCACGAACGAGGCATTCATCAGCACGTGCAACGGCGAGCACACGGCCCGGTCCTCGTACACACCGCAGGACACTGCTCCGAGGTCGCTGATATATCCGGTGGCCCGGCTGTAGGGCTCGGGACCCGCCCACGCCTGAATCACGGCGGCCTCGGCCACGAAGTACTGGACGACGCTCAACTGCGCCCACCCGCCGATGTTGGCCCGGATGTTACGGAGGTCGGGAAAGAACGATCCGGCCTGCGCCGGTGCAGTGGAAGGCCCTGTCATGCTCGCCAGCCTAGCGTTGTTCGGGCAGCGCCCCGGCAGCTTGTATGCTTGTAGTCGTGTCCGGGCCCCTGAGCTCCAGCAGTGGGATTCAGAGCCATGGACATACAGGCCCTCGTAGCTCAGTGGATAGAGCACGGCTCTCCTAAAGCCGGTGTCGTTGGTTCGATTCCAATCGAGGGCACTTGAATCACCAGCAACCCACCCAGGACTTGCAGGCCTACCTGGCCGGCAGCTGGAGTGTGGAGCGAACCCTCCTGGACCGCGCCTCAGGCACCAACGGTACCTTTACCGGCGTCGTGCGCTATTCCTTGAATCCCGACGGCGGACTGGACTACCGCGAAGACGGAACCATGCACTGGCCTTCCCATTCCGGCCCGGCTTTCCGCGAGTACGTCCTCACACCAGGCGCCACAGCGGATTCAATGGACGTGTTCTTTCCCGACGGCAGGCCCTTCCACGCCATGAGCTTCTCCGAGCAGGGCCATCAGGACAAGCACTGGTGCGATCCCGACGATTACCGCGTCAACTACATCTACCGCGGTCCGGATTCGTTCAGCTTTACCTGGGATGTCCACGGACCGGCGAAGGATCTCCTGCTGGAATCGCACCTGGTCCGCATCGATGCCGGGAGGCAAGGGTGACCGCCACAGACCTGATCATTGTCAGCGCCGTCTGCGTCTACAACCAAGCTGGCCAGCTGTTGACCGTCCGGAAACGTGGCACCGACAAATTCATGCATCCTGGCGGCAAGCCGGAGCCCGGCGAGACGGCGGCTGTAGCAGCGTCGCGGGAACTGTATGAAGAAGTGGGCATCGAGGTAGCGCCGGACGTGCTCCAGCCGCTGGGCGTCTGGCTCGCGGTCGCTGCCAACGAAGCGGCGACGAACATCGAGGCCACCGTTTTCACGGCCCCTGGAACCTGGGAAGCGCACCCCTCAGCGGAGATTGCCGAGATCCGCTGGCTGGACCTCAACGGGCCTTTGCCCAGCGATCTGGCGCCTCTGCTGACGGATCACGTCATCCCGCTGCTCACGTAAAAAAGGGTTACAGCTCCGGGACAGCTTCCTGTGCCACCGCCGTGGCCTCAGCGAACTGCGTTTGGTACAGCTCGGCGTAGCGTCCGTCGGCGGCCAGCAGTTCGGTGTGCGTGCCGCGCTCCACGATCCTGCCGTCCTCCACCACCAGAATGGCGTCGGCCGCACGGATGGTGGACAGCCGGTGCGCAATTACGACGGCGGTACGCCCCTCAAGTGCCTCACCCAGGGCCGCCTGGACTGCGGCTTCGTTGGTGGAGTCCAGCGCTGCTGTGGCCTCATCGAGAATGACCACGCGGGGCTGCTTGATGAGCAGGCGGGCGATGGTGAGCCGTTGGCGTTCGCCGCCGGAAAGACGGTAGCCGCGCTCCCCCACCACGGTTTCGAGGCCATCGGGCAGGGACCGGATCATCGGCTCCAGTCGTGCCCGCCGGAGCACATCCCACATGTCATCTTCGGTGGCATCCGGCCGGGCGAGGCGCAGGTTGGAGGCGATGGTTTCGTGGAAGAGGTGGCCGTCCTGGGTCACCATGCCCATGGTGTCCCGCAGGGAATCGAAACTGAGATCGCGAACGTCCACACCGGCTCCTGGCACTTGTCCACCAAGGCGCACCGCGCCGGAGTCGACGTCGTACAAGCGTGAGAGCAGTTGGGCCACGGTGGACTTGCCGGCGCCGGAGGAACCCACCAGGGCTACGGTCTGTCCAGGTTCAACCCGGAAGCTGACCCCGTGCAGGACTTCCTCTCCGCCACGGGTATCCAGGGTGGCAACGTCCTCCAGGGAAGCCAGCGACACCTTTTCGGCGGAGGGGTAGGAGAACCGGACGTCGTCGAATTCCACGGCCACGGGGCCCGCGGGCACGGAAACTGCGTCAGGCTTCTGCGTGATCAGCGGCTTCAGGTCAAGGATTTCAAAGACCCGCTCGAAACTCACCAAGGCGCTCATGATTTCCACACGGGCGTTGGACAGAGCTGTCAGTGGGGCGTAAAGCCGGGTGAGAAGGAGAGCCAGGACCACAACATCGCCCGGGGCAAGCTGCCCGCCAAGCGCCAGCCAACCGCCCAGGCCATAGACCAGGGCCAAGGCGAGCGCCGACACCAGCGTCAGGGCCGTGACGAACGTGAACTGCAGCATGGCAGTCCGGATTCCGATGTCCCGGACCCGGCCTGCCCGCTCAGCGAATTCACGGGATTCCTCGTCCGGGCGGCCAAACAGCTTCACCAACGTGGCGCCCGGGGCAGAGAACCTTTCGGTCATTTGGGTGCCCATGGCGGCATTGTGCGCGGCAGCTTCACGGCGGAGGTCGGCCAGTTTGGAGCCCATGCGCCGGGCCGGGATCAGGAAGATCGGCAGCAACACCATGGCCAGCACAGTGACCAGCCAGGAGGTGTTCAACATGACCACCAGGGTCAGGACCAAAGCCACCACGTTGCTGACGACGCCGGACAGCGTGCCGGCGAAGGCGGACTGCGCCCCGATGACATCGTTGTTCAGGCGGCTGACCAAGGCACCGGTCCGCGTCCGGGTGAAGAATGCGATGGGCATGCGCTGCACGTGGTCGAACACGCGGGTGCGGAGGTCCACAATGACGCCCTCGCCAATGATGGAGGAAAGCCAGCGGGTCACCAGCCCCACACCGGCCTCGCCCACGGCGACGATGGCGATCAGGACCGCAAGCCAAATGACCGTTCCCACCCCGGCGTTGGCGATGATGGCATCAACCACCTGGCCTGCCAGCACGGGCGTGGCGACAGCCAGGAACGCACCTGCGATGGAAGCGATCACGAAGGCAATGAGCTTGCCCTTGTGCGGGGCGGCAAAGGCCATGACCCGCTTCAGGGTTTCCTTGGAGAACGGCTTGGATCCGCTCTTGGCAGTGGTGATGTTGTACAGCGAGCTCCAGGCCACGCGGTCCATGCTCATGGTTGCTTCTCCTGGCTGGGGGTGTGGTGCAGTTCCTGGACCTGACCGTTGTCAAGGTGCCAGCGTGAATCGAGCCGCACGTTTTCCAGCAGCCGGCGATCGTGGGTCACCAGCAGGAGTGCGCCTTCGTAGCTTTCCAGCGCCTCTTCGAGTTGCTCGATCGCCGGGAGGTCCAAGTGGTTGGTGGGCTCGTCCAGCACCAGCAGGTTCACGCCGCGGGCCTGCAGCAACGCAAGGGCCGCACGTGTCCGCTCCCCTGGGGACAACGAATCAACTGTGCGCGAGGTGTGGTCGGCCTTCAGCCCGAACTTGGCCAGGAGCGTCCGGACATCGGCGCTGTTCCAGTCCACCAGCACGGCTTCGACGGCGTCGCCAAGCGGCTGCCCGCCGTCGAGCAGTCCACGTGCCTGGTCAATTTCGCCGACGGCGACGGAGGCACCCATGGAGGCATCGCCGTCGTCCGGTTCCTGCGTTCCAAGCAACAGGCGCAGCAGTGTCGATTTACCGGCGCCGTTGGGGCCTGTGATGCCGATGCGTTCGCCGCCGTTGAGTTGGAGGTTCACCGGTCCCAGCGTGAAGTCGCCTTGGCGCGCGACGACGTCACGCAAGGTGGCGACGACGGCACTTGAGCGGGGTGCCTGGCCGATGCTGAACTGCAGCTGCCACTCCTTGCGTGGTTCCTCCACTTCGGTCAGGCGGGCAATGCGCGACTCCATCTGGCGGACTTTCTGGGCTTGCTTCTCGGACGACTCGCTGCTCGCGGCGCGACGGATTTTGTCATTGTCCGGGTTTTTCTTCATGGCGTTGCGGACACCCTGGGAGCTCCACTCCCGCTGGGTGCGTGCGCGGGAAACGAGGTCTGCTTTGGTGTTGGCGAACTCGTCGTAGCGTTCACGGGCGTGGCGCTTGGCCACGGCGCGCTCTTCGAGGAACGCCTCGTAGCCACCGTCATACACGGCCACGGAGTTCTGGGCCAGATCCAGCTCCACCACGGTGGTGACGCAGCGGGCCAGGAATTCGCGGTCGTGGGATACCAGGACAACACCGCCACGAAGGCCCTGGACAAAAGCTTCGAGGCGGGCCAGACCGTCAAGGTCAAGATCGTTGGTGGGTTCGTCAAGGAGGACAACGTCGAAGCGGCTGAGCAGCAGTGCGGCCAAAGCCACGCGTGCTGCCTGCCCACCGGAGAGCCCTGTCATGAGCGCGTCGGCGCCCAGTTCCAGACCGAGATCGGACAGCACAGCCGGAATACGGTCCTCAAGGTCCGCCGCCCCGGAGGCCATCCAGCGGTCGAAGGCCAGGGAGTAGGCGTCATCTGCTCCGGGAGCCCCTGACCCGAGGGCCTCGGCGGTGGTTTCCATCTCCACGGTGGCCTGGGCACACCCCGTCCGGCGCGCAATGTACGCCGCGATGGTCTCCCCCGCGGTGCGTTCGTGTTCCTGGGGCAACCAGCCCACAAATGCGTCCGACGGCGCCAGGCTGACGCTGCCCGCTTGCGACTGGTCCACACCGGCAAGGATGCGAAGCAGCGTGGACTTCCCGGCGCCGTTCGCGCCCACGACGCCCACAACATCGCCGGGCGCAACGGTCAGGGAGAGGTCGGAAAAAAGGGTGCGATGGCCGTGGCCACCGGCAAGATCCTTGGCCACCAAGGTTGCTGTCATGTGTCTATCCTCCAGCAGGGAAACGCAGAAACTCAGGCCGCGATTCCCGCAGGCATGGAAAAACCCGTTGGTCCGGACTTGGGGGGTGTACGGACCAACGGGTTCAAGCATCAAGCATAATTCAATGTGGCGTCGGCGTAAAATCGTTTCGTACTCCCACTTACGGCTTTCTCATGTCCTGCCCCGCGACCCGTCCCGGAAAGTTCCCCATGCCCTTACCATCCAAGGCGTTCCAGCGCTGGCTTCACGGCGTCGCGCCCGATGCCAGCACGGCTGATGTCTGCAGGATCGCCGGCATCAAACGGACAACGCTGGCCCAGCAACTGGTCCGTGGAAAGGTTGCCGAGTCCACGCTGGTGAGCATCAGCCGCGGATTCCAAGTGGATCCGGTGCAGGCCCTGTCCACGTTCGACCTTTACGCCGATCTCAGGGGTGGCCCGGTGCCGCCGACGCCCTGCGAACTTGTCAGCCAGGTGGCCACGATCGATCTGCTGCGGGCAGTGGTGGAACGCAGTGAGCCAAGCCAGGCCCGCGCGGCCCTGCTTTCTGAACCTCCGCACCCGACGTCGGTGCGGAACTGGGTAGACGCGATCGACGACGGCGAGTTGCGGCACCGGGTCAGCGAAGCTACCGGGATTGCGCCGCAGAACTTCTCGGCCCATCTGACGGCCAACAGGCTGCCGCCGGAACTGGCCATCGCCACTTCCCGGGCTGCCGGCGTCGGACCTGCCGGAGGACTGGTGGCTGGCGGGCTGATCACTGAGGCCGAGGCCGGGTGGCCACCGTATGCCCGCCGGGAAGCCCTGGACCGAATGACCCAAAGCTCGCTGGTTACCCTGGCCGGCGAACGGCTCCTGGCGCTGGGCAAGACCTTGAAGCGCCAGGAACAAGACCACGAACGTACCGAACGAATTTGGGAGAACCTCGGATGACGGCTGTCCTGCCTTGGGTGACGCTGGTTGTATGCCTGGCCGTCACGGTTGCACGCATCCCCAGCGCATTGCGGGGCGAGAACCGTGTGGTGTTCTACATCTTCTCCCTGATCTCGTTGAGCATTTTCATCAGCATCGAAGCGCCTTACCTGGTCCTTGACGGCTGGCTTGGCGGAATCAACGTCGGCAACCTGATCCTGCGCTTCCTCCTGTATGCCACGTTCTTCCTCATGGGCATCAAGATCGCCACCGCGTTCGGTTCGCCGTCTGCCGTGCGTGCCATCCGGGGTCCCGTTGGTCTTTCTGTCGGGGCCATCGTGGCAGTCCTTACCGTCTACTTTTTCGTCATCACGGATACGCGAGGGTCCTCAGCGGGCATGAGCGGACTGACGTGGGGGCCGTCCCTTGAAGCCTATGCGTTCATGGGGCGCTTCTACCCGGGCTTCGTTGCGGCCTGCCTGGTGCCCGCGATCTGGCGGACAGTGGTGAGCGCAGCCCCTGTGCTGCTCCGGGTTGCTTCGGCGTTGCTGCTCCTGGGACTGAGCTTGCTCCTGCTGTCCCAATTTTTCCCGTTGATCCCCTTTTCGGAGGCGTGGTTGAGGGTGCTCATCAACTACTCGGCAGCCATGTCCACGTGCATTGGCCTGGCCGGAATCTGGTTCTCCAAGGCCTATTCACGAAGAAAACAACGTCTCGCAGCGTAAGACTTTCACAAAAGCATTAGATCGTGGCACAATCATGAATGTGTGAACACGGTTGCAGCCTGACACCGGAATCAGAGAACGGGTTTCCGGTGGATGTGGCGCCCTTGCGATCACAATTGGGGGGATGAGTGGTGGCGGGCTGTTGGGGACCGCCCCCACTCAGCCTTTTTAACGCCCCTGTTGCGGGCATCAGCGGTCCCACACCCAGCGAGGCTCCTTACGATGGCTAAGATGGCTCCATGAACAGCCTTCGCACCCGCCGCTCAGTCATTGCCGCCACTCTGGCCTCGGCCGCCCTTGTGCTTACAGCGTGCGGTGGGGGTTCGACTCCCGCCCAGTCAGGCGGAGACACCTCCCTTTCGGACGTCAAGTCCAAGGGTGAGTTGGTCATCGCCACCGAGGGCACGTACCGTCCCTTCAGCTTCCACGCAGAAGGCGCCGGGGACCTCACAGGTTTCGATGTCGAGATCGCCCAGGCTGTGGCCGGAAAGCTCGGCGTGAAGGCAACGTTCCAGGAAACGCAGTTCGATGGCATCTTCGCCGGCCTGGACTCCAAGCGTTTCGACACCATTGCCAACCAGATTTCCATCAATGACGAACGCAAGGCCAAGTACGAGTTCTCCACCCCGTACACCATCTCCACAGGCGTTGTAGTAACCAAGTCGGACAACACCGGCATCAACAGCTTCGCGGACCTCAAGGGCAAGACCACTGCCCAGTCGCTGACCAGCAACTTCTACAAGATGGCCGTGGAAGCCGGCGCCAATGTGCAGGCAGTGGAAGGGTGGGCACAGTCCGCCACGCTGGTCCAGCAGGGCCGCGTGGACGCGACGGTGAATGACAAATTGACCTACCTGGACTACGCCAAGAACACGCCGGACTCGGGCCTGAAGGTTGCTGCGGAGGCACCGGACAAGACGGAAAGCGCGTTCGTCTTCCGCAAGGGTTCAACGGAACTCACGGCGGCCGTGGATAAGGCCCTGGCCGACCTCCAGGCAGACGGAACCATGGCAAAGATCTCCGAAAAGTACTTCGGCGCGGACGTCACCAAATAGATGAACTGGGACCTCATCTGGAGTTCCTTCGGCCCGCTCATCACCGGCGCCGTCACGGGGACCATTCCGCTGACGCTCGCCTCTTTCGCCTTCGGCCTGGTGCTCGCCCTGGTGGTGGCCCTGATGAGGCTGAGTCCCAACTGGCTGCTGTCCGGAATCGGCCGGTTCTATGTCTCCGTCATCCGTGGCACGCCCCTGCTGGTACAGCTGTTCGTGATTTTCTTCGGCCTCCCCAGCATTGGCATCCGGCTTGATCCCTGGCCGAGTGCCATCATCGCCTTCTCGTTGAACGTGGGCGGTTACGCCGCCGAGATCATCCGGGCAGCCATCCTGTCCGTGCCCAAGGGCCAATGGGAAGCCGGCCACACCATCGGCATGTCCAGACCGCAGACACTGGTGCGCATCATCCTCCCCAGGCAGCCCGGGTATCCGTTCCCCCGTTGTCCAATACCTTCATATCGCTGGTGAAGGACACCTCGCTGGCGTCCTTGATCCTGGTGACCGAACTGTTCCGCAATGCCCAGCAGATCGCTGCTTTCAGCCAGGAGTTCATGGCCCTGTACCTGCAGGCAGCCTTGGTGTACTGGGTCATTTGCCTGGTCCTTTCCACCGCGCAGTCCGCTGTGGAGAGGAGATTGGACCGCTATGTCGCCCACTAACGAGTCACAGTCCGCGTCAGTCCTGAAGGCCCGGAACCTTGCCAAGGCGTTCGGCAGCAACGTGGTGTTGCGCGACATCGACGTCGATATCCGCCGCGGTCAGGTGGTGGCCCTGATCGGGCCATCGGGTTCCGGGAAGACCACCGTCCTGCGATCGCTTAACGGCCTTGAAATTCCCGACGGCGGCACGGTCACCTTCGGAGACAGCGACGGCGGCGGGGAACTCGCCATCGACTTCGGCGCGAAGGTTGGCAAGAAGGACCTGGCCGCCCTGCGTGACCGCAGCGCCATGGTCTTCCAGCACTACAACCTGTTCCCGCACATGACGGTCCTGAAGAACATCACCGAGGGCCCCATCCAGGTCCAGAAGAGGCCACGGGCCGAAGCCATCGCGGAGGCGGAACGGCTCTTGGAACGCGTGGGCCTGGCAGATAAACGCGACGCCTACCCCTTTGAACTCTCCGGCGGCCAGCAGCAACGCGTAGGCATCGTCAGGGCGCTGGCGCTCAAGCCCCAGCTGCTGCTGTTCGACGAACCCACCTCTGCGTTGGACCCCGAACTGGTGGGCGAAGTCCTGGGTGTCATCAAGGAACTCGCCGAGGAAGGCTGGACCATGGTGATCGTGACCCACGAGCTCGCCTTTGCCCAGCACGTGGCGGACGAGGTCATCTTCATGGACGGCGGTGTGGTGGTGGAACGGGGCCCTGCTGCCGAGGTCCTGCGTGCGCCCACGCAGGAACGGACCAAGCTTTTTGTGAAACGGCTCCAGCACGACGTCTAGGAGACTCAAGGAAAATGGGGGAAAAGACTTTGGATACAGCAGACGAACCGGGCCGCAGGAAGTCCCGGCGTGCCATCATCATCGCCGCAGTTGTTGCCGTCGCTGTTGTGGCTGGAGGGCTTGGCACGTGGTTTGCCCTCTCCCGCCCGGCAGGCGTTCAGCGTGCAGACGTGGTCCGCTTGGACAAGGAACGGGCAATACTGGACAACTCGATGAACCTCTACGACCCGCTGTTCAACCAGTTTTCACTCCGCTACTCAAGCGTCATGTCCGAGAACGCGGAGCAACAGGAAAAGGACCAGGTCCTCAACCGCGACGGTGAACGCTTGAAGCGCGAGTCGCGGACCAACGTGGACCGGCTGGAGCGGATGGGCTCCTCCGAGGCAGTGAAGGAACAGGACATCAGCGAGGCCTTCAACAGCTTCAAGGAGCACTACGGTGCTGTGATCTCCTACAACGACCAATTGGTGATCAACACGGCAAACATCACCCAGTCCGTCGGGGGTCCCTGTGCACCGTTGCACTCAACCTTGAACGTTGGCGCCGAGGCGTATTCCGAAGACTACGTCAAAGGGGCCGATGCCTGCCTCGCCGCTATCGCCACAGCCAAAGGCAACACTGATGCTGAAACAACCGAATTGCTGACCTCCGTGGAAGGCATCATCCGTGGACAACGGGATAAGCAGCAGGAAGTCCTGGACGCCAAGGACGAGTTTGAGCGGCTCGCCAAGCGCACTCTGGCAGGCCTGGCCATGCTGGACATCAATGATGCTTTGGCCAAGGCCGAAAACACGTATGAGAGCTCCGCGAAGGAGAAGTACAACCAGCTGGTCACCAACGCCAATGACTCCAACAAGGCGTTTGAAAGTGCTCTCAAGAAACGCACTGACCAGTTTGATGCTGCCGGCAAGGACGGGAACTAGGCCATGACGATTCAACCCGACCCCACGCAGCAGCCCGAACCCATGCCAGAACCCACTCCCAGCCAGCAGCCCGCCCCCAGGAAGCGCAGACTTGCACTGATCCTGATCTCCTGTGCTGTTGTCCTGTTGATCGTTGCGGTGGGGGCGGTGGTGGCCGTGACGCAATTCTCCGCGCAGCAACGCAAGGAAAACCTGCAGCTTCTGAAGGACGACAACCTCACTGCCTTGGTGGACGCACGGGGCAAGCTTCAACCCGCAGCCAATGCCTACCTCGCCGCGTATAAGAAAGCACGGAACGCCCCAGCCCCACAGGAGGAGGCGGAGAAGAACTCCGCGAAGGAACGGGACGGGTTCCAGCAGGCCGCGGACGCAGCCCGGGCAGCGATGGCGAAGGTAAAGTCCGGCCATGATTCCGGTGAGGACGGAATCGGTGTCGCCGTGGGACAACTCGAAGAGTCCTATCTGGGCTTCATTGACCACATGGAGGGCCTGGTGGAGTCATACCCGCAGTTTGAAGGTCTTTTCAGGGCGGACGGGGCGGGCTGCAACGGCCTGTTTGTCGGTTCCAAGGCCGCAACCCTTCGGGAACGCCAAACCTTGCTGGGTCAGGCCGCAGCCCCTTGCCGCGAAGCAGCCGGCCAGCTCAAACAATCCAAGAACGTGGCCTACGTCGAGTTTGCCCGTACCTTTGACAACCGGGTGTCGCAGCTCGAATCCAACGCTGAGATCACAGCCAAGTCTGAAGAGAACTACAACGAATTTGTGAAGCTCAAGGACCAAATGGTCCAGAAGACAGATGAAGCGACCGCGCGCAACGCCTCTGAGGAGGAATTGTTCAAGATTGCCGATGAGGCCAAGGCCCTCAACGCCCGGATCAGGACCAATAGGTCAGAGTTCGACTTTGCAGCCAAGCGGTACCTGTCAGGCGTCAAGGACATGCCTGTCCTGGTGGAGGAAGTCTTCACGAAGAAAATCGCGGCAGAAATCAAGAGCTACGACTCCGTGATCCCCCTGCGGGTCCAGATTCTGAAAGACGCAGTGGACGTCGAACTGGTCGAATAACCACCCCCGGCACCAACACAGAACGCCGACGGCTTTGCAGGAGTTCCCGTGCAAAGCCGTCGGCGTTCTGCTGTGTTCCTGGGTCAGCGTGTGAAGCGCAGGGTCACCAGTTGGAACGGCCTCAGCACCAGCTCCACCTCCGAGCGTTCCCCCACAGTCACTCCAGGCGCCTCTGCAACGCGTTCCAGCAGGTCGGTGGCAGTGGCACCCACTACCTCAAATCCGGGCCTTACCGTGGCAGACGAGCGCTCCCCCAACGATTCGTAGAGCCGGACGATCACGTCGCCCGATCCGTCCTCGGCCAGTTTCACGGCTTCCACCACAATGGCCGGGTTCGAGACCGAAACCAGTGGCTCTACGGAGTGCCCACCGGTCACGAACCGTGGCTGCAGGTTGGTGCGGTAGCCCTCTTCCACGGCATCGGCGATTTCAGCGCCGGGCCTGATGGAAACCTCCAAGGTGTGCTCTCCCCTGTCTGCTTCAGGGTCCGGGAACCGGGCCGAGCGCAGCAGCGAGGTGCGGACCGTCGTCGTGGTTCCGCCATCGGTGCGGACCGCCCTGGTGACGTCGTGTCCGTAGCTGGAGGAGTTGCTGACCGCCACCCCATAGCCTGGCTCGGCCACATGGATCCAGCGGTGCGCGCAAATTTCGAACTTTGCAGCTTCCCAGGACGTGTTGGTGTGGGTCGGGCGGAAGACGTGGCCGAACTGCGTCTCGGACGCCGAACGATCCGCCCTCACGTCCAGCGGGAACGCGATCTTCAGCATCTTTTCGCGTTCCTGCCAGTCCACCGTGGTGGCGATCCCCAGGGACTTGGCACCGGCGTCGAGCGTGATGCGCTGGGTGATGGTGGAGGCGCCCACCTTCCGTTGGACCACCACGACGGCGCCAACCGGCGTGCGCTGGAGGTCGATGGTGTCCGCTTGGGCCAGCTGGGTGACGTTCCGGCGATAGAACTCTTCGATGTCCCACGCGTCCCATTCGTTGGGGGTGTCCCGGAAGAGCTCCAGCAGGTTGCCGGACTGCCCGGGGGCTATCGCGTCGCGGCCGCCGGCATGGTCCACCAAGGAGGTCAGCAAGCCGTTCCCGTCCAGGACTGCACGAATGATGCCGTTATCCAGCACGAAGCCGTCGCCGGATTCCTCCACCTTGACACCGGCGCCGGGTCCATCGGCTTCGGCTATTGCCAGAGCCGGCACGCCGCTGCGCGTATGCGGGGCTGCGTTGAGCAGGTAGCTCGTGCTGCCAGTCCCCACCAGAGCCTGGGCGGCATGGCGGATGATGGCCTCAAGGTCACGGGAAATGGCCTCATAGTTGCGCTCGGCGTCCTGGTGGACCCAAGCGATGGAGCTGCCCGGCAGGATGTCGTGGAACTGCTGCAGGAGCACCAGCTGCCAGAGCCGCTTCAGCTCGGCCTGGGGATATGTGTAGTCCGCACCGAGACGGACGGCGGCGGTAGAGCACCACAATTCGGCCTCGCGCAGCAGATGTTCGCTGCGGCGGTTCCCAAGCTTGGTCTTGGCTTGGCTGGTGTAGGTTCCGCGGTGCATTTCCAGGTACATCTCGCCCACCCAGACCGGCAGGTTGGTGTACTCCGCCTCGGCCTTGGTGAAGAAGTCCTTGGCAGTGCCCATTCGGACCTTTGGCGAACCTTCAAGGTCTGCAGTGCGGTGCGCAGCGGCCACCATTTCGCGTGTAGGTCCGCCACCGCCGTCGCCGTAGCCGAACGGCACCAGGGACATGGTTCCGCGGCCGTGGTCGCGGTAATTGCGTTCCGCGTGAGCCAGTTCGCGGCCGTGCAGTTCAGCGTTGTACGTATCCACCGGCGGGAAATGCGTGAACAGCCGGGTTCCGTCAATGCCCTCCCAGGTGAAGGTGTGGTGGGGCATCCGGTTGACCTTGTTCCAGGAAATCTTCTGTGTCAGGAACCAACGGGAACCGGCCTCCTTCACGATCTGCGGGATGGCACCGGAGTAGCCGAAAGAGTCCGGCAGCCAGGCCTCCTGGCATTCGACGTCGAATTCCTTCAGGAAGAAGCTCTTGCCCTCCACAAACTGGCGGGCCATGGCCTCGCCACCGGGCATGTTGGTGTCCGATTCCACCCACATGCCGCCCACAGGAATGAACTGACCGGCTTTGACCTTCTCCCGGATCCGGACAAAGAGCTCAGGGAAGTACTCCTTGATCCACGCCATCTGCTGGGCCGAGGAGCAGGAGAACACAAAGTCAGGATCCTCGTCCATGAGTGCCACCACGTTGGAGAACGTCCGGGCACATTTACGGATGGTCTCGCGGACGGGCCACAACCATGCGGAGTCGATGTGGGCATGGCCCGTAGCCAGGAGCTGGTGGGCAGAGGCATAGGCGGGCCTGCCCAGCACTTCCTCCAGCGCTTCGCGACCGGCCACCGCAGTTCCGGCGACGTCGTCCGGGTCCATGATGTCCAGCATCCGTTCCAGCGCCCGCAGGATTTCATGGCGGCGGGGAAGTTCCATGGGAAGTTCATGCATGAGTCCGCTCAGCGTCCAGATGTCCTGGTTGAGTTCCCACACTGTCTCGTTCAGCTCCGCCATGGCGATGCGGCCCAGGCGGTACCGGGGCTCGTCGCCGGACGTAGCTTTGTCTCCCAGCGGAGTGGGAGCAAACGACCACCCTTGGGCAACGTCCGGGTTCGCTGCCGCTTCAACATAGAAATCCACGGAGTGTCCGCCGCCAAGCAGCTTGACTGGAACGTGATAGTTCCGGGGCGAGATCGCCTTGATGATGCTGCCGTCGGCGCGCCAGGCAGTGCCTTCGCACTGGAACCCGGGAACGTCGCTGTTGAAGCCGAGGTCCACAATGATTTCCACTGACGTGGATTCAGCCATGCCCCAGTCCTGCGGGACTTCACCCTGCAGGTGGAGCCACTTGGTGCTCCAGGCCTTTCCCCACGGGGCGCCGTGCTCCTGCGGGGTGAAGAGCTGACGCACGGCCTCTGCCGCCGGCACGGGCTCACCCGGAACATCCCAGCTGCTGAGCTGCAACGGTATGGCTCTGCCGTAAATGGCCGGAAGAATGCGTTCCCGAACGAATCGATCGAGGCGCTGTTCAGTGATCCGGCGGTCGTCGTGCAATTAATTCCCCTTTGGGCTTTAGCTGAATTTCACGCTTGGTACACGCACCAAGGGTGCAGGTACGGACGGCGATTATGGGTTCGCCGCGCTTCCAATCGATGGATAAAATCTACTTTGTTCCAGCCTAATAGCCAAGTGATTGACGGCTATCCCCTACGGACTGCGCGTCTGCTGGGACCGGTTCTGCCAGGATTCTGTCCCGCCCGGCGTAGACGTTGAGGCTGTGCCCACGGCTGAACCCTGCCAGCGTAATCCCCGTTTCTTCTGCCAGTTCGGCTGCGAGGCTTGAAGGTGCGCTGACCGCGGACAGTACGGGAATACCCGCCATGGCAGCCTTCTGTACCAGTTCAAAGGACGCCCTTCCGGAGACCTGGAGGACTGTCCCACTAAGCGGCAGCATGCCCGCCCGCAAAGCCCAGCCCACTACCTTGTCCACCGCGTTGTGCCTGCCAACATCTTCCCGCAGGCAGAGCAGCTCGGTGGTTCCGTCGTCGTGAATCCGGAAAAGTCCGGCAGCGTGCACACCGCCCGTTTTGTCGAAGACCGCTTGCGCCTCCCGGAGACGGTCCGGCAAGGCTGCGAGCGCCCGGACCGGGACTGTGACGTTGTCCTCGCGCGGACTGTGATGGGAGGACTTGCGGACAGCCTCGATGGAGTCCGTGCCGCAGATTCCACAGGAACTGGAGGTGTAGACGTTCCGGCCGGTATCGGGCCGCACCACGTCAGGCCGGAGTTGGGCGTCCACCACGTTGAAGGTCTGCACACCGTCTTCGTTCTCCCCCGCGCAGAATCGCTCGGAGATCAGTTGGGCGGGCTCCCAGATGATGCCTTCCGAGACGAGGAATCCCGCCACGAGGTCGAAGTCATCCCCGGGGGTCCGCATGGTCACGGAGAAAGACATCTCCCCCAAGCGGATCTCCAGGGGCTCCTCCACTGCCAGGACGTCTTCCTTATATCGGACAGGATGCTCCAGCGCTTGCGGGGAGCCGTCCAGGACAAACTTATGCACCTTGCGGCGCTGGGTCACGCGTCCCATATCAGGCTCCGTTCTCCCCATGCTTGACGAAGTGCACCGTCATGGCCTTGTAACCGGGGGTGTTGGATTCCCTGGCCACCAGTTCGCGGTGGACCAGGGCGTTGGCCTCCGGGAAGTACGCCGCGGCACAGCCCTTGGCCGTGGGGTATCCGATGAGCCGGAACTTGTTGGCACGCCGTTCCGTTCCCGCGAAGGTGGAGATGACATCCACCAGGTCCCGGTCCTCGAAGCCCAGTTCCTTCAGGTCATCCGGGTGGACCAGGATGACCCGCCGACCCTCCGAGACGCCGCGATACCGGTCATCCAAACCGTAGAACGTGGTGTTGTACTGGTCGTGGCTGCGGACGGTCTGGAGGATCAAGTGGCCCGGCGGTGCTTCAAGGTACTCAAGCGGCCGAACGGAGAAACGTCCCTTGCCGATATCCGTGGCGAAGGTCCGCGTGTCCCGGGGCGGGTTGGGCAGCACGAAGCCGTTCTTGGTCCGAACCCGGGCGTTGAAGTCCTCAAAGCCCGGAATGACCCTGGAGATGTGGTCCCGGATCACGTCGTAATCCTCGGCCATGGACCGCCAGTCCACGCTGTGGTCATCACCCAGGGTGGCCTGCGCCATCCGGGCTACGATCACCGGCTCACTCAGGAGGTGCTCAGAGACCGGCTCCAACCTCCCCTGCGTCTTGTGGATGACGGACATGGAGTCTTCCACGGACAGGAACTGCTTGCCCTTGGGGTGTTTGTCGTCGGTGTCCGTCCGGCCCAGGGTGGGCAGGATCAGGGAGGTCTTGCCGTGGACCACATGGGCACGGTTGGGTTTGGTGGAGATGTGGACCGTCAGCCCTGCCCTCTTCAACCCCTCCTCCAAGGCTGCCGTGTCCGAGCCGGCCGCAGCGAAGTTCCCACCCATGGAGACGAAAACATCCACTTCGCCCTTTTCCAGGGCATGTTGGGTCTCCACGGAGTCATAGCCGTGGTCGCGCGGCATGTGGAAGCCGAATTCCTTGTCCAACGCAGCAAGGAACGACTCCTTGGGTTTCTCCCAGATCCCCATGGTGCGGTCGCCCTGCACATTGGAGTGTCCACGGACGGGGCAGGCTCCGGCGCCACGCTTGCCGAAGTTCCCTTGGAGCAGCAGCAGGTTGATGATCTCCCGCAAGGTATCCACCGAGTGCGGCTGCTGGGTCAGTCCCAGGGCCCAACAGATGATGGTGGCCTTGGACGCGGCCATCATTTCCGCGGCCTTGGTAATCTCTGCACGCGTCAGCCCGGTTGCCCGCTCGGTCTCTTCCCAGTCCAGCACCGAACGTGCTTCCTTGTACGCGGCGAACCCTTCGGTCTGCGCCGCAATAAAGGAATGGTCGACGACGGTGCCTGGGTTGCGCTGCTCTTCCTCCAAGAGCAGGTGGCCCAGCGCCTGGAACAGCGCGAGGTCGCCACCGACCTTGATCTGCAGGAATTCGTCCGCGATGGTGGTGCCACCGCCAATGACGCCGTTGAGGGACTGCGGGTCCTTGAAGTTCAGCAGGCCGGCCTCGGGGAGCGGGTTGACGGCGACGATCTTCCCGCCGTTGTTCTTGCAATCCCGCAGTGCGGACAGCATCCTGGGATGGTTGGTTCCCGGGTTCTGGCCCACCACCAGGACCAGTTCGGCGTGGTGGATATCTTCCAGCGAGACCGTGCCCTTGCCGATTCCAATGGTGGGATTCAGTGCGCTGCCGGAGGATTCATGGCACATGTTGGAGCAGTCGGGCAGGTTGTTGGTGCCCAGGCTCCGGGCGAACAACTGATACATGAAGGCGGTCTCGTTGGCCGTCCGGCCGGAGGTGTAGAAAACGCATTTATCCGGCGTGGTGGCGTTGATGTGCTCGCCGATCAGGGCAAAGGCCTCGGTCCAGCTGATGGGCGAATAATGCGTGTCCCCGGGCTTGATGACCACGGGCTCGGACAATCTTCCCTGGCTCCCCAACCAGTATTCGGTCTTGTCTTCGAGGTCGGCCAGGGAGTGTTTCGCCCAGAATTCCGCGCCCACAGTGCGGGTGGTGCTCTCCTCGGCAATCGCCTTGGCGCCGTTCTCGCAGAACTCGGCGGGGCTGCGCCTGCCGGTGATGGATTCGGGCCAGGCACATCCCGGGCAATCGAAGCCGTCGTGCTGGTTGACCCTGAGCATGGAACGGACCGTGCGGGCTACTCCGGCCTGGGCGTAACCTCGTTCAAGGGCCACCGTGACAGCTTTGAGGCCGGCAGCGGCTTGTTTGGGCGGGTGGATTTGCAGGTCATCTTCATTGATGTCCTGTTCGGGAGCATGCCTGTTCATGAGTCCATCATTGCACTTTGTTAGCACCCTTACCTGGTTCGCTGCAGTGCTCCGGAGTCCAGCGCTCAAGCGTCCAGCGCGCTCCAGTCCACCGGGCCGGAGGGAGCCTTCTTTGCCTGCCGCGCCGGGGCCTTGCGGGGTTTGTCGTCCGCGGACTTTGGTTCGGGCAACGGTTTGCCCCACGGCAAGGCAAACGCCGGGACCAGCTCGCCCAACTGGATTCCGTGGGGTGGAACCACCATGATCCCGTCCGCGCCGGCCAAGCCCCGCATCATCCCAGGCCCCGTGTGCTGCGCCGGCGACGCCAGGCCATAGACCAGCTTGAACGGCATCAGGCGGGTCCGGCCGGGATCCGCGTCGATCATGGCGCCGCAAGGAACTTCGCCTACCCCGTCCAGCTGCCGACGACCCAAGGCAGCCAGCAACGGAGCACCCACCGTCATCAGGGCCATCATCGCGGCCAGTGGATTTCCCGGCAGGCCCAGCACAAAACGGCCATCGGGCAGTTCAGCCAGCACGGCAGGATGACCAGGGCGCATGGCAATGCCGTCGATCAACAGCCGGCCGCCAAGTTCAGCCACGGCCCGTCTGAAATGGTCAGTCCCCGAGCGACCGGTCCCGCCGGTAGTGATGACGACGTCCGCCGGGGGGTCAGCTTCTTGGTAAGGGTCGTCCGCTGTGAGGTCGTCCAGGGCCGGCTCGGTGTCCTGGAGGGCGGAAATCCACTCCTCGTAGTTGTCGCCCACCCTGAGCTGCTCTCCTGCAATGCCACCCAGTAGCTCCACCACAGCGCCCAGTTGCGGGCCGAATGTATCGCGCACCTGTCCGGGCATGGGAACCCCTTTTGCCACAACCTCGGAACCGGTCAGCAGAAACCTGACCAGCGGCTTGCCGAGGACCTCCAACTGGTCCAGGCCGGCCAGCGCAGCCAAAGCGATGTGGGCCGGATTGAGCACGGTGCCTGCTTTGATCAGGACTTCCCCCTCCGCCGCCTCTTCTGCGGCTTTGCGGATGTGCTGGCCGTTGCGGGGTTCTCCGGGTTTGGCGGTTCCGCCCAACGCAAGGACCGGAAGGCCGTCGTCGTCGGTGGTCATGACGCCGCTCTCGCTGCGAAGTACTGCCTTGGCACCCGGCGGAATCAGCCCACCGGTCACGATGGGACTTGCCTGGTGGGGGGCAAGCCTCTGGCCCGGTTCGCTGAGGATCCACGGACCGCTTCCGTTGACGGCCCAGCCGTCCATGGCTGAGGAAGCGTAGTGCGGCATATCCTGCACTGCCAGGGCATCGGCAGCGAGGGTACGGCCGAGGGCTGACCTGAGCGGCACAGGCCCCGGAGGGATGGGAGCGGCACAATCGAACGCGCGCTGCCGGGCGTCTTGCCAGGTGTGTGCCGCGTGATGGCCCTCTGCGGGGGCCTCCGTCATTCGGCGTCAGCCTCGGACTCCGAGTACTCCTTGGCAACTTTGCGGGCCAGTTCCAAGGCTGCGTTCATGGACGCATCATCGCTTGCCTGGCCGATGCCGCGGGCCATGCCTGCCGCGTAGCCGGCAATGAAGGTGGTCAAGGGCGCAGCGGGGCGCACCACTGAATGAGCGGCCGCTCCGGCAACGGCGAGCACTTCATTGACGTCCACTTCAACGCCTTCAAGCTCGAATGCCTGCAGCAGTGTGCGGCACCATTCCTCGAGCGTCTCTTCCTGGCTCTTCACGTCCGCCTCCAACTTGTAGTCAATGCCCAGGGCCGCAGCGTCCTCCCATGTATCCACGTCATCCGTGGAGCCTGCGGGGACGCCAACGTCCAGCAGGTTCAGCCTAGCAAGCAGGCGGAACACTGAAGAGTCCGTTAACCCGGAACCTTGGGAAGCTACGTCCACTTCGCGGCCCAGGGCTTCGGTGTTGTAGGCCCCCAGGAGCGGTTGTTTCCGTCCGTCCACGGAAACGGCCATGGCACCCTCCGCTTCAGGGTGCGCTGCCAGCGCTTCCCATAGATGGGAAACTCCGGAGGAAGCATGCGGCATGTCGCAGGCGAGAATCAAAGTCCACGGAGCGCCCCCGCCGCTGCCCTTCAGCGCAACCAACCCAGCAGCAATAGCAGCGGCCGGACCCGCAAATGCCGGTTCCTCCCGTGCCTGCAGCACCCCGTCCGGCAACGGCTCCCCGACCCATCCTGAAGCATCAGGACCTACCACCACCACAGCTGACGCACCCCGGGCCGCCTGCAGGGCACGCGACAGGAGCGTCTCGCCGTCGTATGTCAACGATGGCTTGGGCACGCCACCGAGGCGGGTGGCCCTGCCACCCGCCAGAATCACGGCATTGAACTCCATCCGCCCAGATTACCGGGGCGGCCGGAGTTCGGCAGAAATCGATCAGGCAGCGGATTCCGGCAACAGGAACGGGTCCCAGTCCGGCGCAGGTTTCTCGAGTTCTTTGATCTGCCACATGGTTCCCTGGGGCACCCCGGGCGTGAAACGGAGTTTCCAACCCATTTCAGCCAGCGTGTGGTCGCTCTTGGCGTTGTTGCATTTCAAACACGCCGCAACCAGGTTTTCCCAGGAATCCGCGCCGCCCCTGGATTTGGGGTGGACGTGGTCTATGGTGTGGGCTGTTTTCCCGCAGTAGGCGCAGCGATGGCCGTCGCGGCGAAGGACCCCTCGTCGGCTCACGGCGGTAATCCTGTTGTACCGGGGACGGATGTAGCGGTTGAGGAGGATCACGGAGGGGCGTCCGAGAATCTCCTGTGGCCCGACGACAGGCTCGTCGCCTTCGGCCACTACGCTAGCTTTCCCAGTCAACACAAGGACCAGCGCCCGGCGGAATGTTATTACCGCCAGCGGTTCATATCCAGCATTCAGAACGAGTGTGCGCATGCACGTACCTCTTCACGGCCGCACCCGTCAGGGGCACGAGGGCCGGCTGCCCTCTGCTTGTACGGGCTGTGGATCGACAAGATAAGGGTAAGCACTCAAATGCCGTATCAACGAATTTTTGCGTCGTTTCCCGTGCAGTGTCGTCAAGAGTTCATGCGAGGTTAAGGGCTCTGGAGCCGAATCCGTTCTTTAAAAGCAGAACACCCCGCCGGCCGGAGCCTGCGGGGTGTTGCTGCCAAAAACTAAAAGCTGGATCAGCCGTTGACGCGGATGAAAACCGGGCCTGAGCCGACGTTGACGCTGAACAGTGCCGTGGTGGATCCGTTCCATCCACCGTGGACTGCCTGGCCGTTGCCGACGTATACAGCGATGTGGGCCTGTCCGGCCAGACCGCCGTTGGCGTAGTAGGCGAGGTCGCCGGGCTTCGCTTCCGCTGCGCTGACCGTGCGCCCGAGGGAGAGGTAGCCGGCCGGCCAGTCGTGGAAGTTGATGCCAACTGCTGCCAGGGAGTTGGTTACCAGCATGGTGCAGTCCTGGGTGACGCCGAGCTGTGCGTAGGCGGCAGCGGCGATTGCAGCACCAAGGCCACTGGCAGCGGCCGGAGCCTTGGCCTCAGGAGCCGCGGTGTTGACGGCCAGCGTGGCGTTGCCTGCAGTTGCCGTGTTCTCTGCTGCCTTCTTGGTTTCTGCCTTCGCAGGAGCCTTCTTCTCTACAGGAGCAGGAGCCTGCACCGTGGTGACCACGGGGCGCTCGTAGGAGATGGCAACGGTGGAATCCGCAGCGATGGTGGCCTGGACTACCGACTGGACGTCAAGGGTGGACGTCGAGGTGGACTCACGGTCCACGGTGGTGTCGGCCGCGTTGGCAGCAACACTGCCGGTCAGAACCAGGCCTGAAGCTGCGGCAATAACAGCCGCCTGGCGGCCTACGCCGCCGGCGTTTTCACTGACGGCCTTGGCGATCACGGCAAGCGAGCTGGTCTTGGGGGCCTCAGCGCGATGCCGTGCAACCTTGGATGCACTGGTCATGGTTTTCTCTTTTCGTATCCGCGTGTAGTTGGGGTACACGCGGCTCATTGGCGCGCCAGCACTTGGGGGCATGCTGGCGAGCCCCGAACCGGATTGTTTCTAGCGGAGGGTAAAGAAGGAGGACGTGCCCGTGGAGGCAGCCGAGTGAAGGAGCGTGCCCTGTCCCGGGTTCAAAGCGCTGATCATCATGCCGTTGCCAACGTAGATGCCTACGTGTGCTCCGCCGTTCTGCATGACCAGGTCACCGGGGGCAGGAGTGCTGGTGGGCTTCATGGCCGTCCAGGCATTAACGCGGGGGATGCTGATGCCGGCCTGGGCGTAGACCCACTGGGTGAAGCCGGAGCAGTCCCATCCGTTGGGCGTGGTGCCGCCCCAGACGTACGGGTGGCCGATTCCGGTGTAGGCGATCGCGGCGAGGCCGGAAGCGGCGGCGCTGGAAGCAGCGTCCTTGGCTTCGGACGACTTCGCGGTCACAGCGCCTGCGGTGGTCTGGTTGCCATTGGCCGCGGTGCGCTGGGTGGTCTGCGAAGCGCGCTGGACAACCTTGGGAGCTTCCTTGGTGGCCACTACAGGACTTTCGAAGGAAACGGTGGCGGTGGGCTCTGCGGTGACTACCGCAGTGGTGACCATCTGCTGGGTGCTGGAGGCTTCCGACTTGGAAACGTCGGTGTCCGCTGCCTGGGCCGGAAGACCGACGCTGAGGACGAGGCCTGAGGCGGCTGCCAGGACGACGGCCTGGCGGCCAACGGTACCGGCGTTGGATGAAACAGCCTTGGAAAGCGTGTTCAAAGGGTTCGTACGAACCGATTCGGCGCGGTGGCGCGCAGGGGTAGTGCGTGATGACACGAAGGTAGCCTCTCCCAATGCCTGCGAGGTGAGCTGTCGGATTCGGATGGGAGTCATCCGGCCACGCTGCTTCAAGGAAGCTTTGCGACTTAACCCCAAGGCCTTCTTGCGAAGACCAGAAGTGGTTCCCCCGCCCCTGCCAGACGATTTATGCGAACGGACCTCGAGTGGTGGCAGAGCTAGGCAATCCACTCAAGTGCACCGGCCCCCTAAAAAGCCGATGCGCTTTGTACGGTACAACAGTTGAACGCGAATGTCACATTCAGGTCACGGGGTGTGTCACGAATGCGAGAGACAACCATCAACTGGACTTAAAGCCAGCCCATGGGGTCAACGACTTCACCGTTGACCTGTACTTCAAAGTGGAGGTGGCAGCCGGTGGAGGCGCCCGTGGTGCCGCTCAGCGCAACAGTATCGCCGCGGCTGACCGTCTGGCCTACTTTGACGGTGAAGGACGACAGGTGGTTGTACGTGGTCTCGAGGCCGTTGCCGTGGTCTACCACCACGCGGTTGCCTCCGCCATACTCGTGCCATCCGGCAAAGGTGACCTTGCCACTGGCCGCGGCGTGGACGGCGGTGCCGCACTGGGCAACGAAGTCCTGGCCGCGGTGGAAGTCACCGGAACCACCCGTGAGGGGGCTGATGCGGTAGCCGAACGGGGAAGCCGTGGTCAGGGTATCCAGGGGGCTGGCCATGGTGCCTGTGGACGAGGCACGCTGGATGCTGTCGGCGGACTGCGCACTGAGCAATTGCTTCAGCTTGCCGTCGGGGTCAGCGGCGGTAGCTACCGCGGCACGGCTGAAGTCGATCTTGGCTGATGCAGCGGCGGAAACCTCGGGCTGGCTGCCACCGGTGACGGCCAGGGCCGATTCGGTCTGGCCGGATTCCGAGGTGGCCATAACCGGGCTGGTGGCCGGCAGACCGACAGTCAGGGCAAGTCCGGTGGCGGCAAGCGCAACTCCGGCCTTTTGCCCGACGCCACTGGCTGCGGCGAAGTCGGCAACCTGGCGCAACGGGCTCTTACGGCGACGCACCTGGCGTTCGGTGTCGCGTGGCCGGATCTCCGATACGACGCGGGCTGGCCGCAGCTCAGCAGCGGGGCCGGACGCGCGGCGGCGACCCCTGACGTTCTGCGTTGTCAAACTCTGTTCCTCTCTAAAAAGCCTGCGAAGTTAGCTGTCGGATTCGGGTCAGAGAGTTCAAAGACCCGGTCCGCACGAAGCGCTCACGGCACACAGGTATCCCAAGAGGGACTTGCGACAATGGGCACTTCTGCTGCGGACTTCACCCCAAGGCTGCTTCTTTAGACAGCCGCTTGTGGTTCCCCCGCCTCTGCCAGTGGTGGATGGCACACCTGTTCCGCTGGCAGAGCTCGGCTCCGGAACAGGTAACGCTTTGGTATCAGCGCTAGTAGATAACTATAGGCGATTAAGGCCCGCAGTAATAAATTCGTTATCAACAGGAACGGGCGTGGCGCGGCAGCCCCCTTATCACTAATCCCGAAAAACCGCAGGTCACACGCGCGCCGGAAGCCCAAAAGTGAGATATGACACCGCGCGAAGGAAGGGTGCGTCAGCCGACGGAAACGAAGACGTGCGCAGCAACCTCGGGCGGAAGTTCCAGGGCACCCTCGATGCCGGGGACCCGGACGGAAATGTACTCACCTACACGCTCCAGCGAGACGGCGGCGCCGGGACGGATGCCGCCCTCATCCAACTGGGTGAGGAGTTCAGGCTCAACCTGGATGGGCTCCGCCAGGCGGGTGACTGCCACGCGGGAATTCGGTGCATAGCCGTCCATGGCCTGCAGGAGGTTAACGTCGAGGCGGGGGAACGGCTGGCTGGCAAGGCCACCGAGGGCTTCGAGGCCCGGGATGGGGTTGCCATACGGGGATTCGGTGGGGTGTTCCAGGAGTTCGTACAGCCGGCGCTCCACGCGCTCGCTCATCACATGTTCCCAGCGACAGGCTTCGTCGTGGACATAGGCCCAGTCCAAGCCAATGACATCAGCCAGAAGACGCTCGGCGAGGCGGTGCTTTCGCATGACCTCGGTGGCACGCTTCCGCCCCACCTCGGTCAGTTCCAGGTGACGGTCGTTTGAAACAATCACCAGGCCGTCGCGCTCCATGCGTCCGATGGTCTGGGAAACAGTGGGTCCGGAGTGCCGCAGCCGCTCAGCGATGCGGGCCCTGAGAGCCACAATGTTCTCTTCTTCAAGCTCCAAAATGGTCCGAAGATACATCTCAGTGGTATCGATCAGATCCGTCATCCAGCTCAGCTCTCCTCGAACGCAGTTTCTTGCGTAATCTCCACCGTACCGCGTCCCTTGCCGGGTGGACGGTGTGCACCGCCGCCCCATGAACGCCAACCACCAGCCTAGCTTATTTGGAATTACTCTGGATAATTTTGGTCGCATATGGTTGGCCGGCGTTCCACGTGGCGGACTATGACGGCCACAGGTTCCTGCCTCCGCGCCGGGTCAGGCAGAATTGGGGTGTCGAAGGGGCAGTTGATGCCACCTGCCACGACCCATCTCTAGCCGATACCCATTGGAGCCACACGTGAGCGACAACAGCATCACCATTCCCGCCGATCTGCTTCCCAAGGACGGACGCTTCGGCGCAGGACCGTCCAAGGTCCGTCCGGAACAGATCGAGGCCCTGTCTGCCGCGTCGTCCACCATCCTCGGCACGTCCCACCGCCAGGCTCCGGTCAAGAACCTTGTGGGTTCGGTCCGGGAGGGCCTCAGCCAGTTCTTCCGTGCGCCCGAAGGATATGAGGTTGTCCTCGGCGTCGGCGGTTCCACGGCCTTCTGGGATGTCGCCGCATTCGGCCTGGTGGAGAAGAAAGCACAGCACCTCTCGTTCGGTGAGTTCGGTTCGAAGTTCGCTGCTGCCACCAACAAGGCGCCGTTCCTTGACGCTTCCTCGATCATCAAGGCCGAGCCTGGCACCCGCCCGGTGTCGCAGGCCGAAGCCGGCGTTGACGTCTACGCCTGGCCCCAGAACGAGACCTCCACTGGTGTAGCCGCTCCGGTAAAGCGGGTCCAGGGGGCCGACGAAGGTTCCTTGATCCTTGTGGACGCCACGTCTGCTGCCGGCGGGCTGGATGTCGACGTTGCCGAGTCCGACGTCTACTACTTCGCCCCGCAGAAGAACTTCGCCTCCGACGGTGGTCTCTGGCTGGGCTTCTTCTCCCCCGCCGCCCTGGAGCGTGCGGCACGGATCAAGGCCAGCGGCCGCTGGATCCCGGACTTTCTGGACCTGCAGACGGCCATCGACAACTCCAAGCTGAACCAGACGTACAACACGCCTTCCCTGACCACCTTGGTCACCTTGGACGCCCAGGTGCAGTGGCTCAACAGCAACGGTGGCCTGGACTTCGCCAGCAAGCGCACCGCGGACTCGGCCAACCGCATCTACTCCTGGGCCGAAGCCTCGGAGTACGCGACGCCGTTCGTCACCAACGCCGAAGACCGCTCAAACGTCATCGCTACCATCGACTTCGACGACTCCATTGATGCCGCAGCCATCGCCAAGGTCCTGCGCGCCAACGGCGTGGTGGACACCGAGCCGTACCGCAAGCTCGGCCGCAACCAGCTGCGTATCGCGACGTTTGTCGCCATTGAACCCGACGACGTTTCCGCCCTGCTTGCCAGCATCGACTACGTGGTGGGCGAACTGAAGAAGTAGCACCCCAGGCTGTCAGTCGGCGTCGTTCGGAAAGTTCCGGACGGCGCCGCTGCCGTTTAACGCCGCCACCCTCGAGGGCGCGCTTACCGAACCGGCCCCGGGCCGCCGTCGTCGTCCTCGTCGGTGACCGGACGGGCCAGCAACGACTCCACCCGGAAATGCCGCAGGCCACGGGCACGGCGGTCGAAACGCAGCCGCAGCTGCTTGGCACGGATGATCCAGGCCAAGCCCACGACGGCGGCGCTGACGCCGGCCAACGCTGCAACGCCCACGGCCCACCGCGGCCCGCCAACGTTGGCCACCCACCCCACCAGCGGCGCTCCGATAGGGGTGCCACCCATGAAGATGGCCATATACAAGGACATGACCCGCCCGCGCATGACAGCCTCGGTGGTGGACTGCACGTAGCCATTGGCGCTGGTGATCAGTGTCAGGGCGAACAGGCCACAGGGAACCAGGGCCAGTCCGAAGAGCATCGCGTTGGGGGCCAGCGCCGCCAACGCGCTGGCGACGCCGAATCCACCGGCGGCAATGAAGATCAGCCGCAAGCGCGGCCGACCACGTCGGGCAGCCAACAGGGCACCCGTCACGGATCCGATGGCCATGACCGAATTCAGCAGTCCAAAGGCGCCGGCGTCCATTCCGAACTGGGTGCCCACCATCGCGGCAATGAAGAGGGGAAAATTGAGTCCAAAGGTGCCCACAATGAAGACGGCTGCCAGGACCACCTGGATATCGGGTCTGTTGCGGACGTAGCGGAGGCCCTCACGGATCCGCCCTTTACCCGCGGCTGCCCGGGGCTGGACTCGAAGCGAGGATGCCGGAATGAGCTTCAGCGCCCAGAGCATGGCAACAAACGACACAGTGTTGATGAGGAACACCCAGCCCGGACCCACCACCACCGTCAGCACGCCGGAGACGGCCGGTCCGATCATCCGTGCCACGTTGAAGGAGGCACTGTTGAGGGCCACGGCGTTGGGCAGGTATTCGTCGGTAACCAGCTCGGAGACGAAAGTCTGGCGGACGGGAGCGTCCAAGGCCGTCACAATGCCCAGCAGCAACGCGAAGACATAGACATGCCACAGTTCAGCCACCCCCAGCAGCACCAGGATGCCCAGGCCCGTACTCAGGAGCGCCATGGCTACCAAGGTGATGAGGAGCAGTTTCCGCCGGCTGTAGCGGTCGGCCAGCAGTCCGGCCCAAGGGGCAAGGAACAGTTGGGGACCCAGTTGGAGGGCCAAGGTAATACCCATGGCTCCGGCGTCGTGCGCGGTCAGGTGGTCAAAGACCAACCAGTCCTGCGCGGTGCGTTGCATCCACGTGCCGACGTTGGAGATCAGGGCACCGAAGAACCAGATGCGGTAGTTGAGGATTCCGAGTGACCTAAAGGTGGACATCAGCGTCCGCCCCTACTCTGGTCACCCCGGGTTTCCGCAATGCTTATTCAGCCCCGGTTTCGTCGTGGTCATCTTCAGGATCGTCAGACTCGTCGGGATCGTCGGACCCGTCCGCGTCCTCGGCATCCTCAGCGGGCCCAGTCGCCTCGTCTTCATCCGCCTGCACGGACTCTTCCGTGACGTCCTCCACGGTTTCCTCCACCAACGGAGTCTCGTCCTCAGGGCGGACACGCTTGGCCCACGGAACCCATTCGGGCGCCAGGATGGAGTCCTCGGAGGGCAGCAGGCCAAGTTCGCTCACAGTGACGATCTTGGACCGCGAGTTGCGGGTCACCACTGCGTACCACTGCCATCCGCCGTAGCCGGCAAGCCTGGATTCAAACAGGTGGGTCACCACACGGTCACCCTCCGACTTGGCACCGAGGTGCGCCCCGATTTCGCCAGGGTTGGCAATGCCCTCCACTGCCTCACGGGCAACCTCGACGGCGGCAGCGAGGAAGGCGTCCGGCTTGCCGGTGCGCCACACGGGCAAACCGGCGCGCGGCTTGTCCGCAACCGGCTTCCGCGCGGGGGCTTCCCCGATGCCAGGAGCCCGGGCATCGTCAGGGCCGGCTGCAGGGTTTGCCTGGGCGTCCCTTCCGGCCTTTGTTTCCTGTGCGGATTCCGATGTCATGGCCGGTCCTAGGCTTCCAGCTCGTCGGCAACCTTGCGCAGCGCCAGGCTGATGGCCTTGGCCTTGTTACCGTCCGGGTACTTGCCGGAGGACAACGAGCCGGAAAGGTTGTCCAGAACCGTCACCAGGTCCTGCACCATGGGGGCGAGGTCCTTGGCGTTCATCCGCTTGGCCTTGGCAAGGGAAGGCGTCTTTTCCAGGACGCGCAACCCCAGCGCCTGTGCTCCGCGGCGGCCGTCGGCTACGCCGAACTCCACCCGGGTTCCAGCTTTGAGCTCCGTTACGCCCGCAGGCAGGGACGTCTTGGGCAGGAAAACTTCCTGGCCGTCCTCAGCCGCGAGGAATCCAAAGCCTTTTTCCTTGTCATACCACTTGACCTTGCCGGTAGGCACGTAATCAACCTTCTTCGTTTCTTGCTGTGGGAGACACGTCGGGCCAAACACCGCATCCGCAGGGTTCTGCGGGATCGAGGGTGACAGCCCGGTCCGTGTTGGTCTGTTCCTTCAAGGTTATCCTGCCCGGCCCGCTATTCCCGCCTTGCCGCGATCACGCCGCGATCACAGAGGGCAGGAGCGGCACCCAAAGGGCGGCAGTGACGCAGCAATACCTCCCGTTCCGGCGCTGCTGCTAGCGTTGATGACATGACTTCCCCGGGTTACCGCCGCCCCCTCATGATCATCGCCGCAGTGATTGCGGTGGCCTCGTTGGCCGCCGTCGGCGCCGTCATGGTGATCGCTTACAACAGCGGAGCGGCCCCGGCGTGGATTACGTGGACTGCCCTTTACGGCTTGCCCGTAGCCTTCATGCTGGCAGTGGTCCTGGTGTTGGACGCTGTCCGCCAGCGCCGCCGGCAATAACCGCCCCACCTACAAGCAACTGTCCTGCTGACAGGCAGCAACGCCCCGGGGGCGGTAACGTTGGATTGATGTCCCTCATTCGCGCGCTCAGCAAGGAACTGGAAGCGCGCAGCGACGATTCGCTGCGGGCTTTGTTTGCTGCGCGACCGGACCTGATCTCCCCCATGGCCCCCGACTTTGCGGCCCTGGCTGCCAGGGCGAGCGCCCGCGTCAGTGTGCAGCGGGCCTTGGAACGGCTGAACAAGCCCGAGATGCAGGTCCTGGAAACACTTCACCTCTGCACCAACGCCGATACCGGCCACAGCATTTCCGCAGCCGGCCTGAAGAAGGTCATTGCCGGGTCCACTCTTTCGGCACTGGACCCGATCCTCGCCAAATTGCAGGAACTGGCACTCATCCATCGCGCGGATCCGCCCGCTGGCACACCGACCACTTCCTCGCGCCAGCGCTTCTACCTTCCTGTGGGCAGTCTCAAGGACGTGATCGGCATTTACCCGGCCGGCCTGGGCAGGAGCTACACGGAACTGGTGCGGCTGCAGCCGGCCTTTGCCCAGCGGGTAGTGCAGTTGGTGGCCGAACTTCACCAGAGCGGTGCCGGTATCCACCCTGCCAGCACCCCCATGGATGCTGCCCTTGCGCTCCAGCGCTGGACCTCCACACCGGAGGGCCTGCGCTCCATCCTGGCAACGGCACCGGAGCGGACTGTTGGCCTCCTGGATAAGTTCGGCAGTTGGGCCATGGGCGCAGTACCCCAGGCGCAGCGGCGGGCCTCCGTCACCCACGAAAGTCACGACGTCGGGCCTATTGACTGGCTGTTGGCGCGCGGCCTGCTGGTCCCCTTGGACGCCGGCCACGTGGAACTCCCCCACAGTGTGGGCCTTGCGCTCCGCGGCGGCGCCATTGTGGATGACTTCACGCTCTCGCCACCGGTCCCGGAGTTGGGCCACACTAGCGCCGCCCTGCGCCGCAACGCTGCCATGGGGGCCATCGCGGAGATCCTGCGGCTGACCGGTGAACTGCTGTTCGCTGTGCGGGAGCAACCCCTGGCCACCCTTCGGAGCGGTGGTGTGGGTGTGCGCGAACTGCGGCGCCTTGCCGAGTCCATCCGTCTGGGCGTCCATGAGACCGCCGTCCTCCTGGAGTTGTGCGCCATGGCCGGACTGCTCCGCCTCGACGTTGACAGCTCCACGTGGGTGCAGCCGCCGTCGCTGGAGTGGCTCAACCTCCCCCGGCAGGAACAGTGGCTTTGGTTGGTCAATGCCTGGCTGGCCAGCGAGCGCGCACCTTCTCTGGTGGGCCAGCCGCTCACCGGTCCTGCGTCGTCGGCAGCCTCCCATCAAGGCGCCGCTGGTACCACCATCAACGCGTTGTCCGCGGAAGCGCAGCGACCTGATGCCCCGGTGGTCCGACGACGCGTCCTTGAAATCCTGCATGAACTCACTGCGGAAGCCGCCGCGCCGGATGGTAAAGCGCCCGTCCTGGACGCCAGGGCTGTCCTGCAGCGGGCCGAGTGGGCGCAGCCGCGGATGTCCCGGCGGTTCAGTTCGCTGGTCCGCGGCATTCTTGAGGAAGCCACGCTCCTGGGCCTGATGGGCTCCGGTGCGTTGACGCAGTTGGGCGCGGCCATTGCCGACGCCCAACCCGAACAGGCCATGACCATTCTCGGCGAGCATCTGCCCGCTGCGGTGAACCACATCCTCCTGCAGGCCGACCTCACCGCCGTGGCCCCCGGATACCTGGCTCCGGAGCTGAGCGAGACACTGCTGTTAATGGCCGACGCCGAGGGGCAGGGTCCTGCGTCCATCTACCGTTTCTCCGCTGCCACCATCCGCAGGGCGCTCGACGCCGGGCAGGATGCGGAATCGCTGTTGGCATTCCTTCGGGAGCACTCGGCCACGGACGTGCCCCAGCCCTTGGCGTACCTCGTCCAGGACACGGCGTCCCGGCATGGCCGCTTACGGATCGGCACCAGTGCCAGCTTCATCCAAAGCGATGACGAAACTGCCATCACCGATTTGTTGCGCGAGGCCCGTACGTCCGCATTGAGCCTGGTGCGTATCGCCCCGACTGTCCTGACATCCTCAGCCAGCCCCCGGGAAACTGCACGCGTGCTGCGCGAGCTGGGACTTTCCCCTGCCGTGCAAGAAGCCGAGCCCGCCGTCGTGCGTTTCAAACGGACAACAGCGGTGCCGGGCAGTGCCCGCCCCGTCTACACCGCGCCGCGGACGGCTCCCCCGGACGACGACGTTGATGCACAGTTGTCGGTCCTTCGGCAGCACCGCGGAGTGCGGTCCGAAGCGGCGGGCGAGGCGTCCACGCAGCTTGGCCTGGAGACCCTGCAAACGGCCATCCGGCTCAAACAGGCCGTCACCCTGAATGTGGTGGACAGCTTGGGGAATGCCAACACTGAAACCGTTGTTCCTGTATCCGTCTCCGGTGGACGTGTCAGGGTGTTCGACCCCGCGAAGGACACCGAACGGGTACTGTCCATCCACCGGATCATCGATGTGGAACCCGCAGGAGAACTGCGCTCGTGAAAAGGACTCAACAGTGACCGACGGTCCGCTGATCGTACAAAGTGACAAGACCATCCTGCTGGAAGTGGACCACGAGCTCGCCACCGAGGCCCGGCATGCCATTGCCGCTTTTGCAGAGTTGGAACGCGCCCCCGAGCACATGCACAGCTACCGCCTGACACCGCTGGGCCTCTGGAACGCGCGGGCCGCGGGGCTGGACGCCGAGCAGGTGCTGGACACCCTGCTGAAGTATTCCCGCTTCCCTGTGCCGCACGCCCTGCTGATCGACATCGCAGAGACCATGTCCCGCTACGGGCGGCTGCGCCTGGAGAAGGATGCCCAGCACGGTCTGGTGATGCGCACCGATGACTACCCCGTGCTGGAGGAAGTCATCCGTGCCAAGAAGATCGCTCCCCTGCTGGGGCCCAGAATCGATGGCGAAACCGTGGTGGTGCATTCCTCGCAGCGGGGCCAATTGAAGCAGCTGCTCCTCAAACTGGGATGGCCGGCGGAAGACCTGGCCGGGTACGTGGACGGGCAGCCCCACCTCATCATGCTGGACGAGAGCGGCTGGCAGCTGCGCCCGTACCAAAAGCTGGCCACGGAGAACTTCTGGGCCGGCGGCAGCGGCGTCGTCGTACTCCCCTGTGGTGCCGGCAAGACCTTGGTGGGTGCGGCAGCGATGGCGACGTCCTCCACCACCACGCTGATCCTGGTTACCAACACCGTCTCGGCCCGGCAGTGGAAGGATGAGCTGCTCAAGAGGACCTCCCTGACCGAAGACGAGATCGGCGAATATTCCGGAGCCGTCAAGGAAGTCCGCCCTGTCACCATCGCCACGTACCAGGTCCTCACCACCAAGCGTGGCGGGCTCTACCCGCACCTGGAACTCGTGGACGGGCACGACTGGGGACTCATCATCTACGACGAAGTCCACCTCCTGCCCGCCCCGATTTTCCGCATGACCGCCGACCTCCAGGCCCGGCGCCGCCTTGGCCTCACAGCCACCTTGGTACGGGAAGACGGCCGGGAGGGTGAGGTCTTCAGCCTCATTGGGCCCAAGCGGTACGACGCACCGTGGAAGGACATCGAAGCGCAGGGCTACATCGCACCCGCAGACTGCGTGGAAGTCCGCGTGGACCTGCCCCGCGACGAACGGGTGGCCTACGCCATGGCCGATGACGCGGACAAGTACAGGCTCTGCGCCACCTCGGAAACCAAGACCAAGCTGGTGGAAGACCTCGTAGCGGTCCACCAAGGCGAACAGTTGCTGGTGATCGGCCAGTACATCGACCAGCTGGACGAGATCGCCGAGCGCTTGGACGCTCCCCTGATCAAGGGCGAAACCACCGTCAAAGCACGGCAGAAACTTTTTGATGCCTTCCGCAAGGGTGAGATCCATACGTTGGTGGTGTCCAAGGTGGCCAACTTCTCCATCGACCTTCCGGAAGCGTCAGTGGCCATCCAGGTGTCGGGCTCTTTCGGCTCACGCCAGGAAGAGGCACAGCGGCTGGGCCGGCTCCTGCGTCCCAAGCAGGACGGCCGCGCCGCCCGCTTCTATTCGTTGGTGGCCCGCGACACCCTGGACCAGGATTTCGCCGCCAAACGGCAGCGTTTCCTGGCCGAACAGGGCTACGCCTACCGGATCATGGATGCCAAGGATGTGGGCAAGGACGTAGGGCAGGAACAGTAAAGGCCCCGGCTAGAAGCGGCGAACCCTTGCTATTGACCTCCAGCAACTTTACGATTCCAAGTGAAGCTCTCCGCCCTTAATGGTTGCCCCCGGTCCAGGCAGCCAGGCGGCCAGCCGTCGGCGGTGGGGGAAGCCCGCAGCCAGGGAGCCGGCGGTTCGAAAGGCCTAGAAGAATCTGAGAATTTCCACCAGAGGATTCCCCAATGCGCAAAGCCCTCTTGGTCCTCTCCGCGATCGTCCTGCTGTCAGCACTCGCACAGCTGTTCTTCGCCGGATACTTCCATTTCCAGAACACCATCGAAGCCCAGCGTGAAGCGGGCGTTTACCACGCGGTGAACGGACAGTACGTACTCCGCTATTCAGCACTGCTGGCCGCCATCGTCGCTGCCATTGCCCGGATGGGATCCCGGACGATCTGGTTGGCTGCAGGCATTTTCCTGCTGACGTGGCTCCAGTTGTTCATTTTCATCATCGGCGGCATGCTGACCGGTTCTTCGCCGGAATTCATCACCCCGGCGGGCTCGTGGGTTGTCTCCATCCACCCGATCGTCGGCGTGATGATGATCTTCATGTCGTACTGGCTGTTCAACCGCGCCCGGGCGGCAGCCCTCAACCCACAACCGCTGCCTCCCAAAGCTGCATCCTCGGATGCTTCAACGTCGCCCTCAACAGCCTGACCAGCGGCAGCTGTGACTACCTCGCAGCTGCTGGCGGTTGACCTGGTGTTGTCCGTCCTCTCCGCCGGCGCCTGGATCACCGCTGTTTGGTTGACTGTTTCCTCAACCAGGTCCACCACCAACCGCAAGGTGGCCACGTCTCGGGCAGCCGGCCTGGGCGTGCTGGTGGTGGGTGTCGCCGTCGCATTGACGGTGGCGCGTTATGCCTTACTTCCTGCTTTGGTGGCCGGCAGTTGGTGGTTTGCCAGCGAACGCACAATCATCAACCTGCCTCTGACCGCCATCCCCGCGGCTTGGGCCGCGCTGGCCGGTGTTCCGTACTTGCTGAGGAGGCGGAACACCGGCTCCTCAACTGATGGAACAACACCGGCACGCCCGGGCCGGGAAAAAACGGCCCGGTCCCGGGAGTGGGCAGTTTTGGCCCTGGTGGCAGCAGCGGCGTCGGCTGTGGCTTCCCTCGCCCTGACGTTCATCCTGGGACCGTTCCCGGCACCGTGGAGCCTCGCGGTGATGCTGGCGCTGATGGCTTTGACTGTGCTGCTGGCCAAGCTCGCGCTGTTCACGCCCCGCCGCCTCAACCGGTCAAAAAGCGGAGTTGAGGGCGGCGTTGCGCCAGGACCTGGGGATCGAACCAGCGGCCCTCCCCCATGGGGCAGGCGTCCGACGGCGGCTGCCGCGGTAGCCGGGCTCATGGCGTGTACCGCTTTGGGCTCCGGAATCTTTGCTTGGCTGGGGAGCCGGTCAGCGGACGGTGCGGTGATCTCGGCCGCCGTCGGGCATCACGAGGGTGGCAACGCCGCGTCCGTTGCGGATCCGACGCCCGTGACCAGGCTTCTGGGCGAGTCCCCTGCCAATCCCGTGGTCAGGCGCTACGAGCTCACGGCCCGGGTGGAGCAGGTGACGCTGCCGTCCGGCCAGCGCACGGAAGCGTGGACGTTTGGCAGCCTTCCGGGCCCTGCGTTGGAGGCCACGTTGGGGGAGGTGATGGAGGTGGAGCTCAAGAATCGCGATGTGACTGCCGGTGTCACCCTGCACTGGCATGGGTACGACGTTCCCAATGCCATGGACGGAGTAGCCGGCGCAACCCAGGATGCGGTGATGCCCGGGCAGTCCATGACCTATCGCTTTACTGCCGCCCAAGCCGGCACCTACTGGTATCACACCCACCAGGATTCAGCCGAGGGGGTCCGCAAGGGCCTCTACGGCACCTTCGTCGTGCACGATCCCACAGCGTCCCGCGCAGAAATGGACATCGTGGTGGCCGGACACGACCTCAGCGGTCTGGGGTTGCTGGGCTCCTCAGACCGCAAGAGCATGTATTCGGCCGCGCTGGGATCGAGCGTCAGAATGCGGCTCATCAACACCGATTCCCTGCCGCAGCGCTACCTCGTGGAGGGGACGTCCTTCAAGGCGGTGGCGGTGGACGGGACCGAGGTGAACCAACCTGGCGAGGTGTCCGACAAGCTGGTGCGGCTGGGGGCCGGTGGCAGGGTGGACATCGCCTTCACCATGACGGACCAGCCCGTGACTCTTCGCTCCGACTCCGCGTCCAGCGCTGTTGTTGTGGTAGCTCCGTCTGACTCCCCGGACATCACCGTCCCTGAGAAGGCCCCTCCCGGCATCTTCAACACCACCCCTGTGCTCGACCTGCTGGAGTATGGCGAACCAGGAGTCGAGCCAAGGCTGGAAGAGGCCACCATCACTCGGGAAGAGGTGGTTGTCCTGGACCGGCAGTTCCGTTTTGTTGACGGCATACCGCGGTACGCGTTTACGGTGAACGGGGCGGCGTACCCGCTGGTTCCGTCCATCGATGTCGCTCTCGGTGACACCGTGAAAGTGACGGTGGTGAACCGAACGGCGGACCCCCACCCCATGCATCCCCACGGCCACCACGTCCGAGTGCTCAGCAGGAACGGTGTGGCACCCACGGGGTCGCCACTCGTCCTGGACACCGTGGACGTGCTGCCGGGGGAAGTGTGGGAGCTGCTGCTCCACGCCGATAACCCCGGGATCTGGATGGACCATTGCCACAACCTGGATCATGCAGCTGAAGGAATGATGATGCTGCTGAAGTACCAGGGCGTGTCATCGCCGTTTGTCCATGGTGGGCATTCGGGTAACCGGCCTGAATAGTGCAGGCGGTTCAGCGCCTAAGCAACCATCCGGCGGGTGTGCTGGACGGTGACGTGGTCCACCACTGCCCAGCAATCCTCGTCACGGAGCTGGGCATTGGCGAAGCGCTCGGCGGCTGCGAGGTCATGGAAGTCCTCACGCCTGACCCTGCCGGTATCGCTGTCGAGGTAGGTCACGTGGAACTCGATGTCCGCTGTGTCCTGGTGCTGGTGGATGCTGACTGGAGCTGCTGTGGTTGCCATGTTTCAAGTGTGGAACGGGGCACTGACATTATTGGAAGCATCCCTGGGCGTGTTCGGATTTAGCCGCATTCAGGCGGCGGTGAGGTACCGCGCGGATACTTCACGCACCGTATCGCTGAGAACGTCCAATACCCTGGAAGCCGTCTTCCAGCGCTGCCAATACAGTGGGACATCGAAGGGTCTCTCCGGGGCAAGTTCAATGAGGCGGCCGTCGGCAATATCGGGTCCGCACTGGACCTCCGGGATCAGTCCCCAGCCCAGGCCAAGCCGGATCGCGTCACCGAAATCGTGGGAGGCCGGAACATAGTGGCGGGGCCCGCGCCGTTCCGTCACTGGTTTCCCGGCTGCGCCCGGCCACGACTGCACAAAGGCCCATTGATAGGTGTCCTTGCGGTCGAAATCCACAGTGGGGGCCGCATTGAGGGCCTCGCCGTCCAGGCCCTTGGGGAAATCAGGGAACCACCGGTCCACATAGCCCGGCGCCGCGACGGCCCGGTACCGCATGACGCCCAGGCTTTCCACACGGCACCCTTGCACGGGCTCGGGGGTCGCAGTCACTGCAGCCATGACTGTACCCGAGCGCAGCAGGGACGTTGAATGCTGTTCATCGTCCCGGTGAAGGTCGAAGGTGACATTGAGATCGTCGGGGACACCCGCCAGCGCCTGCAGGAACCACACCGCCAGCGAGTCCGCGTTGACCACGATCGGCACGGCAAGACGCGCACCGTCCGTACCCAACCCGAGCTCCCTTCCTGCATCCGCTTCGAGCTGCGCCACTTGGCGGGCCAAGCGGAGGACCACCTCGCCTGCTTCGGTGGCTTTGACCGGGTTGCTCCGCTGCAGCAGAACACGACCCGCAGATTGCTCCAAGGCTTTCAATCTCTGGGAGACAGCGGAGGGCGTGATGTGCAGGAGGCGCGCTGCGGAGTCCAGTGTGCCCTCGGAGAGGACGGTGGCGAAGGTCAGCAACTGCTCGGAAGGAAACTGCGGCATAAGAACATCTTATGCCCCATCAGAATCATTAGCTGGTCTAAAGTAATGAGCGCCCGTAGTTTCGAAAGATGACTTACACCGATTTCTTTCACTCCGCAGGCCTCGGCCTTGTCACAGGCCTGGCCCTCATCGTTGCCATCGGCGCACAGAACGCCTTCGTACTGAGGCAGGGAATCCGTGGCGAGCACATCGTCCCGGTCGTGGCGGTGTGCGCGTTGTCCGACGCCGTGCTGATCGCTGCCGGTGTCCTTGGCACCGGCGCCCTCATTACGGCAGCCCCGGCCGCCGTCGTCGTTCTTCGCTATGTGGGGGCGGCCTTCCTGGTGACGTACGGCATCATGGCGGCCCGACGCGCACTGCGCCCGCAGTCGCTGACCACGGGAGGCGAGTCGACGAACGACGGCGGCGCGAAACGCGGCGTCGCAGCAGCCGTCACCACCGTCCTGGCACTGACATGGCTCAATCCGCACGTCTACCTGGACATCGCCCTGCTCGGTTCCATTGCCAGCGCGCAAGGGACTCCCCTGCAGTGGTGGTTTGGGGCCGGCGCCATGCTGGGCAGCATCCTCTGGTTCTGCTCCCTGGGCTTCGGTGCCCGTTTTCTCCGTGGCTTCTTTGCGAAGCCCCTGTCGTGGCGGTTCCTGGACGGCGGCATCGCCGTGACCATGGTGGCACTGGGAGCGGGCCTGGCGTTGGGTGCGTGAGGTGACGTTGGGCGCGCGAGAAGCCGCGATCGTGCGGGGCGTGAGCCTCATCCAGCCACGCAGTCCGCTCACATGCAGCGTCCAGAGAACTCCCAGTTTCTGGGAGCATCATGGATGTCATGAAGAAGAACGGCCCCGAAGCCAAGCTCCTTGTCGTCGATGACGAACCCAACATCCGCGAGCTGCTCTCCACGTCCCTGCGCTTTGCAGGTTTCGAGGTCGTTGCCGCGTCCAATGGCCGCGAAGCCCTCGCCGCAGCCGATCTCCATTCTCCGGACCTCGCTGTCCTGGACGTCATGCTCCCGGACATGGACGGCTTTACGGTGACGCGCCGCCTCCGCGCGGCCGGCAAGCACTTCCCCGTCCTGTTCCTGACCGCGAAGGATGACACCGAGGACAAGGTCACCGGCCTGACCGTGGGCGGGGACGACTACGTCACCAAGCCCTTCAGCCTCGACGAAGTGGTAGCACGCATCCGCGCCGTCCTCCGCCGCACGCAGCCGCTGGAAGACGACGACGCCGTGATCCGCGTCGACGATCTTGAACTCGACGACGACGCCCACGAGGTCCGCCGAGGCGGCACCGTCATCGAGCTGTCCCCCACCGAGTTCAAGCTCCTCCGCTACCTCATGCTGAACCCCAACCGGGTACTTTCCAAGGCCCAGATCCTGGACCACGTCTGGGAATACGACTTCAACGGTGACGCCTCGATCGTTGAGTCCTACATTTCCTACCTGCGCCGCAAAGTGGACATCGACCCCGACGCCGCCGCCCTCATCCAGACCAAGCGCGGCGTGGGCTACGTGCTGCGAACGGCAGAGAAGCGCTGACCTTGCTGCAACGCTGGAAGTCGGCGTCCCTGAGATCGCAGCTCGTCGCCATCATCATGGGCCTGCTCCTGTTGGCCCTGGCGGCGACGGGCTCCGGCACGTTGACGCTTGTCAAGAGCTACCTGCAGGGCCAGGTTGACGACAAACTCAAGGCCGCTGTCGCGCTGGCGCAGGAACAGGAAGGCTTCAACAAGCTTGCACAGCCCAACCCGGCCACGCCCACCGACTCCGCCGTGCCCACGGACTACTCGCTGACGCTGTACCTGTCGGGCTTCGAGGCTTACCCCTACGGCGGCAGCCAGGGCGATCGTCCCGCAATCACCGACATCACCCCGGCTGAAGCCAAACTCCGCGGTAACTCCCCCTACCAGGTCAAGGGCACTGCAGGTAGCAACTGGCGCGTCGTGGCCGTTGGCGTCACCACCTCCGACGGCCGGAACGGCGTCATGATCATCGGGCTGCCGCTCACCCCGGTGGACAAAGTCATGGAGCATGCCGTCCTGGTAGTGGTAGGCGTTGGCCTGTTGACCCTCGTGTTGGCGTTCTTCATCGCAACCTGGACCGTGGCACGGTCCTTCCGCCCGTTGGCCAAGGTGGAGAAGACTGCTGCGGCCATTGCCGCCGGTGACCTGTCCCGCCGTGTGGAAGTGGATAATCCCCACACCGAGGTTGGTCGGCTGGGCGGATCCCTCAATGCCATGCTCGCCCACATCGAGGCTTCCTTTGCTGCCCGAGCCGCTTCCGAAGGGCGCATGCGCCGCTTTGCAGCCGACGCCTCCCACGAGCTTCGCACGCCCTTGGTCACCATCCGTGGTTTCTCGGAGCTCTACCGCCAAGGTGCGCTGACCAGCCAGGACGACGTGGCGATGGCGATGGGCAGGATCGAAAGCGAAGCCAAGCGCATGGGCTCCATGGTGGAAGATCTGCTGATGTTGGCCCGCTTGGACGAGCAGCGTCCGCTTCAGCTCAAGCCCGTGGACCTGCAACTCCTGGCACACGATGCCATGGTGGACACCAAGGCATCCTTCGGGGACCGCAGCATCACGCTTACAGGACTCGACGGCGCCTCCCCCACCGCTGCTCCCGTCCAAGGCGACGAAGCCAAACTGCGCCAGGTCATTGGCAACCTGGTGGGCAATGCTTTGAGGTACACACCGGAAGGAAGCCCCATCGAGCTTGCTGTCGGTGTACGAACAACGCCGACCGGATCAGTTTCAGTGATCGAGATCCGCGATCATGGTCCCGGTATCCCGGATGAGGAAACCAACAAGATCTTCGAACGGTTCTACCGCGCGGATACGTCGCGCACCCGGGAGACGGGTGGCAGTGGACTGGGTCTGGCGATTGTTGCCGCCATCGTGGGCTCCCACGGCGGTACCGTGCGGGTCACGGAGACCGACGGCGGCGGGGCGACTATGGTGGTCAGCCTTCCGTTCCGTGAGGAGCCAGCCGAGCTGGTATCAAGCTAGCGCACGCTGCTGGTTATGCCCGGTTCTGCGTTCGCGGTCGTATGGCGTGAGGTTGTCCACATAACTGCGTCGTCCGGCACTTGTCCACATAGCGGCGAAGCTGTGTTCCAGGGTTGCAGGCGGGTGCCTAGGCTCAATGATGTGGCCCACGCATCCCACCGCAACCTGCGGAACATCCTCGTCGAAAGGCACCACCCATGAGCGTCATCTCCGTCGATACCGAGTTGCTGCAGCTCAAGTCGGCCAATGTCAAAGGAACCGTGGATCGCATCAGTTCTGATGTGCTGACCATGAAACGGGGCCTGGACGAACTCGAGGCAACGTGGCGCGGATCTGCCGCCACCAACTTCCAGTCCTTGGTCCTTGAATGGTCCATTACCCAGGGCAAAGTGGAGGCCTCGCTCGCGTCCATCAACCTGGCGCTGTCCTCGGCCGCAGCGAGTTACTCCGAGGTGGAGCAGGGAAACACCCAGCGCTTCGCCTACTAACCATCCCACCCATGAGCTCCTGCGGGGCCGGCTGTCTTCCCCCTGTGCATGCCGGCCCTGCAGGTCATGAGTCTGCGGGATGGAGTCCCTGTCCTTCCAGAGTCCACCGGCTCGCCGGTGTCCCTAACTCTCCGGTGTCCCTAACTCTCCAGAGTCCCCTGGTGGAACCGGAGCCGCCATTGGCCACGGTCCAACATCCAAACGGAGCTGCGCAGTGCTGAACCCGTGTGGGCGAGGCTGCGATAGTTCAGCAGAATGGTGTTCTCGCTGAGACGGTCGGCACTGAGCAGCTCCAGGTCAGTGGGTTCGCCGGGATCCTCTTCCAAGGCCATCATCATGGCGTCCCGGGTCCAGAACCGTCCCGAGCTGCCGATCTCGGCGAAGTCGGGGTGGAGCAGCACTCCGATCCTGCCAATGTCAGCACGAACATCCGGCCGCAGCAGTTCCCGTTCCAAGGCCAGCACCGTCTCCTCGGCGGAGAGCTCCTGGGCGGAAGGATCCTCGAGTTCGCTGAAGAGATCAGGCTGGCCAAAGATCCCGGACTCTCCAAAGAGCGTCGGCTCAAAATGGGGTCGGGAGGCGCGCTCGGCCTTCGCGGGGACGGAACCAACTGATGTTCTGGAAACGTTCGCCGACCCCATGGAGGCAGCAGCTGCCCCTGCGGCCGGTGCCCCTGCACCAACGGGCTCTGCAGCCCGGCGGTGCGTTTGTTCCAGCGGGTCTGCCTGCAGCTGCGCCTGAGCGGGTCCCTGCGCGGTTACCCCGGCGTCCAGCTGTGCCTGGTCCCGCCCTTTCGCATCGCCCTGCCCCAGGGCGCCAGGGAACCCAGGCCCGCTGCGGTGCGCAACACCCTGCTGGTAGGCCGTTGCTGCCGCGCGTGCACGCTCATCGGCGGCCTCGTTGAGGTCATGTCCGGCGTGACCTTTGACCCATTCGAATTTGTACTTTCGGCCAACTATTGCTTGGTCGATGTCCTTGAGGAGGTCCACGTTCAACACAGGCTTGCCGTCGGCTTTGCGCCAGCCTTTGCGCTTCCATCCCGGCATCCACTTGCTGATGCAGTTGATGACGTACTGGCTGTCGCAAAGGATCAGCAGGTCTTCCTCCGGCACATGTGCCGTGGAACGGAACAGATCCAGGACGGCCATGAGTTCACCCTGGTTGTTTGTGCCGTGCGGCCAACCTCCTGCGCGCCAACAGGAGTCATCAACGTACCAGGCCCAACCGGCCGGCCCAGGATTGCCGAGGGCGGACCCATCAGCGGCAGCAATAATCGTCATAACCTTAATCCTGCCAGACCCCACCGACACTGAATCCGTGCTAGCACCCAACCAAGTAGCAATAGATGCCGTTTTGAGCGCTCACAACGGCATCTACTGCTACCTACTTGGGCTGGGACCGCAAAACGGCGGCCCCCACCAGGTGGGGACCGCCGTCGTTTGCTCTAAAAGCGTGATGCTTGGGCGCTGTATTGGCTACAGCGTGGGGGCTTAGAAGCCGCCCATGCCGCCCATGTCGTCGCCGCCGGCAGCCGGAGCGTTCTTCTCAGGCTTGTCGGCAACTACAGCCTCGGTGGTCAGGAACAGACCAGCGATGGAAGCAGCGTTCTGGAGAGCCGAGCGGGTGACCTTTACGGGGTCGTTCACACCGGCAGCCAGAAGGTCTTCGTAGACGCCCGTGGCAGCGTTCAGGCCGTGGCCGGAAGGCAGGCCGCGAACCTTATCCACCACAACGCCGGGCTCGAGGCCAGCGTTGAAGGCGATCTGCTTCAGCGGAGCGTCGATGGCAACCTTGACGATGTTGGCACCCGTTGCCTCGTCACCCTGGAGGGTGAGGTTGGCGAATGCCTTGGCGCCGGCCTGGATGAGGGCTACGCCACCACCGGCAACGATGCCTTCTTCAACAGCAGCCTTGGCGTTGCGGACTGCGTCCTCAATGCGGTGCTTGCGTTCTTTGAGCTCAACTTCGGTTGCGGCACCGGCCTTGATGACTGCAACGCCGCCGGCCAGCTTGGCCAGGCGCTCCTGCAGCTTCTCGCGGTCGTAGTCGGAGTCGGAGTTCTCGATCTCGGCGCGGATCTGGGCCACACGGCCTGCGATCTGCTCGGCGTCGCCGGCACCTTCAACGATGGTGGTCTCGTCCTTGGTGACAACAACCTTGCGGGCGGTGCCGAGGAGTTCGAGGCCAGCGTTTTCGAGCTTGAGGCCAACTTCTTCGGAGATGACCTGGCCACCGGTGAGGATGGCGATGTCGGCCAGCTGCGCCTTGCGGCGGTCGCCGAAGCCCGGAGCCTTGACGGCAACGGACTTGAAGGTGCCACGGATCTTGTTGACGATCAGGGTGGCCAGGGCCTCGCCCTCGATGTCTTCGGCGATGATCAGCAGCGGCTTGTTGGACTGCATGACCTTCTCCAGAACCGTGACGAGTTCCTTCACGTTGGAGATCTTGGAGTTGACGATCAGGATGTACGGGTCTTCGAGGACCGTTTCCTGGCGCTCTGCGTCGGTGACGAAGTAAGCGGAGATGTAGCCCTTGTCGAAGCGCATGCCCTCGGTGAGCTCGAGCTCCAGGCCGAAGGTGTTGGATTCCTCGACCGTGATGACGCCTTCCTTGCCCACCTTGTCCAGGGCTTCGGCGATGAGGCTGCCGATTTCCGGGTCACCGGCGGAGATGGAAGCCGTAGCTGCGATCTCTTCCTTGGTTTCGATCTCCTTGGCGGAGGCCAGCAGTTCGCTGATGACTGCCTCAACAGCCTTCTCGATGCCGCGCTTGAGGGACAGCGGGTCGGCGCCGGCGGCAACGTTGCGCAGGCCTTCCTTCACCAGTGCCTGGGCGAGGACGGTTGCAGTGGTAGTACCGTCGCCAGCGACGTCATCCGTCTTCTTGGCAACTTCCTTGACCAGTTCTGCACCGATCTTCTCGTAGGGGTCGTCCAGTTCGATCTCCTTGGCGATGGAAACGCCATCGTTGGTGATCGTGGGGGCGCCCCACTTCTTTTCGAGGACGACGTTGCGTCCACGCGGGCCGAGGGTGACCTTGACGGCGTCTGCGAGGATGTTCAGGCCCCGCTCGAGGCCGCGGCGTGCCTCTTCATCAAATGCAATGATCTTGGCCATAACGGCGGTAGTCCTTTCGGGACAGTCGTTAAGAAGGTACCTGTCAGATGGGGTGCCCGCGACGGACGGTCCTTTGCCCGCGGCCTCTGTATGCCCCGCGCTCCGGACCTCACCCCACCAAGGTGTTTCTTGATCCTCCGCTGGAACGAACGCCGCCCACCGCCGGGGTAAGCCGGGCTGGACTTAGCAGTCGAACCATAGGAGTGCTAAATCAATAATTAGCACTCGACCGGGGAGAGTGCAAGCAGAGATGCCACTTTGCTCTATAAACAAAGGGCTTTCAGCCGAGGGCTGACGAAGGAAAGGTGAAACCCTGCAAGGCGCTACGCGACGCGCACACCTTCGGCTTGCGGACCTTTTTGCCCCTCGCCCAGTTCAAACTCAACCCGCTGCCCCTCTTCAAGGGCGCGGAAGCCGTCCATTTGTATGGCGGACCAGTGTACAAAGACGTCGTCACCCGACTCATCCACAGTGATGAATCCGTAGCCTTTTTCGGCGTTGAACCATTTGACGGTTCCCAATGCCATGATGCCCACACTTTCGCAGTAGCCAAGACCGGTTGCCGGGATCTCCGTACCGGAATCAATCCACTGTAACCACAGTCACTATGCCGGCGCTCCCATGGAGGCCCGGGGCATCACTTTTGTTATTGAGGCTTAACCGAGTTGGGGCTTCAGGGCCACCGGGAGGGCCGAGGTTTACTGGTAGCCCGGTCCTGCCACAACCACCAACTGCTGCTGCACCTCGGGTGATTCAAGGATCGTCTGGATGCCCAGCAAGGTGCCCAACGCCTCGGCGTTGACCTTCTGCTCAGGCGCGTTGTAGAAGATCACCGATGTCTGCTGCGGCAGGCCGCCCCAGTTGCCCACGGTGCTCAGTGTCCAGCCGTCGGCTTCCACCAGACCGGCTACACGGCCAGCCAAGCCAGCGGTGCCGGCACCGTTGTACACGGCAACCGGCGTGGACTTGTCCACCGGTGCGGAGGACGACGTTGCAGACGGACTCTCAGACGGTGTCGGCTCGCTGGATGCCGACGGTGCGCTGCTGGATTCGCCCGGTGCCGCCGATGGTGATGAATCTGTCTGCTGCGGCGCCGGCGTCGAGACGCTGGGCGCGGCACTGGGAGCCACCACGCCGAGGTTCGGAAGGACCAGGAAGGCCACCAACCCCAGAACCAGGGCCACAGCCCCAACAGTCAGAACCGGCCACAACGTGGGACGCGTGGTTTCCTGGGCGTCCCGGTGAACGCCCTGCCGGGAGGTGTTCTGCGGGACCTGGTCGAATTCGTCCTTGGCATATTTGGTCATGGTGAAGCGTTGTCCTTGCTGGTTGCTGCTGACAGATCAGCCTGGCGATTTACGCGTCGGACCCCAAGCGACGTGCCGTCCGCGCACGCTGGCGGGACGTACGTAGTCTACGCAATCTCTTGACGAGCATGGGATCGTGGGCCAACGCGTCTTCGGTATCTATCAGCGCGTTGAGGATCTGGTAATAGTGTGTTGCCGAGAGATCGAACAGCTCACGGATGGCCTGTTCCTTGGCCCCTGAATACTTCCACCACTGCCGTTCCAGGGCCAACATCTGCTGGTCCCGTTCGCTGAGCGGAGAGTCACTGCGGATCCCTGCCGCAAGGTCTGCAAGGGCAAACCCTGTTGACTGCGGCGCCATCGGTTCCGGTGCTGGTTCTGCCACGGCACACTCCTTCGACGCGTGTTGGGGGAAAATGTCCTACCCCCATGTTACGGGCGAATAACAACGCTGTCATTCGCCGGTCCGGGATTGCGCGGGAGACAATGGCGTGGTGAATGGCGAGGATGCACTCTTTGACCTTGAGCCGGCCGACCCGGACCAGGCGGGTTTTGCCGAGCTCCCTGACCGCCCACTGGAAGAACTGATGGCCCCCGACTGGGCCGATGCCCTGCGGCCCGTGGAAGGGGAACTGCGGAGCGCCTTGGACTTCGTCGCGACCCAAGCCAAGAACGGGAGCTACGTTCTTCCGTCGGCCGGCAACCTCCTGCGCGCCTTCCAGCAGCCGCTGGCAGACGTCAAAGTACTGATTCTGGGCCAAGACCCGTACCCAACGCCGGGACACGCCGTCGGGCTTTCCTTTGCGGTGTCGCCGCAGACGCGACCCATCCCGCGCAGCCTCGCCAATATCTACCGGGAACTGCACGACGACCTCGGACTACCTCCCCGGGTCCATGGCGACCTCAGCGCCTGGACGGGCCAAGGCGTCCTCCTGCTGAACCGGGTCCTCAGCGTCACCGCCGGAGACGCCGGCTCGCATCGCGGCAAAGGCTGGGAGGCCATCACGACGGCGGCAGTCACCGCCGTCGTCCGCCGTACGGACGGTGCGGGGCGACGCAGCCCGTTGGTTGCCATCCTCTGGGGCAAGGACGCCGAGGGCGTCCTGCCGCTGCTGGATGGAGCACCGTCCATCGTGTCGGTCCATCCCAGTCCCCTCTCGGCTTCCCGGGGATTCTTCGGCTCCAAGCCCTTCAGCCGCAGCAACGAGCTGCTGGTGGAACAGGGCTCCGAACCCATTAACTGGGAACTGCCTGTCCTGTAACTTTCGACTCATCCCCAGCGGACGTGCAGGAAATTAGCTTAGGCTTACCTACATGTCTGCTCTCCCCGTGACTTCGTCCGCCACCCGCACAACCCGCCCGCAGGTCAACCTGACCGTCCTGCGGAACGAACGCCTTTCGCCGCATATGGTGCGGATCGTGGCCGGCGGACCGGGGTTCAGTGACTACGCGAACAACCAGTACGTGGACCGCTATGTCAAGATCGTCTTTCCCCAGCCCGGTGTCGAGTACGAGCTTCCGCTGGACCTGTGGGCCATCCGCGAGACCATGCCGCGGGAGCTGTGGCCGCACACCAGGACCTACACCATCCGTTGGGTGGACCTTGAAGCCCAGGAACTGGCCATCGACTTTGTGGTGCACGGCGACGAAGGGCTGGCAGGTCCTTGGGCAGCAGCAGCCGAGCCCGGCGATTCGGTGGTCTTCACAGGTCCCGGCGGTGCCTACAACCCGGCCCCCGACGCCGACTGGTACTTGTTCGCCGGCGACGATGCCGCGATCCCTGCCATCGCAGCATGCGTTGAGACTCTTGCCCCCGATGCCCGCGGAACGGTGTTCCTGGAAGTGGACAACGAGGCTGACATCCTGCCCATTTCCGCCCCCGCCGGCGTGACGCTGCACTGGCTGCAGCGCAACGGAGTACCCGCGGGCTCCAGTGACTTGCTGCTCGAAGCCCTGCGCACCACCGAATGGCTGCCCGGCCGGGTGGACGTTTTTGCCCACGGCGAGCGGGGTTACATGAAGGGTCTCCGTGAGATCTTCTTCGTCCAGCGGGGATTGGAGCGTTCCCAGGTGTCACTGTCCGGCTACTGGGCACAGGGTCGTGTGGAGGAAGTGTTCCAAGCCGAGAAGAAGCTTCCGGTCGGACAGATCTAGATTCGGCACAGATCCAGCTTCAGCTCTTAAAGCCGAACGGCGCTGCCTCATGGCAGCGCCGTTCGTGTTTTGTCACTTATCGCCTGCGGACCCTGCGCCGCTCGTTGCTGGACAGCCCCTTGGTCAGGGGCCGGGCGAGGTTGTCGCCGAGCACGATGCCCGCAGCCACGCCCAGGACAATCGCCCCTGCGTTCAGCATGCCGCCCGCACCCAGCAGAATGTCTCCCTCTTCAACGGTCAAAACATACATGGACCGGAATATAGTGAGGCCGGGAAGCAGGATCAACGCGGCCGGAACTGCAACCACCAGCTGCGGCGCTCCGAGTTTGAGCGCCACTACCCGTCCCAGCAGGCCAATGACCACGGCCGCGACGGCGGGTGAGAGGCGGTCGCCGAGCCCGGCGGCCCCAGCCCCCCACAGAACGAAGAAGCCCACGATGCCGACTGCCGCCGTCGGGAATAACAGACGCATTTGCGTTTGTTCGGTGACTCCGATGGCCACCACCGCGATCGCGATCAGGATGGCCTGACCCCATAAGGGATACGCATCGGGGAATGTATCCGTGACGTCCAGGACCTCGCTGCCGATCAGCGTTCCGACCACCACTGCGACGCCGATGCCTGCCACGATGGCACCGAATGTCAGCGCCGTGGAAAGGAATCGGCCGGCTGCAGTCACCGGGAAGCCGTTGATCGCATCCTGGACAGACGAGACAAGTCGCCCCGTTGGCAGCAACAGCAGGATTCCGCCGGCAACCACAATGGACGGAGCAATGTCCACACCCGCCCACCGCAGCATCAGCGCGATAAAGGTAACCAGGAACGCGCACGCCATGGTGTTGAAGAAGTCTGCTGTCCGCCACCGTGCAAGCTGGCGTGAGAGCAGGCTGATCAGGATATTGGAGCAGAAGGCCACCGCAGATGCGCCCAGGCCACCGCCCAGGACGCCCACGAAAACCGCGGAGAAGATGCCGAAGGCAATGGTCACCATCCAGCGCGGGAAGGGCTTGGCGCTGCGGATGATCTCGTTCAAGCGGCGCACGGCCTCATCGCGGCCCACTCCCCCGGCCACGATGTCAGTGACCAACTGGTGCACCTGTGCCAGGCCGGCGTAGTTGTTGGTCCAGGATCGAACAACGCGCAGCAGCGTGATGGGCGTCTGGTCCTTGGGAGCGTAGTTGATGGCCACCGACTGGTTGGTGATGTCCACTTCAACGTTCTTCAGACCGAGGGCGGCCGTCACAGCGATCATGCTCGTCTCAACTTCAAGGGCGCCCGCCCCATAGCGGAACATGACTTCCGCCAGATGCAGGGCGAAGTCGATGGTCTTGCGGGCCGATGCGTCCACTCCCACTACCTGGATGGTGGGGTTGGCATAAGGGCTTCCCGCCAAGCGGTCCACGATGTTCATGGGCGCCGTGGGCGGACTGTCACCTTGGACAAGACGCATGAGCATGCGCTTGGCGTTGACGTTTTGCCGGACCTGGGATGGCCTGAGCGGCTGGGTTTTGGGCAACCCGTCAGTATGGGGCCTGCTGGCGGACCCGTCGGGGCGTTCAGTCACGCGGTGATCCTCCCTTGGCTTGTGTGATTAGCGGTTCCTCCGAAATTTTCCTACTACCGGCAATTTCTCCAGTGGCAATCGTCCCAGTACTGTCTGGGCAGCGCCTGCGAGCTTCCTGACCACGCGGTAGGCGTTGAAGATGAGCGGGTTCACCGGTGCAACGAAGTCCCCCACCAGCTGGACCACCTCGCCCCCGAATCCCTTCTTGAATTCGTAGCCGCCGTGGCCGGTCTCATCCTGGCCTTGGATACCGAACGTGCCGTAGAAGTTGTAGCGCGAGTATCCGTTGTTGAGCGCGTGCAGCATCATGCCCCAGTACAGGGACGTAGCGCCGTTGAAGTAGATATAGTCCTGCACGGTGCCGCCAATGACGCACACCAGTTCGTCGCCCGAGCATGCGAAGTGGATGGCAGCCACAGTGGCCACGCCTACGGAGTCCGGGAAGCGTTCGATGTCCTTGAGGCTGCGCTCATAGCTGTCCACGAGGTCCTGGACTACCTTGACGCGGTTGGCCTTCTTCTTGCTGCCAGTCTCTTCGACTTCACGCTTGAGGTCTGCGAGGGTCTTTGATTCAGCCTCCAGCCGTTCCGTGATGGACGCCCGGTACTCAGGGATGTTGATCTTGGCCATCATGAGCTTGGTGAACTCGTCCGAGGTGTTGCGGAGCAGCTGCTCGTAGTACTCGCGTTCGCGGTACGTGAAGCCCTTCTCATCTCCGGCGGTACTCAGCGCGTTGTAGAACTCATCCAACGTTTCCAGCGTGGCCTGTTCCAGGTACACACCGTTCTTCTCGGCTTTACGGATGGCCTTGCGGGTGCGGTAGTTCATGCCCATGATGAGCTCTTCGGAATCTGCAATCCCGTCGAGCTGTTTGATGAACATCCAGTTGATGTTGGCGAAGTTCATGTCGAAGCCTTGGTGCTTGAAGCCCAAACCCTCGAATTCCTTGAGCAGGGGCCGGTTGTCCTCCACCTCGGGGTGCTCTGCGCCCTCTTCGTCGCGCGCGATGTACCGGATGTTGGGTGAGATCCGCAGTTCAGCGGCCTTCTTCGAGGCTGCGTGCTTTTTCAACTGCTCGACGACGAAGCGCACCACCGTGGGGTCGCTGTAGTCCATCAGTGGTCCCTTGGCGCAGTCTGCGATTTTGTAGCCCAGGCGGTTGGACGAGTAGACGAGCTTTCCCGCAGCGATCAGGCTGCCACTCTGCCTGATCCCGAAGAGCTCCACTTCCTGGCCACGGGCACGCTGGAATCGCGTGAGGTCCATGGACTGGATGAAGCTCCCCTGCGGGTGTCCCTTGGCAAAGGTCTCGAAATCAGCGTCACTGAGAATCACGAATTCCATGGCGGTTCCAGCCTCAATCGGAGTCAAAGAAATTACCTCACCTAAAAGTAGATTTGCACCCGTTGGTGGCCGGGGCGGGCCTGAAGTTGGTTGGCTTGCTGGCTGTTGTGGCCGTCAGTAGAACTGGCCGCCGGTGCGCATGGTCTCGAGTCGGCGGAAGATGCGTTCCGCACCCTTGAGCCACAGCTTGTATCGGACAGGTCCGAGGACGAGGTCGTAGCAGCCCACAAAGTCCGTGACGGTCTTGGTGAAGCTCGTCTTGAACGATCCCAGGCCGTAGAGCGGGTGGCTCTTGTCCTTGATCCTTGCGGCAGGCGGCGTACCGCAGAAGTCGTACTCCACGCAGCCGAGCTCCTGCATGCGCTGGATCGCTGCCCACTGGACCAGGTGGGAATCGCCGTACTGCTTACGGTTCTGGGTGGATCCACCGTCCTTGTACGTGGCCTTTGACCCGTAGCTGATCACGAAAGCACCAACACTGGGTGCGCCGTCCTCATGGACGAAGAAGAAGTGGCCCTGCCCGCGGCTGGAGAACTCTTCCCAGAACTTTGCGTAGTACTCGTAGCTCCGCAGCGGCATGGCACCTTTAGCGTCCATGGTGTTCCGCATGAGGGCGTACAGCTTGCGGTAACTGTCCTCGCCGGGCTCTCCCTGCACAACCTCGCACCCTTCGCGTTCGGCCCTGCGGACAGCGTTGCGGGCGCGTGAGGAGATGCTGCGGAGGACCTCGTTGGCGGGCGCCGAGATGTCCAGCAGCGCGGTGGAGTCGTTGGACTGGATATTGGGAGCCTTGACCAGTCCGGCGGCCTTGAGTTGTGCTGCACCCTCTGGCGATTCAACGACGTCCGGCTCGATCTTGATGGTGAAGACGTTCATCTTCTGCTCCTTGGCCAGGGTGGAGATGGCCTTGAGCATGGGGCTGATGTCTTCCACGGCGGCAGCGTCCGGGCCCTTGATCAGGTACCAAAGCCGGCCCATGACCGGGAACTTCTTTTCCAAGAGGAGGTTGTAGCTGGAGTAATCGGAGGTCTCCACCACCAGGCGGCGGACCAACCAGCCGTTACCGTCCTTGACTGCCGCGTAGGCGTCCGACTGCAGCATGTTGCCGCCGTTGGGGTTCGCCGTGACGTGCTTGTCCCAGTTATCGATTTCCTCGGCGGTGGCAAAGCGGGCGGTAAATTCTCGCAAGGTGGCCGTGTCCAATCTCAGGGTTTTGGTGCAGTGTTCAAAAGCGAAGTGCGCATGCGGCATGCAGCTCCAAGTCTATCGGGCCAAGCGAAATCGGCGATTCCGGGCTGGGACTGGCTGGCGGGCATGGGTAGCTGAGGCGTTGTAATCGCTGCCCCCGGCGAAGCCGGGTCCGGGAGGGCAAGCAAGAAGAGGCGCACGGCCGGACCATCAGCACCACCGTTGATCATCTCCCCGCGCTGGATTGTTCACTCTTGTCCGCACCCTGCGACACATCCCGGGGGCCTGTAGTAGTCCTCGGTAGAAGGCATTTGTTGCTCCCAACTCCCTCTTCCAGGATGTCATTCATCCTGTCCAAATGAACGCGAAGGCTCTGCACATCACGAACTAGCGAAACGAGGTTATACACAGGTGTCAGGACGAAGCCAGCCAGAACGGACAGTGTAAATACTGAGCCAATGCTGATGGACCCGTCGGCAGACAAGAGTGCTCCGACCACAAGGAGGAGCAAAGGCGTTGCGAGCCGGGAAAAGGCAACGATCCATTGGGCCGCTGCGTCCAAACGTCGTCGCTTTCCGGCATATAGGAAATAGCTTGAAAAGAGTCTTTGCCACTCCGCGTACACAGCACCCATCTGACGGAATGCGGCAAGTTGTTCGATACTGCGCACAGCATCAACAGCAAATGCCTGTACTTGTGAATCAGCGGCTATCTCACGTCTGTTTGCGGCCAATATAGGACGTCGAATAGCAAGGACAATGCCGACGGGAAAAACAGAAGCCAGAACAGTCAGGACCGCGAACAGCGGAGAAACGGCCAAAACGTAGATCACGAAGACAATCACGAACAGGGAATCGACAGCGCCCGCAACGAGCTTGGGCGCCGGAAAGCACCCTCCCCAAATGGGCATAATGGACTGACTTTATGAGTACGGCAAAGGCTAAGTCAGCCAATTACTTTCAGCGTGCGCTGCTTGACGCAGCGGGCTCTTCCGGGCGCACCAAAGAACGACCAGGGTGAAAGAATCTACGAAGGAGCCTAATTAGGTCCTCAAGTGAGTTAGTGTGGCGACGCTAGCCTTTGACCCGGCGACGCTTTTGCCGGGAGAAATCAGACAGTGCGCCGCCGAAGACGGCAATGCCTATACCCAGGCCAGCTATCGGAGTCGCGATCACCGAAAAAATCGTGCCGACTACAGCTCCCAGAGCTCCGGCAATGAGTTTTTCTTTCATAACGTATTCCCCTCAATAAGTTACGAGGACTGCCAGTCGTCGCCAGGCCTCAAATCACGCATCAATCCGGAAAATGCCCGAAGCTATCCGCAGAATAACCAGACCGGGCAGCTCCTGATTTCAAGTGCAATACAACCATCGATTTGTGAATCCTTGCCGAGTCAAACAGATTCCACAATTTAATGCAAACCGAAAATATGGAAACCGTTGACTCAAAATCATGACGCAGAAGTTACAACATGTAATCAACTTGTGACCTTTGGTTCCATGAGGATGGTCGTCAAACAGCAGAGACGTCACTGGTCTTCGGCACAGTCTTCTCTTTCTCAGGGTCACTGTGTGCTGTGGTTACCTGCGAGCCGCAAGACCACTTCAGCCGGTGTCGTCGCGCAAGGAGCCGACTTGTTCGCGGATCGGCGCCCAGTTCTTCTGGTCTACCCGGGCGCCGTCGTTACTGTTCCAGGGCGGGAACGGGCGAGGGTAACGGGAAAACAGCGAGTACATGCTGCATGCCGCAAGGACCCCAGCTTGGTATCGGACCGGCACAGCACGAGGATCCACTGCATACCGCGATAATGAACGCGGAAAGTCCCGATGCCAGCCCGTCAGCTCGAGCACCCCGTCCTGAACCCGGCCCTTTCTTGATGAGTCAACCGGAGGAATAGTGCTTGCACCCGATGCGGCATAGAGGGCTCTTAGATGCCTACAAGCGGATCTGGTCCGGGCTCTCCAACTGGATCGCCTTCGGCTGCCTGCCCAGTTCACGCTGGCCGCTGACGAGCCGGTCCGCGTTGGTGAGCCTGCTAAGGCTCAGTCCTGTCAGGTCTGCTATCTGCCCAATGGGAACCTGGAAGGTCCGGAACGGTCCCAGCGGGGGTGGCTCCCCTTCCAGAAGCTTCTGGTCGATGGCCCTTTTCAGTTCCACTTTGCCCAGCAGCGGCGATTGGTCAAGGACGAACCCGACGGCGGCCAGCTTGGCATCGTTGGTCCAGGCCGCGATCTTCCAGAACTTCCGCGGGATCTGGACGCCGCGGTAGGGCTGGTCATCGTCAAGGAAGACGGGTCCCGTGAAAACGCTGAGCTTGGCGTCGTGGGCATCGGCGTGGCTCAGCACGTGATCCTCGAGCCCTACCCACAGCTCTTTGCCTTGGTTGAAGTCATCCACCTGCGGCGCAGCGTTGGTGAAGGCAAACGTGTCCTGGTTGGCTTTCTTGGCCGTGGCCGCGTCACCCCAGACGGGATCCAGACGTCTCACCAGGTGGCCGCGGTCAAAAGCATTGTTCTTGTAAACGTCCGGCCCGGCCTGCTGTCCCCTGGGAATCCTGTCGTCGAAATGCCAGGTGCCCTCACGGGCCAGTGGATTCAGTTCCTTGCCGTGGATGTTGACCCCCACGATCGCCGCGAGCTTCCGGGCAGCCCGGAAGCGCACGGAGAAGTGGATGTAGTCCAAAAGAATCGTCGTTGCCGACGGACTGGGCAGCTCAAGGCGTGCCCTCAAAAAATCCCTGTCGTATCCCCCGCTCATGGATACAGCATGGCACTAGGCACTGACAGTAAACAGACTCAGCATTCGACGACGTTGACGGCGAGGCCGCCCATCGCTGTTTCTTTGTACTTATGGGACATGTCCTTGCCCGTTTCCCGCATGGTCACAATGACCTCATCCAACGAGACCCGGTGTGTTCCGTCGCCCCAGAGCGCCATCTTCGCCGCGTTGATAGCCTTCGCCGCCGCGATCGCGTTCCGCTCAATACACGGAATCTGCACCAACCCCCCGATCGGATCACACGTCAACCCCAAATTATGTTCCATCGCGATCTCCGCAGCATTCTCCACCTGCCCCGGAGTACCACCCATCACCTCAGCCAAACCAGCAGCAGCCATCGACGACGCCGACCCCACCTCACCCTGACACCCCACCTCAGCACCCGAAATGGACGCCTGCTCCTTATACAACACACCCACAGCACCCGCGGTGAGCAGGAACTTCACCACCACATCGTCCTTATCAGCCTGGGAGGCTTTGTCCATGCCCGGAGCATAATTCAACGCGTAATACAGCACCGCAGGAATGATCCCCGCAGCACCATTGGTCGGCGCCGTGACCACCCGGCCACCGGAGGCGTTCTCCTCATTGACGGCCAGGGCGATCAGGTTCACCCACTCCTGCCAATACTTCGGATCGTTCCGGTCCTTGTCCTCCTTCAGCAGCCGCTCCAACCAATCAGGAGCACGACGACGAACCTTCAACCCACCGGGCAGCACACCCTCACGCTTCAAACTGGTTTCAACACAGGCTTCCATCACCGACCAGATATGCAGCAAACCCTCCCGGATCTCCTCCTCGGACCGGGACGCCCGCTCGTTGATGAACATGATGTCGCTGATCCCCAAACCCTTCGACGAACACCGCCCCATCAACTCCGCCGCCGTCCTAAAAGGCAACGGCAACTCCTTCTTCGACTCCTCCAACTCCTGCTGAGCCGCGTTCTCCTCACCCTCACGGACAATGAACCCGCCACCGACCGAAAAGAACGTCGCCTCCCGCACGATGTTTCCCTCAGCATCGGAGACAGCAAACTTCATCCCGTTCGTATGCCGCGGCAACACCGTCAACGGATGCAGCACCATATCCTCCACCGCATACGGCAACTCCACACCCTCACCGGACGCACCAGCCAGGTTCAGCACACCCGTCTCGGCAATCGCAGCGAGCCGCGCTTCCACCTCGTCCGGCAGAATGAGCTCAGGGTGGTAACCCTCCAAGCCCAACAGCGTGGCAGTCATGGTCCCGTGGCCACGACCCGTCGCAGCCAACGAGCCGTACAGATCAACGCGCAACGAGGCCACCGCGCCCAGGACACCAGCGTCCTTCAGCTCACCGGCGAACACAGCAGCAGCGCGCATCGGCCCCACAGTATGCGAACTCGACGGGCCAATACCCACGGAAAAAAGATCGAAAACACCAACAGCCATGGTCGGGATTCCTTAATACAGTTTGAAACGGTCCGGCAGATGGTCCTGCCGGATGGTCTCTCCCGCTTGTGGCGGAGATCGACCGAAGCACGACGCCGGATGGCCCCCAAAGGCGGCAACCCGGCGTCGCAAGTTCTATTCAGTTCTACAATCCCACGCTACGCCACTGCGCTTGAGTGGTGACCTGTCTGAGTGCGGCCCATTGGGCCGCCGTCCTCCGCGGACTCGTTCGCTGGAGCGCCCGAAACGGGGCCTTGCTGCACAACATGCCGTGCGCACAGCACATTCCGCAGCCAACCCCCGAATCGGACTGACCACACCTCACGGTCGTCCTGTAACTGGCCTCTTGGGACCGGCGTCCGGCAGCGACCGTCTAAGGAAGCTTCGCGTCCGCCCAGCGGGCGCCCAAGCGACCGAGGTCGCAGAGGACGTCGGCCCTTTCGGGCCATGTCCTCTCGGTCGGAGGAACCTAGGAGAGGTCTCCGCCATTCTTGGAGGCGTACTCCTCGGCCGAGAGCAGCGGGCCCTCGGACTCGGCGGCCACCTTGAAGAGCCAGCCGGCACCGTAGGGGTCGTTGTTGATCAGGGCGGGGTCGCCGACAACTGCGTCGTTGATCTCCGTGACCTCGCCGGTAACGGGCGAGTACAGGTCCGAGACGGACTTGGTGGACTCAACTTCGCCACAGGTCTCGCCAGCGGTCACCGTGGAGCCAACCTCGGGGAGGTCAACATACACAATGTCACCCAGTGCGTCGGTGGCAACCTCGGAGATACCAACGGACACCGAGTTCCCTTCGCCGCGGGAGACCCACTCGTGCTCGTCGGAGTACTGAAGTTCGGGCGCTACTTTGGGCATTCTTTTTCCTTAAGGTTGAGTGGTCTAAATCTAATTGTGTCGCGGCGGGGGCCGTCTGGGCGGTTGGCATGGGGGTGTGGCAAAGGATCGCCTTCGGCAGGTCGCCACTCCCCCAGCACCTTAGCGGTTCACGAAGCGCCGGAAGACTCTCCCCTTTGGAACCGACATCCGGAAGCGGGCGTCCAAGGGAGCTTCGCGTCCGCTCAGCGGACGCCTAAGCGACCGAGCCCGCGGAGGATGTCGGTCCCAAAGTCTTCAGGCTTACTTTTGGCGCTTGTAGAACGGCAGTGCGACAACTTCGAACGGCTCGCTCTTGCCCCGAAGGTCGATGTCCAGGCCGGTACCAAGCTCTGAGTGCTCGACGTCGACATACGCCAACGCTACCGGGTAGCCGAGCGTGGGGCTCGGCTGGCCGGACGTGACTTCGCCAACCACTGCGCCGTCCTTGAGGACCGGGTAGTGTCCGCGTCCGGCGCGGCGCCCCAGCCCCTTGAGGCCAACGAGCTTGCGTCCGCTGGTGGAGCCGGCACCGTCGGCCTTCAACGCAGCGAGCGCGTCCTTGCCAACGAAGTCGCCTTCCTTTGACAGTGCCACCACGGGGCCGAGTCCTGCTGCGAAGGGGTTGCCTTCGCGGGAGAGCTCGTTGCCGTACAAGGGCATGCCCGCTTCGAGGCGCAGGGAGTCGCGGGATGCGAGGCCGGCCGGGGTGAGTTCGCCGTCTTCAGCGGCGTCGGCGATGGCCTGCCAGAGGGCGGCTGCGGACTCGTTCGGGACAAAGATCTCGAAGCCGTCTTCGCCGGTGTACCCGGTGCGGGCCAGCAGCAGCTCCTGCGTGCCGCCGTCGAACGTGAACGGGACGTCAACCGCCGCGTAGTACTTCAGTTCGGTGACCAGTGCGTGCTGTTCAGCGGGCACCAGGCGAAGGAGGATCGCTTCGGCCAGCGGCCCTTGAACAGCAATCAGCGAGGTCTCAGCGGAGGCGTCCTCAACTACGACGTCGAACCCGGCGGCGCGCTCCAACAGTGCGGCGGCAACAACCGCGGCGTTGCCGGCGTTCGGAACCACCAGGAACTTCTGGTCACCACGGCGGTACGTGATGAGGTCATCAATGATGCCGCCGTCTTCCTGGCAGATCAGCGAGTACTTTGCTTTGCCGATGGCCATGGCGGAGATTTTGCCCACCAGGGCGTAATCGAGGAATGCTGCGGCCTCGGGACCGGCGACCCAGACTTCGCCCATGTGGGAGAGGTCGAACAGGCCCGCGGATTTGCGGACGGCATGGTGCTCAGCCAGCTCCGAGGAGTACTTGAGCGGCATCTGCCAGCCACCGAAGTCGGTGAAGGACGCGCCGAGTTTCTTGTGCTCTTCGTAAAGAGCTGTGTAGTTCTCAGTCATGACCGATCCTTTAGTTTTCGAAGTCTTCGATGGGCGGGCAGGAGCACACCAGGTTGCGGTCTCCGGCTGCGCCGTCGATGCGGCCTACGGGCGGGAAGTACTTGTCCTGCTTCAGGTGGTGGACCGGGAAGGCGGCCTGCTCGCGCGGGTACGCACGGTCCCAATCAGAACTTACGACGGCGGCAGCCGTGTGCGGCGCGTGGCGAAGCGGGGAATCCTGCACGGAGAAATCGCCGTGGGCAACCTGGTCGATTTCCTTGCGGATGGTGATCATGGCTTCGATGAAGCGGTCGATCTCGGCCAGGTCCTCGGACTCGGTGGGCTCCACCATGAGAGTTCCGGCAACCGGGAAGGCCAGGGTGGGGGCGTGGAAGCCGAAGTCGATGAGGCGCTTGGCCACATCTTCAGCGGTGACGCCGGTCTTGGCAGTCAGTTCACGGAGGTCCAGGATGCACTCGTGGGCCACTAGACCACCTTCGCCGGTGTACAGCACCGGGAAGTGGTCGTTGAGACGTGAGGCGATGTAGTTCGCAGCGAGCAGGGCGGACTTGGTGGCTTCCGTCAGTCCCTGGCCACCCATGAGCTTCACGTAGGCCCAGGAAATCGGCAGGACGCCGGCGGAACCGAAGCGGGATGCGGAGATCGGGACGTCGTTGCCTTCGGTCCAGGAGGCTGCATCGCCCGGCATGAACGGTGCGAGGTGCGCCTTGGCAGCAACCGGACCAACGCCCGGTCCGCCACCGCCGTGCGGGATGCAGAAAGTCTTGTGCAGGTTCAGGTGGGACACGTCGCCGCCGAACTTGCCCGGCTGGGCGAGCCCAACGAGTGCGTTGAGGTTGGCGCCGTCGATGTAGACCTGGCCGCCGGCCTCGTGGATGGCGTCGCATACCTCGCGGACGTCGGCGTCGTACACACCGTGCGTGGAGGGGTAGGTGATCATGATGGCCGAGAGGGCATCCCGGTGGGCTTCGATCTTGTTCTTGAGGTCAACGTGGTCGATGGTGCCATCAGGCGCGGTAGCAACAACTACAACCTTCATGCCTGCCAGCACTGCCGAGGCTGCGTTGGTGCCGTGGGCAGAAGCGGGGATGAGGCAGACATTGCGCTGCTCGTCGCCGCGGGACAGGTGGTAGCCACGGATCGCCAGGAGTCCGGCGAGCTCGCCCTGGGAACCGGCGTTCGGCTGAATGGAGACCTGGTCATAGCCGGTGATCTCGGTCAGCTGTGCTTCGAGGTCGGAGATGAGTTCACGCCAGCCCTCGGTCTGGGAATCCGGGGCGAACGGGTGGATGGAGGCGAACTCCGGCCAGGAAATGGCTTCCATCTCAGCGGTGGCGTTGAGCTTCATGGTGCAGGAACCCAGCGGGATCATGGTGCGGTCCAGCGCGAGGTCGCGGTCCGAGAGCTTCCGGATGTAGCGCAGGAGTTGGGTTTCGGAGCGGTGGGTGTTGAACACAGGGTGCTGCATGAAGTCGCTGGTGCGCTCCACGGAAGCCTCAATCGCGAAGCCTTCAACAGCTTCGGAAACCGAAGCGCCGAAGACATCAAGGAGACCGCCGACAATCTCGGACGTGGTGGTCTCATCGACGGAGATGCCCACCGTGTCAGCGTCAACGCCGCGCAGGTTGATGCCCTTGGCCTCGGCGGCAGCGACGATCTCGGCCGCTTTGCCGGGGACGCGGACCGTGATGGTGTCGAAGAAGGAGCCGTGAAGGACCTCGACGCCGGCAGCCTTCAGTGACGCTGCCAGGGTGCGGGCGTGGCCGTGCGCGGTTTCAGCGATCGCCTTGAGGCCCTCGGGGCCGTGGTAAACGGCGTACATCGAGGCCACGATGGCCAGCAGCGCCTGGGCGGTACAGATGTTGGACGTGGCCTTCTCGCGGCGGATGTGCTGCTCTCGGGTCTGCAGCGCCAAGCGGTAGGCGGGGACACCGGCGTCGTCCTTGGAAACGCCCACCAGGCGGCCGGGCATGGAACGCTCGAGGCCCTTCTGGACCGCCATGTAGGCGGCGTGCGGGCCGCCGAAGAACAACGGAACGCCCAGGCGCTGTGCGGAGCCAACGGCGATGTCCGCACCCTGCTCGCCCGGAGGGGTGATGAGAGTGAGGGACAGGAGGTCGGCGGCGACGGTAACCAGCGCGCCACGCTCCTTGGCCTCGGCGATCACAGCTGAGTGATCGAACACGCGGCCGGAAACGCCCGGCTGCTGGAGGACGACGCCGTTGATGGCGCCTTCCGGGAGACCGAGGGAAAGATCGGCAACCTCGACCTCGAAGCCGAGAGCCTCAGCGCGGCCCTTCACAATGGCGATCGTCTGCGGGAGGCAGTCGGCGTCGAGGACAGTCTTACCGTCCTGTACAGCCTTGTTCTTATTGGCCCTGCGCATCATGAGGACGGCTTCGGCCACGGCCGTTGCTTCATCCAGCAGGGAGGCGTTGGCGATCGGCAGGCCGACCAGGTCCTGGACCATGGTCTGGAAATTCAGGAGAGCCTCAAGGCGGCCCTGCGAGATTTCCGGCTGGTACGGGGTGTAGGCGGTGTACCAGGCCGGGGACTCAAGGATGTTGCGGCGGATCACCGGCGGGGTCACGGTGTCGTAGTAGCCTTGGCCGATCATCTGGACAGCGGTCTTGTTCTTGGACGCGAGCTTGCGGAGCTCGGCCAGAACCTCAACTTCGCTCAACGCGTTCTGCAGGGTGAGGGCAATGTCCTGGCGGATGTCGTTCGGGACGGCGGTGTCAACCAGCGAATCAACAGTGTCGTAGCCGACGGACTTGAGCATGGTCTCAATGTCGGCCTGGCGGCGGGCGCCAATATGCCGATCGACGAAGGTGGTGGAGGCAGAACTAACCGTCACGAAGGAACTCCATTACTTGGGCAGCGTTTGGGTACGCCACAGCGGCTGGGTTCCTCCCCGCTCTGTATTGGACCTGAGAGTTTCCGCGCGTTGCATCAACAACATCGCTTGCACCGTCGGTGAGCACAGCACTCTGTCACCCTTGGGTGGGCAGAGTGCCTGCTGCTTTCCAGAGTTGCCTCGCCGCGGCGGTGCGTGGGCCTGAGAGATTCCTGGGGAGGGTTTGCTCCTACGGCGCCTGCATCACGTGCTTGCAGGACTCTCCCGCCGCAGATCAAAGGCATTTTCAGTTATGTATGACCCCGATCAGGGCAGGCCACAAGGGTTAATTGTCCTACGTCGGGGGCGCCGCCGCAAATGGACTCCTTGCTACTTCCGCAGCCGCTCGAGGACTCCGAGCAGGATTTCGACGTCGGCCTCCCGCCCGGCATTGCCACCCTCCTGCCCACCTTCGAAGATGGCATTGAAATACAGGCCGTCACCCATGTAGCTCACAGCTTTGGCGACCTCCGGGCCGACGTCCTCGGCGAGCACGTCCAGCCACCGCTGTTGAATGGCGGCGAACCTGCGACGCGTTTCCTCGTGGGCCACCTCAGCCAACCTGGTGACGGCGACAAAAGCCCGATCCATGGGCGTGTCAGCCCAGAGCGAGGAGCGGATGAAGTAGGCGGCGGAACCATCGGGCGACGCCTTCATCAGTTCCGTGTCCTCGTCGGCCAAGAGATCCAAGCGCTCAAGGAGGGCCGTGATCAGCGCTTCCTTATTGGGGAAGTGATAGAGCAGCCCGCCTTTGGACACCCCTGCGCGCTTGGCAACGGCGTCGAGTGTGGCAGCTCGCTCCCCCACCTCGATAAGGAGGGCTTCGAAAGCATCCAGGACGGCATCCCGGGCAACTGGTTTTCGTGGCATGTGTCCATCATTCCCTAAAGGCTCGCCGGGTTATATTTGAAACTGTACCGTCTGGACGGTACAGTAAATGATATGTACTCGCCGTCCTCAACCCAAGCACCCCGTTCCGCCCGTCCCGATATGGGCCAGGCAGCACCGTGGCGCGATTGGACGGCACTGGCACTCCTGATGTTCCCGGTGCTGCTGGTGGCCGTCGACAACACCGCGCTCACCTTCGCCCTGCCCGAGATCGCCCGCTCCCTGGACGTGGGCGGCGTTCAACTGCTCTGGATTGTTGACGCCTATCCGCTGGTCCTCGCCGCGCTGCTCGTTTCCATGGGCAACCTCGGTGACAGAATCGGACGACGGCGGCTGCTGCTGATCGGCAGCACCGGATTCGCAGCGGTTTCGGCTGCTACGGCGTTCGCGCCTTCCGCTGAATGGCTGATTGCCGGACGCGCGGGCCTTGGTGTCTTCGGCGCCATGCTGATGCCCTCAACGCTGTCCCTGATCCGGAACATCTTCACCGATCCCAACCGCCGGCGGCTTGCGATCGCCGTCTGGGCTGCCGGGTTCTCCGGTGGCGCGGCGCTCGGCCCGATCTTCGGCGGCTGGCTGGTGGAGCACTTCTGGTGGGGTGCCGTCTTCCTGGTGGCAGCGTTCCTGCTCCTGCCGCTTCTGGCCTTCGGCCGGCTCCTCATTCCCGAGTCCAAGGACGCCAATCCTGGTCGCGTCGACGTGACCAGCATTGTCCTGTCCGTGGTCACCATGGCCCCGTTTGTCTACGGCATCAAGGAATTCGCAGTTCACGGCTTCGGAGCATCGGCTGCGGCTTTCATGGGCTTCGGCCTGGTGATGGGCATCCTGTTCGTTCGCCGCCAGCAGCGGATCGAGAACCCCATGCTGGACGTCGCCTTGTTCAAGAACAAGGTGTTCAGCACGGCAATCGTGGCAAACGTGCTGTCCTTGTTCTCCATGACGGGCTTCATCTACTTCTTTGCCCAGCACCTGCAGCTTGTTGAGGGACAGTCCCCCATGGAAGCAGGCATCGCCATGATTCCTGCCCTCCTGGCAACAGTCATCGCAGGCCTGCTGGTGGTGCCGCTGGTCAAGCGTGTCCGCCCCGGCTTCGTTGTCGCCGCGGGTCTGACGCTCAGCGCCGTCGGTTACTTGATTGTGGTGGTGGGCGACCACGGCAGCGGACCCGTTTTCCTGTTGTCAGCCCTGACCGTTCTCGCCGTGGGCGTCGGTGCTGCGGAAACCATCTCCAACGACCTCATCCTGGCCTCCGTACCTGCCGACAAGTCCGGCGCGGCCTCGGCCATTTCCGAGACCGGCTATGAACTGGGGTCGCTTCTGGGAACGGCTGTGCTCGGCTCGATCCTCACGGCTTCCTACCAGCACAACCTCATCATTCCGGACGGCGTCTCCTCGCAGGCCGCTGGGAAGTCCGGGGAAACCCTCGCCGGTGCTGTTGATGCGGCAGCCGCACTCCCGGCTCCGTTGTCGGAAGCGTTGACAGTCGCCGCCCGGGCAGCTTTCGAGTCCGGCGTCCACATCACTGCGGCGATTGGGCTGGTCCTGATGGCCGGCGCGGCAGTGCTCGCCGCCGTCGTGCTCCGGCGTGTGCCGAAGGCGCAGTAGTGGGCACAGCGCCGAAGGCGCAGTAGTAAACGCGGTGCCGACTGAAGCTAGACAGCTTCGGTCGGCGCCGCTTTTTCGTCGACGGCGGCAGTCAGTTCGTCGATTCTGTCGAGGGCGTCGCCGAGCCGGGTCACCGTATTCCAAAGCTCTGGATGCTGTTCCCTGACTTCCTGGAGCGTGGTGCCGGCGGAGGTCAGCGACCCGAGGTCGAAGCTCACGTTGGTTCGAGCTCCCGCTATGGCCGCACGGAGGGCTCCAAAGCCCACAACGACATCGGCGATCAGCGCCGGGTTCCCGTTGGAAGCAAGCCAGCCGAGGTCCTCGATGGCGTTGATGGCGCGCTCCCCCAGGACGGCTGAAGCCTTGGCAGCATCGACGGAGGCCTGATGAATCGCTGCGTCTCGTTCCGGACCGGGGTCGAGGCGGAAGGCGCCGCCGAAAGCGTCGGAGGCGGACGCGTCGTCGTCGGCTAATTGAAGCGCAGCTTGGCGGAGCGCACGGGCGCGGGCGTGGATGCCACCGAGCTGTTCACGCTGGGCTTCCTCCGCTTCGGTGTATCCGGCCACCATGGACGTTAACGCGGCCGCGATGGAGAGCATGACCCCGGTCCCGGCACCCCCGCCCGGCGAACCGGTGGATTCCGCCAAGGCCTTGGTCCAAACCTCCACAGTGGATTGCTGAGTGGTGACTGATTCAGAATCTTTCATGCCATCCAGTGTGCCGGGGCTTCCCAGCCTTTGCAGCTTTGGGCTGGATACACTGGCCAGACCTAGGCGTCGAACGAAAAGGGCAGACTCATGACCATTGACCTCGAAGAGCTCTACAAAGACCTGCATGCCCATCCCGAATTGTCCTTCCAGGAGACCCGAACCGCCGGGATCGCCGCGGGTTGTCTTGAAGACCTCGGCTTCACAGTTCACCGCAACATCGGAAAGACCGGGGTTGTTGGTGTTCTGCACAACGGGCCCGGACCGGTGGTGATGCTCAGGGCAGACATGGATGCGTTGCCGGTCAAGGAAGCAACGGGTTTGGACTATGCGAGCACGGCTGTAGGTGTCGATCATGAGGGCAAGGACATGCCCGTCATGCATGCGTGCGGCCACGACGTGCACGTGAGCTGCCTTGTTGGCGCGGTGGAGGTCCTGGCCGCGCAGCGTGATGAGTGGCAAGGCACCCTGATAGCCCTCTTCCAGCCGGCCGAAGAATGGGGCGGCGGGGCAGAAACCATGGTTTCCGACGGGTTGTATGACATGGTGCCGAAACCGGACATCGTTCTGGGTCAACATGTGGCCCCTTTCCCCGCCGGATGGTTCGGCATGCGTCCCGGCGTCACTATGGCGTCCGCCGATTCCCTCAACATCACCTTGCATGGACGAGGGGGCCACGGATCGCGTCCGGAGACCACTGTTGATCCGGTATTGATGGCTGCTGCAACCACTGTCAGGTTGCAGGGCATCGTCTCGCGTGAACTCGCAGCCAGTGACTCCGCTGTGGTAACCGTGGGACAGATTCACTCAGGGACCAAGAACAACATCATCCCGGAAACGGCAACCCTGGGCCTTAGCGTCCGCACTTTCAACGACGACACCAGGGATAAGATCCTCGGTTCAATTGAGCGCATTGCCAAGGGGGAAGCCACAGCTTCAGGTGCTCCCAAGGAACCGGAAATCCACTTCGAAGAACGGTTCCCGCTGACAGTCAACGACGAAGCTGCCACCGAGAGGGTGTCGGCAGTTTTCAAGGCAAAGTTTGGCGAGACACAAATTATCGACCCCGGGCCTGTGTCCGGAAGCGAGGACGTGGGAGTCTTGGCCAAGGCTGCCGGTGCTCCGCTGGTGTTCTGGTTCCTGGGTGGCGCCGAGCCTGCCTTGTTCAAGGAATTCGCCTCAACGGGTCGCCTTCCCGAGGACATTCCGTCGAATCACTCGCCGTACTTTGCGCCGGTTATCCAGCCAACGCTGACACGAGGAACGGAAGCCCTGGTAGCGGCTGCCCGGGAGTTCCTGGCCACTCCGTCCTAGGGTTCCAGCCAGCCAGTCCGCCGGCATAGGTGAAGGCGCTGCGAGCGCAGCGCCTTCACCTTCTTGTTCGAGCAGGTCCAGATTGCTTCGAGCAGGTCCAGATTCCTTGACCGTGGCAGTGAATGCCTAGACTCTCTCGCGGATGCGGTTCATCGTCGGTTCGGAAACCTCGGATTCCCTGCGGCGGCGGGCCAGGAAAGTCCACAACGTTCCTTCCGTCCGTTGACGGCTCTCCGCCGGGGCTTCTTCCTTCTTGGCATCGGACTTTGCATCAGACGTGTGCGTCTCGGGCTTGCGCGCGGAGTCCTTCTTCGTGCGCCGCTCGAAGTCGTCGTAGTACGCGTAGCACATACCCAACCTCCTTTAACGGCTGTCCCTTAATCGTCCTCTGACCGGGCCTGCACGTCGATGGTTTTGTGCTTTGTGATCGGCTGGATCACTGTGCGCGGCGCGGCTGCACCCGAACTAGTGGGATAGAGCTGCCTGGCGCGCTTCCCGCACAGCCGACGTGGTCTCCTCCATGATGAGATCGGCGTTGATGGCAGCGCCCGCCATGACTCCTGACGCAGCAGAAGCCATGACCTGCCCCATGAGATCCGCGACGTTTCCCGCAGCCCAGACACCTGGCACCGATGTTGCGCCGCCCATCGGGTTTACTTCCACGTGGCTTCCTACGCCCATGGGGTGCTCCACCGACGGAACTCCCAAAGACTCGAGCACAGTGGACCTGGCCTCCAAACGCGGTCCGGTCACCACAGCTTCCATGGGGATCACTTTGCCCGTAGCCAGGACAACACCCCTCAACGCGTCGTCAGCGACTTCCAGCGCTTGGACTTTGCCGTCCACCACAGTGATGGATCGGGCAGCAAGTTGTTCCCATTCTTCTTCCGTCGGTTCCACGACGTCATTGAGGAAAAGCGTGATGTTGGGGCTCCATTGACGGAACAGCAGTGTCTGGTGCAAAGCCATCGGCCCTGAGCCCAAAATTCCAATCGCCTTGTTCCGGACCTCCCAGCCATGGCAGTAGGGACAATGCAGGACATCGCGGCCCCACCGTTCCCGGATGCCCTCGATGTCCGGGAGGACGTCCGTCAAACCCGTGGTGACCAGCAAGCGGCGGGCACCCACGGTCCGGCCGTCCGCCAACTCCACCTCGAAGGCGGGTTCCGCTCCGGCGGTGAGGTCCGCCGTCGAACGTGCCGCAACGGCTACGCCCTCCACGACGTCCGCCCCGTAGTGCCGGGCTTCGGTCCGCCCCAGTTCCAGCAGTTCCCGCGGGTCGATTCCGTCCCGGGATAGGAATCCGTGAACCCCGGCGGCGGGCGCGTTCCGGGGCTCTCCGGCGTCGATGACGAGAACGGACCGCAAGGCCCTGCCCAGCGTCGCGGCGGCACTTAACCCAGCTGCGCCACCCCCCACCACAACGACGTCATACTCCCCGGCCATCTGACGGTCTGTTACTTCTTCGCTCACTGTGCCTCCAGGCGTATCCAGCGGCCGTTCGCCGCTCCTTCCATGGTTGGCCATGACTGAATGAATCAGCAAGGAAGTTTGCCAATATGGCAAACTGTGGGCATGACTACCGATTTCAGCACCGTGCTCGACGCCGTCGGCCCTCGCCTGCGCGCCATGCGGACACAGCGCAACGTGACCCTCGCAGAAGCCTCGGAAGGGACGGGCATTTCCGTCAGCACGCTGTCCAGGTTGGAATCGGGCCAACGCAAGCCAACACTGGAGCTTCTCCTCCCCATAGCGAGGCTGCATCAAGTCCCCCTCGAAGAATTGATTGACGCCCCGCAAACAGGTGATCCGCGGATTCACCTCAAGCCGCACGTTCACGAGTGGGGAACCGCCGTTCCTTTGACTCGACGTCCCGGCGGAATCCAGGCGTTCAAAATGATCCTGAAGAGTGGCACGGGCAAAGAAACCCCGACGCCGCAATCACATGAGGGCTACGACTGGGTGTATGTCCTCAACGGCAAGCTCCGGCTGGTGCTGGGTGGGAACGACTTTGTCCTCAAGCCGGGCGAGGTGGCGGAATTCGATACCAGAACTCCGCACTGGTTTGCCAGTGCCACGTCAGAGCCCGTCGAGCTCCTTACCCTGTTCGGCCAGCAAGGCGAACGCCTTCACGTGCGGGCACGCCCCAAGCGATAGGAAGGGCGCCCGGTGGGACTAGGAGGCAAGCCATTCCCGAGCGTTCCGGCGGGAAGCTGCCGGCTCAGCATCGGGCGCAGGGCGGTTGATCTCTGACCACACCTCATCAAGGGACAACCCAAGGACGTCAGCAATCGCGGCCACCGTGGGAAACGCCGGAGTAGCCACCCTGCCCGACTCGATCTTCCGGAGCGTTTCCGGGGAGACTCGGGCATCAAGGGCGGTCTCGAGCATCGAGCGGTCACCCGGGCGCGACGCAGCAGGGCACCAAGACGCTGTCCGCGCTCGGCCTCTGCGGGTGTTAGCGGCAACCTGACCATGGCTCCAATTGTAATACCGGGATAATATGGCCGGGATAGTTATTGGTTACATACGAGAAAGGTGCCGAATGATTGAGATCCTGAGCCCCACCGAACTGGACCGGGCAAAAGAGGCAGGCGCGCTGGTTGCCAACATCCTGCAGACGCTGAAAAGCCGGGCAACAGTGGGCACAAATCTCCTGGACATAGACCGATGGGCAAAGTCCATGATCCTCGAAGCCGGGGCCGTCTCCTGTTACGTCGACTATGCTCCTTCCTTTGGCCGCGGACCATTCGGCCACTACATCTGCACAGGTGTCAACGACGCCGTCCTGCACGGCCTGCCCCGAAACTACGCACTGGCCGACGGCGACCTGCTGACCCTCGATCTGGCTGTCTTGAAAGATGGAATCGCAGCCGACTCGGCCATCAGCTTCATTGTGGGTGAATCCAAGCCATCCGAGAGCGTTGCAATGATTGACGCCACCGAGCGTGCCCTGCGAGCCGGGATTGCGGCTGCCCGGCCAGGAGCCCGCATCGGAGACATCTCTTATGCCATCGGTTCGGTCCTCACTGACGCCGGCTACCCCGTCAACACCGAGTTCGGCGGCCACGGCATCGGGTCAACCATGCATCAAGATCCCCACGTTCCCAACATGGGACGGCCCGGCCGCGGATACAAACTCCGCCCCGGCTTGCTACTCGCTTTGGAGCCCTGGGTGATGGCAGACACCGCACAATTGGTCACAGACGCGGACGGCTGGACGCTCCGAAGCGTGACCGGCTGCCGCACAGCGCACAGCGAACACACCATCGCCATCACCGACGGTGAAGCCGAAATCCTTACTTTGCCGACGCTGGCTCACTAGACGTAAGCGACCCGGCAGCGGAAGCGAAAAGGCCCATCGGATCCCCATCCGGGCAGCTGTTGCTACTTCCCTGCATCACGTTCTGGAGGGTCGGTGTCCGGGGAGTGGTGGGGCTTTGGATTGGTAGGTGTGTCCGGTGGGTGTGCTGATGTGCAGTGTGTGGGTTTCTGCGGGTAGGGGTGTGGCGGTCCAGCCGGGGTTTTCTTTGGTGTGGTTGCAGGCTTCGCAGAGTCCGGCTGCGTTGTCCAGGGTGGTGGTTCCGCCGGAGTGCCAGGGCACGATGTGGTCGATGTGCCGGATGGGCGCGTCGCAGTACGGGGTGCGGCAGGTGTGGTCGCGGGCTTGGATGAATCGCCGGTGTCGGTGTGGGAAGAGCCTGGCTTTGGAGTCCATGGCCAGGAGTTCCCCGCTCCCGGGTGCGGTGTAGAGCCGCCGGACCCAGACCGTAAAGTTTTGATCCTGCGCTGTCGCGGCGTTTGCCCCGACCCGGGTGTGGGGTTCTTCCGCACCGATCAGGGTTCTTGCCCAAGGTGCGGGGACGATGCCGTAGCCGTGGAGCCGGGCGGGTTCGGAATCGCCCTCGAAGAGGGTCCGGTCGGTCATGACGAGCTGGAGTTCAACCGCGGCAACCCCGCCCGGGGTGCCGGTGATGCGTTCGGTCAGGGTGTCGGCCATGACCTGTCCACGGCCCCGGGGATCACCACTGGAACGGGCCGAATCCGCACCACGAGTCAACGCAGCATAGACCGCCACGCCTTGGGCCACCGGCAACAACGCTGTCAGGTACGTCATGGTGTCCGGCGCCGGGCGCAGGCTCACCATCCGCTCACTTGCGGCATGGCTGGCCCGTTGAGCCACCGACCGAGGATCGCGCCGGTAGGCGGCGGCCTTGGCGGCCGCGATAATCGCTTTGTCGCCTTTCCCGTCGAAAGTCCCGGTGTCGGGAGCCAGTTCCTCATCCACCGCGGCCCGGTCCTCAACACTGAGGCAGGCTGTTTCCTTTACGAGCGGTGTGGCCCGCCACTCGTTCAACCGGCCGGAGTTCAACGCCGCCAGCGTGTGTGGCATCTCCAGCACCAGTGCCCTGGCCAAACCCACCAACCTGGATCCCCGGTTCGGTGATTCCCGCCGCGCCAACGCCACCTGCGCACCCACACCCTTGCCACGCTCCGCCTCAGGCAACCCGGCCTCGGCCTGCTCAACCCGCTGCGCCAGATCAAACGCCACAGCAATCTGCGCCTGCAAACCGGAAATAGCCGACTTCATCTCCTCCAACACCCGCAACTGACCAATCAAATCGCCACTGACAGTGCCGGCCTGAGCCACCCCTCGAGACAGAGCAGGAAGAGGCACAGCAGAGACCGCCGTCCTCGCTTGCCCTTCCCGAATCTGCTTCATACCCCAACTCTCGCAGGGAGCACTGACATTTTTAGCCCCCGCCCAACCCAGTGAGCGAACCATCCCCGGACCGGATGCCGGTCATGATTGGAAGCCGTTCGGTTCGCGCCTTGCACTTTGGGAGTGACTCGCGCCATACTAAATGAACGCTATTCATTTAGTGACTGTCGTCTCACCGGAGTACATGCCGCCATGATTGAAACCTGCCTGCCTCGAAGCCCCCATTCCCGGGCCCGCGTCGAGCCCGGGACACGTACCCCGCCATCATTAGAAGTTCCCTGCAGTTTCAACGACCCCATGGACGGGAAAGCACAACGCATTCTCGCCGACCCCTACCCCGGACGCCGCGTGATCGGTGTTGACACGCGCGAACTCTTCACCCGGGGCGGCGGCATGCACTGCATCACGCAGCAACAGCCTTCGGCCATCTAGAAAGGGCCTCACATGAGCCAGACAATCCGCCGCAGCGGCAGCGACGCTGCAACGTCGCACGACATCAGCGGCAAGGGACTGAAGACGGGGCAGTTGGGGCTCCTCGCCGTCGTCGTTCTTGGCATTTCAACCATCGCCCCGGCGTATACGCTGACGGGCGCCCTTGGCCCTACGGTCAACGAAGTGGGGCTGCAACTGCCCGTGATCTTCCTGATCGGCTTCATCCCGATGATCTTGGTGTCGCTCGCCTACAGGGAACTCAACGCTGATTCCCCGGACAGCGGCACCACGTTCACCTGGGTCACCAAGGCGTTCGGACCGTGGGTGGGCTGGATGGGCGGCTGGGGCTTGCTCGCGGCCAACATCATTGTCCTGTCCAACTTGGCGGGCGTCGCCGTGGACTTCTTTTACCTGTTCCTGGCGCAGGCCACCGGCTCACCAGAGCTCGCCGATCTTGCCTCCAACAAGCTCCTGAACGTGGCCACATGCTTCGTCTTCGTGGCGTTGGCGGTCTGGATCAGCTACCGCGGCCTGCACACCACCAAGATTGTGCAGTACGGCTTGGTGGGCTTCCAACTGCTGGTCCTGGGACTTTTCGTGGGCATGGCATTCGCCAACTGGTCCACGTCCGAGACAGCTGTTCCCTTCAGCTGGGACTGGTTCGACGTCACCAAGATCGAAACCTTTGGCCAGATCGCAGCCGGCATCTCGTTGTCGATCTTCGTCTACTGGGGCTGGGATGTCTGCCTGACCGTGAACGAGGAAACCGCCAACGGCAAGAAGACCGCCGGCCTTGCGGGCACGCTTACGGCCGTCATCGTCCTGGGCATCTACCTGCTGGTCACCATCGCCACCATGATGTTCGCCGGCGTGGGTGACACAGGAATCGGCCTGAACAACGAGGAAAACCACGCCAATGTCTTCACCGCACTCGCATCACCGGTGATGGGTCCGTTCGCAATCCTCATGTCCCTCGCCGTGCTCTCCAGCTCCGCTGCGTCCCTGCAGTCCACCTTCACATCGCCGTCGCGGAGCCTGCTGGCCATGGCGCACTACGGCGCCCTGCCGGAACGCTTCAGCCTTATGAGCAAGAAGTTCTCGACGCCGGGCTTCGCCACCATTGCGGCCGGCGTCCTGTCCGCGGGCTTCTACGCGGTGATGCACGTGATCAGCGAGAACGTCCTGAACGACACCATCCTGGCATTGGGCCTGATGATCTGCTTCTACTACGGGCTCACGGCCATCGCCTGTGTTTGGTACTTCCGTAACAGCGTGTTCGCCAGTGCACGGAACTTCTTCCTGCGGCTCGTATGCCCGCTGTTCGGTGGCGTAGGCCTGTTCGTGGTGTTCCTGCAGACCGCAGTGGACAGCTGGGCTCCGGAGTTTGGCAGTGGGTCCGAGATCTTCGGAGTGGGACTGGTATTCGTCCTCGGCATCGGAATCCTGGTTTTGGGCGCCGTGGTCATGCTGATCATGTCCCGCGTCCGGCCCGGTTTCTTCCGCGGCGAGACCATCCGGAAGGATACCCCGGCTTTGGTAGTGCCTGAATAACGAGCGTCGAAAACGCCGGAAAGCGGCCAGTTCACCCGGAAAGTTCCGGCGAACTGGCCGCTTTCGTACGTTCTCGGCGACCCCGCGGCTTAAATCACCAGCGATGGGCGACGTCCACTACCAGGCGGGAGCCGCCGTCGGGCCCATCCAAGGTGAAGACCCTGAACGGAAGCCGGGCACGGACACCCAGCCCAATGCTCGTGGTGCCCTCAAAGCTTCCGGCATAAACCACCTGGCGGAAGGTCTGATAACCGGAGACGTTGGAGAGCTCCGCTTTGGCTGCGGGCAGGTAGGTGGGCTGGCTGTACTGGTTGTACGACGGCGCAGTCACCACTACTTGCAGGTCCGCGTCACCAAGCACGGGGATGGGGTAGCCGGTGGCGTCCTGGGTGACTACCGGAACATATCGAACGGAATAGCCGGCCACTTTTCCGGTCATGTCGATCACCATACGGTCGAAACACGGCTGTTGGCCCGTGCGGACATTGGTGACGTTGGCGGAACTCATGTCGGGGTCGGCCTTGGCCAAAGACCCCCAGGAAAGTCCGCAGTAGGATGCTGCCGAGGCCGGCCCCGGTGCCGCCAGACCGAGTCCGGCTGCGGCCAGGACGGCTGCCAGGCCCGCTCCAATTTTCCTCATTTTTTGTGCCCCCTTCAGGCGAAGTTGATACTTCAACAGTAGGAGGGCGCAAGCCAGTTTGGACTGGTTGTTGCCGCTTCGGCGCATAACCGTTAAAGGGGCAACAAGGCGGTCACGGGAGGGTCGTCAAAAACCGCTTTTACGGCCGACGCGGGCAGTTTCCAGAGTCTTCGCACCCATGTTCGTGATCGAAGATAACGAGACCCGGGCGTTATCTAGCCTTCGCAGTCCTTGCAGAACTTGAGGCCGTTCTTTTCGAGCGCAATCTGGGACCGGTGACGGACCAGGAAACAGGAACCACAGGTGAATTCGTCCGACTGCTCCGGGACAACAATGACGGTCAGTTCTTCACCGGAAAGATCAGCCCCGGGAAGGTCGATTCCTTCGGCAGTATCGTTTTCTTCGACGTCGATGACTGCAGTCAGTGCAGCGTTGCCACGGGATGCCTGAAGAGCCTCAAGAGATTCAGCCGGAGAGTCTTCTTCGGTCTTGCGCGGGGCGTCGTAATCAGTAGCCATTGAGGGTTCGCTTTCGTTGCTGCATAGTGCCTATTCCGGCACCTCAGTGAAGCAGTTTAGGGCATACTCCCCGCGTTCAACGAATAGTGTGCCCAACGCAACATATGGCAGCTATCGCAGCGTTCCCTATGGCTCCGGCGCCACCCTCACAGTGTGCGATTGGATGGCCTGGGCGCCGGCCACCGTCACGCCGCTCAGCGCGGGCAGCCACGCCAGACGGTGCTCGTCCCCGGCCTCCATTTCAGAGCAATCCAGGACGTAGGCGGCCTCGATCCAGGCCCCCAACGTAGTGCCGAGACGGGTTGCCAGCGAGGCCAGGGAAGCGATCATGCGGCAACCGTATCCAGCCTGGGTTTGGGGTCAGTTTCCATCTGGTCACAAGCTTGTTAACTACTCGGCTAGGCTCGCATGATGAACACTCGGGGGATGCTGTTGCCAACTAACTCTGTTAACCAGCTTGGAGCAACTTCCTCACCACCTCCGGCAATATCACTGAAACAGGCTTTGTGGGCCCTGATGTGGATTGCTGTGTACGTTGCACTAGTTTGCCTGGCGGTGGTTGCGGCGGGACTGTCCGGTCTGGTTCATTTCACTGCAGAAACCGCTGTTCCAGTCATCCTCGGAGGGGCAACAGCAGCCGCAATGCTGGCAACTTTCGTACATTTGGTTCGCAGAAACAAGCTCACTCCGGGCATGCTCGGATTTCGACGCTTTGACGCACGCATGCTGCACTTACTCTGGCAGATTCCCACAGCCATCGTGGCTTCCGCCTGCGCCCAAGGTCTCTTCCTGGCTGTTCTCAGCCTCGTCGGAGTGGATGGCGCTGCGTCCAATTCCTCCAACGGTGCGCTAGGCCGGGTTGCTGAACTTCCGGCGCCGCTGATTGGCCTGACCGTCCTCATCGCTGCTGTGTTGACCCCGCTTTGGGAAGAAGTCCTCTTTCGGGGAGCTTTCCTGAGCGGGTTGACGCAACATTGCAGGCCCTTTGCAGCCGTGGCAATATCAGCGGCAATCTTTGCCGCTGTTCACTTGGTCCTGTTGACCTTTATTTATCTCTTTATGCTCGGCATCGCCTTGGCGCTTCTGAAAAGATTCCACCAGAATCTCTGGGCGCCCGTACTTCTGCACTCCGTCAACAACGCTTTGGTGCTGCTCATCATCTTGTCGGCTACGCAAAACTAGCCACCCTGCAGCGCCTGCTCCACGATGTACTCCGCGATGGCCATCGACGACGTCGCCCCCGGCGATGGTGCGTTACGCACCAAAACCGTGTCCCGGCGTCGTGCAATCACAAAGTCATCCACCAGCGAGCCGTCACCGTTCATGGCCTGCGCCCGCACGCCACGGGTGCCTGGCAGGATGCTGGCACCCTCCAATGACGGAACAAAGCGCATTGCCTCCCGGAGGAATTTCTTCCGGCTCACCACGGTCTGGAATTCACGGACCGCCGACGGCACATTATGTCGGGCAAAATTCCAGAAGCCCGGAAAGAGCGCGTAATTGGCAACATCGCGCAACGCCACCTGGTTCCAGGCATAGGACTCCCGCCCGAAGGAGATGAACGCATTGGGGCCGAGCATCATTTCGCCGTCGATCCGCTTGGTGAGATGCACGCCGAGGAACGGGTGCCTGGGGTCCGGCACAGGATAGATCAGGCCCTTCACCTGGTCGCGGGCTTCCGGGCCTACCAAGTAATACTGACCGAAGAACGGGACTATTTTCGGGGTCGCCGGCCCGCCAGTCGCCGCAGCCAGACGGTCCGACTGGAGCCCCGCGCACGCCACCACCAGGTCATAGTGTTCCCCGCCATCCTTGGTGGTCACCACTACCCCGCTGGCCTGCTGCTCCAGCGCCAAAACTTCCTGCCCCAGCCGGATGGTTCCGCCCATGGCTCGAACGTCGTCGGCGAGCGCCTCGGTGATGGCCGTGTAGTCGACGATCGCCGTTTCAGGCGAGTGCAAGGCAGAAAGTCCGACGGCGTTCGGCTCCACCTCGCGTATCTGCCCGCCGCTCAGCATCCGTACTCCGGGGACACCGTTGGCTGTGGCCCGGGCGAAGATGGTGTCCAAGCGCGCGGACTCCTCCGGCGTCTGGGCTATCACCAACTTGCCGCAGGCCTCATAGGGAAGGTTCTTTGCTGCGCAGAATTCCCGCAGCAACTCCACTCCCCTGCGGCACAGCCTTGCTTTCAGCCCGCCGGGCTCGTAGTAGAGACCTGCGTGCACCACGCCCGAGTTGTGGCCGGTCTGGTGTGCAGCGAGCCGGTTTTCCTTTTCGTAAATGGTGACCTGGACGCCGTCGAGTGTGGTGGCGAGCTCCCTGGCCACCGCAACACCGATGATCCCGCCGCCCACCACGGCGCAACGCCTGATGGTTCTCCTGCGTGGAGGGTTGGGCATGGCACTCCTCGTCATTGGGGCTGGGTCCGCGTCAGTCACAGCATGTCACGTCGGCCGTGGCGGGACAGTGGAGGGGGACAAAAACGGCACGAAAAGGGCGGCACACGAGGTGCCGCCCTTTTCGTTGGAGCGTATTACGTAGTGATTGGCTGACTATGCAGTCGGCTGGTCAAAACGCTGGCCGGCCGGGTTGGACGGCAGGAGTGCGAAGATGAAGAGTGCAAGTCCGCCCAAGCCGGGAATCAGGCCAATCAGCACGATCCAGCCACTGAAGTTGCCGTCATGGAGACGGCGAACCAGCAGGGCAATGGACGGGATGAGGATTGCCAAGTAGAAGACGAGGGCCAGAATAAGGCCTACGACGGATCCCGGACCGGGAGTGGCGGTTCCGTTTGCAGAAACGGTGGCCCCGGCGCTGCCGAGAACCAAGGTCAGGATCTGCAGGACGAAGCCCACAACACCCAGAACCAGTGCCACCCACCAGTATTCGCTGCGGCTGGCGCGGCCGCTGAACGCGGTGTACTTCTTGAAGAAACGCTTGACGGCGGCACCGATCGGTGCCCCGTAGTAGGGAGCCCACAGCGGCGGTTCGCCGGTCTGTGCAGCGTACTGCTCGGTTTGTTGCGGTTGTTGCGGGTAAGCGCTCATTGGTATATCCCCCGGGGTTAGGTGTGAGTCGTGATGAAGCTTATTGCTCAGAGTGAGTCGTGCCTATCGTAATGCCCCCGAGGCCAATTAGGCAGTTCGATGGATGAAATTAACCCGGATTTAGCCTGATAACGGATTATGTCGGCCGGTAGCGGTCTCTCAGATCCCCTATTACCAGGCAGTAATGACGTCGATTTCCCCCGAGCCCGGCAGGCGTCCTCACACGGCGTAGTGCTTCCGCAGGTCCATCTTGCGGATCTTGCCGCTGGCAGTGCGCGGCATTTCCTCGACGAACACCACTGACTTGGGGATCTTGTACCGCGCCAGCCGGCCGTCGAGATGCGAGCGCAGTTGCTCCTCGGTCAGGGAACTTCCGTCCCGCAAGGTGACGATGGCACGGGGCACTTCACCCCAGGTATCGTCGGCAACGCCAATCACCGCCACGCTCCCTACAGCGGGCAACTCCGCGATGGCAGCCTCCACCTCGGCCGGGTAGATGTTCTCGCCGCCGGAGATGATCATGTCCTTGATCCGGTCGGAAACGAACAGGAATCCTTCCTCGTCCTGATGGCCCATGTCGCCGGAGCGGAACCACGAGGAATCCGCGTAGCTGTCTGCAGTGGCTTCCGGGCGGTTCCAGTACTCCTTGATCACGTTGGGCCCGGAGATCTGGATTTCCCCCACCTCGCCCACGGGAGCGACCCCGCCCATCGGATCAGCAATGCGCACGTCCGTGAAGAAGTGCGGAAGACCCGCAGATCCGGCCTTCTTCTGGGACCGCGATAACGGCAGCATCGTTGCACCAGGCGCGGTCTCGGTCATGCCGTAGCAGCTGGTAAACCCGATGCCCCGCAGCTCATAGGCCTCGAGGACCCGGTTCGGTACCGCCGAACCACCGCAGGTGAGCTTGTCCAAGGACGCCAGATCCGCCGTCGACCATCCGGGGTGATCGCAGAGCATTTGGAAGGTGGTCGGCACGCCGTTGAGGGTGGTGATCTTGTGCTTGGCTACCAGTTCCAGGACTCGACCGGCGTCAAACTTCGCTTCAAGTACCACCGTGGCTCCTTTGAGGAGCATGGGAAGCAGACCCATGTCCAGGGACGCCACGTGGAACAGCGGCGAGATCATGAGCGCAACATCGTTGCGGTTCAGGTCCATATCCACCACCGTGTTGATGCAGTTCCAGGTGATGTTGCCGTGTGTCAGCAGGGCGCCTTTGGGCTTGCCGGTGGTGCCGGACGTGTAGAGGATCATGGCTGCGTCGTCCAGCGTCACGGTCTCATCAAGCGGCGCCGCGGTTGCAGCGTCAAGCACCTTGCCATAGTGCTCGACGCCGGACGGCAGCTTGAGAGCGGAACCGTCAGTGACGTCGTCGGGCGCCACCACAAGACGGTGGGTTACCACTGTGTCCGTCACGGACGCGGAGGCCACGGCGTCCAGGGCATCGGCGTTGATCAGGAGCCGTGCGCCGGAGTCCTGCAGTTGAAACTGCAGCTCCGGAGCCGCCAAGCGGGTGTTCAACGGGACGAAGATCGCTCCCAGCAGCCCACAGGCGAAGAACGTCTCCACAAAGGACTCATGGTTCTCACCGAGGTAGGCCACGCGGTCCCCTTTGGTCACTCCCCTGTCTTTGAGGGCGTTGGCCAAGCGGTCGGTGCGATCGGCGAGCGCGGCGTAGCTGAGCGTCAGGTCACCGGAAATGAGTGCCGTTGCGGTTCCGGACTTGCTGCGGCGGCGGTGCAGCCAGGATCCAACTCCGTTGTTGTCCATGGTGCGCTACTCCTAACTGACCGTAGAAAGGTCGTTGTTCTTAGACTCCCGCGTCAGCAGGATGAAGACAATCGACACCAGCGACATGACGGACAGGAACACCACCACAGGGATGATGCTCTGGCCGGCGTCCTTGTAAAGGCCGGCGACGATTCCGGGGGTGAAGCCTGCACCAATCAGCGTGGCCAACTGATAGCCGACTGCCGCGCCGGTGTAGCGGTTGGTGGTGCCGAACTGCTCGGACACGAACGCGGCGAGGGGTCCGTACAGGGACGAGTGCAGAACCAGCGCCACCGTGAAGGCCAGGAAGACCAAAGCGATGTTGCCGGAGCTGAGCATCCCGAACATGGGGAACAGGTAAAGGATGAACAAGGCCAAGCCAGTAACCATGACCGGGCGGCGACCGAAACGGTCCGAAAGCCTACCGCCCAGCAGCACGAACAGGATGGAGATGGCCGAGGCACCTGCGAAGGCATAGAGCACGCCCTGCTGTGGTGCGCCCTTGGATACGGCGTAAGTCACGGAGAACGTGGGCAGTACTACCTGCAGTCCGAAGCCGGCGGCTCCGGCAAACATGATCATGATGAGCGCCTTGGGGCGTTTCAGAACTTCCAGGAGCGGGATCTTGCGTTTGGTCCCCTGTGCACTTTCCTTGGCCACGGCCTCGGCGAAGATGGGGCTCTCGGAAACCCGCAACCTCACGAACATGCCCACGATCAGCAGCACGAAGGACAACAGGAACGGCACACGCCAGCCCCATGCCAGGAAAGCGTCCTGCGGGAGGGCGGAGAAGATGCCCATGACCACAGTGCCCAAGACAGCCCCGGTGGGCGCGCCAGCATTCACGAACGACGCCGCGAAGCCTCGCCTCTTGGGATCGGAGTGTTCCAGGGCCATCAGTGCGGCCCCACCCCATTCACCGCCGACGGCGATTCCCTGACAGACGCGAAGGACCACCAGGATCACGGCTCCCCACGGGCCAATGACGTTGGCTCCAGGAATCAGGCCGATCAACGTGGAGGCAATACCCATCATCGCCATGGACACGATCAGCATGCCCTTGCGCCCTATGCGGTCGCCGAAGTGGCCGAAAATGATGCCGCCCAGGGGACGGGCAACATAGCCTGCCGCGAACGTGGCATAGGCAGCAACTACGCCAACCCATTCATCGGTGCCTGCGAAGAAGACTTTGGGGAAAGCGACCGCTGCCGCTGTTGCGTAGAGCAGGAAGTCGTAGAACTCGATGGTGCTGCCCAGATAGCTGGACATGATGACCGTGCGCGCCTCTTTGCGCTTGGCGGCCGTGCTCGGCTGTGCGAGCGCAGTGTGTCCTGACATGGCTGTTCCTTGGGAGAGGAGGGAAGGGAATTGGATCTTTACTTGTAGAAACGGGCCAGGAATTCGGCCACGACGGCGGGGCGTTCCTGGCCTTCGATTTCAATCGTGGCGTTGACCTTGATCTGGGCGCCGCCCTTGACCTCAGTGACCTCGGCAATGGAGCCCTGCATGCGGACCTTGGAGCCGACCTTGACCGGGGAGGTGAAGCGCACCTTGTCCAAGCCGTAGTTGACCTTGGTGGTGACCCCGTCTACGTCGAACAGTTCGCCCCAGAACGGGATGATCAGGGACAGGGTAAGGAAGCCGTGCGCGATCGGAGCCCCGAACGGACCGCTCTTGGCGCGCTCGGGTCGGTGTGGATCCACTGCTGATCGTCCGTGGCGTCAGCGAACAGGTTGATCTGCTGCTGGGTGATCTCACGGTAATCGGTGGTGCCGAGGTCCTTGGCGGACATGGTGAGCAGGGTGTCGAAATCGACGACGAGATTGGGCATCTTTGCCTCCTGGCAGTTGGTGTTGAGGTTTGAGAAGGACTAGCTGGTAAAGGCGCTGGCGCCGGTGAGGGCACGGCCGATGATGAGGGCGTTGATCTCGTGGGTGCCTTCGTAGGAATAAACGGCTTCGGCGTCGGCGTGGAAACGCGCGACGTCGGCGGCGAGGGTGATGCCGTTGCCGCCCACCACTTCGCGGGCCAAGGCGACGGTTTCGCGCATCATCAGGGACGTCTGCATCTTGGCCAAGGCCGAGTCCTGGTCCCGGTAGATGCCCCAGCCCTGCTGTTCAGTCAGCCGCACCACCAGTGAAAGCGAAGCGGTGATGTTGCCGAGCATCCGGGCCAACTTCTCCTGGACCAGTTGGAAGGATCCCAGCGACCGGCCGAACTGTTGGCGTTCCTTGACGTAGGCCAGCGCTGCTTCGAACGCGCCTGCTTGAATGCCGGTGGCGATCCAGGCTACGTCTGAGCGCATCGCCCGAAGCATCGAGGCAACGTCCTTGAACGAGTTCACCTTGTGGAGGCGCATGGCCTCGGGTACGCGGACTTTGTTCAGGGTGATGTGGGCGTTCTGCATCATCCGGAGCGAGGTCTTGCCATGGATCTTCTCCAGGCCGACGCCTGTGGCGGTCCGGTCCACGAGGAACGCTTTGACCTGTCCATCGGCGACGTCCCGGGCGAACACACACAGCACATCGGCTGTGGAGGCGCCCCCGATCCACCGCTTTGCGCCGTCCAGAACCCAGGTCCCGTCATCAGATCCGGTGCCGCCGTCGGAGTCTGTTCCTTTGCCTGGTTCGAAACGGGCGGTGGTGGAAAGCCCACCGGCGATGTCCGAGCCGTGCCCGGGTTCGGTCAGCGAGAAGACACCTTTGAGGGAGAAGTCGATGACCTGGGGCATCCACTCGCGCTGCTGCTCCTCGGAAGCACCAACCCGGATCGCGGTCCTGAACAGCCCTGCCTGGGCGGTGTACCAGGTGGCCAATGATGCGTCCGTACGGGCCAGTTCGAAAATCCGGAAGCCGTGGAAAATTCCTCTCGCCGGGGCGTCCACGGTGAGATCGGCCGGTTCCATGATGTCCAGATCAATCAAGGGCCGGGCTAGCTGCTCCGGGAAATCGCCGCGCTCCCAGTATTCAGCCAGCAGCGGTTTCGCCTGTGCGTCAAGGAAGGTCCGCAGCCGCCCCAGCACCCTGCGTTCCTCCGTGGTCAGGAGTGCTTCGGCGTCGTACCAGTCGGCGACGGAGTAGAGCCGCTGTTCCTTAGCTGTTGCTGTAATCGTGGTCATCTCAGACACCCAACCCCAGCAGCCGGACGGCGTTGTCCTTGAGGATCTTCGGACGGACTTCGTCCTTCAGTGGCAGGTCGGCAAATGCACCGAGCCACTTTTGCGGGGTGATCAGCGGGAAGTCCGTGCCGAACAGGACCTTGTCCTGCAGCACCGAATTCGAGGCTTTCACCAGCGACTCCGGGAAGTACTTCGGCGACCACCCAGACAGGTCAATGAACACGTTGGACTTGTGCGTCGCGATCGAGTTCGCCTCGTCCTGCCATGGCACCGAGGGGTGGGCCATGATGATCTGCAGACCCGGGAAATCAGCTGCCACCGCATCCAGCAAGAGTGGGTTGGAGTACGCCAGTTTGATTCCATACCCGCCAGGTAGACCTGCTCCCATGCCGTTCTGGCCCGTGTGGAAAATGCACGGCAGACCCAATTCCTGCAGGGTTTCCCAGAGCGGGTAGAGCTGCTCGTTGGACGGGTCGAAGCCCTGCAGCGAGGGGTGGAACTTGAAACCCCGGGCACCAAGTTCAACAGCCTGGTGCTTCGCCCCGGCGATCGCGTCCTCCCCCGTCCGCGGGTCCACACTGCCGAACGGGATCAGCACATCATTGTTCCGCGCAGCTCCGGTAATCAGTTCCGGGATGCTGTTCGGTTCATGCTTGAGCTGGGTCCGCGCGTCAACAGTGAAGACGACGGCGGCCATGTTCAGCTCCCGGTACACCTCGGCGATCCTGTCCAGCGACGGCGTCCGGTCCTCAGCTTTGAAGTACTTCGCCGAGGCCTCCGTCAGGGCTTCCGGGAGTGAGCCATGCCCGCAGCTGTCCACTTCGAGGTGGACGTGCATATCGATCGCCTCAAGGGCCGAGGCGTCGATGCCCAGTTCGTAACGGTCTGCCATGATCAGCGCGCCTGTACCGGTTCAGGCTTGAGTTCCTCGGGCAACGGCAGGAATTCCTCACCGTAGCTCTGCAGCGCATCAGAACGAAACAGCGAGCCGGTATGTTCCTGCAAAGCCTCGTAGCTCCAGCCGCCCTCGCGGTACTCGGTGCTCACCGGTGTCGGGTGCGTCCAAACCTGCAGCCGGTCACCACCGGCGCCGATCGCCTGGCCCGTGATCCCGGCAGCCGCGTCAGAGGCGAGGAAGGCAATCAGCCCGGCAACGTCGTCGGCCGTTCCAAATCCGAGGTCGTGACGGAAGAAGGACGGCATAGCCTCACCACGCTCTTCCGCCTCCACAGCCTTCTGGAAATACGGGACCGTCTTGGTCATTGCCGTGGCAGCGACCGGGATGACGGAGTTGACCGTCACGCCGGCCTTTTTCATTTCCAGGGCCCAGGTCCGGACCATGCCCACGATTCCAGCCTTGGCCGCAGCATAGTTCGTCTGCCCGAAGTTGCCGCGCTGGCCGGTCGGCGAGCCGATGGTGATGATCCGGCCGGCGACGTTGTTTTCCTTGAAGTACGCAAACGCCTCACGCACACACGTGAACGTGCCTTTCAGATGGACGTTGATGACGAGGTCAAAATCCTCATCCGTCATCTTCAACAGGCTCTTGTCCCGCAGGATCCCGGCGTTCGTCACCAGGATGTCCAACCGGCCGAATGCCTCCACGGCGCCCGCCACCAAAGCCTTCGCAGCATCCGTACCCCCCACCGGAACCACCACGGCGGTGGCCCGGCCGCCGTCGGCCTCAATCAGTGCAACAGCCTGTGCAGCGGTCTCATCGTTCACGTCATTAATAACCACGGCGGCACCCTGGCGGGCGAGCTCCCTCGCATAAGCGAGTCCAAGACCCTGTCCACTTCCAGTAACGATTGCAACCTTGCCGTTCAAGCTCATGGCGTGCTCCTTCGCATGCAGTAACCGGCCGGAGCCGGTGAGGCCGATCCCACTGCGTCGTGAGATCCTTGTCATGATCAATGAGAATACGGATCATTGAAAAAGTCAACGATTGTTTTTCATTACTATTGGAGTTGTCATGGGCCCGCAAAGCACCGAAGTGGAAACCCCGCGCTTGGCCGCAGCAAAAATCGGCAGCGATGTGGGCCTGTTGCTGGCCAAACTGCACGCCACGGGTTCACTGCTGAACAACAAGGCACTGGCAGATTACGGACTCAGGGAGCGATCCTTCTCCGTGCTGACTCTTGCGTGCAGCGGGCTGGAACCTACGCAGCGGGAGCTCGCCGATTTCCTCAGCCTGGACCCCAGCCAGGTGGTCAGCCTCGTGGACGACCTCGAACACCGCGGCCTGGTGAAGCGGGCCCAAGGCAAGCAGGACCGCAGGGCGAAGATCATCGTCTCCACAGCCGAGGGCCGGCGGATCCACAACAAGGCGCGGGCGGCCCTTGAAGTGTGCGAAGAGACCCAGCTTGCAGCACTGACGGAGGTTGAGAACGTCCAGCTGAGGGCGCTGCTCAAGAAGGCACTGTGGGGTTAAGTACCCTCCGCAGCTCCATTCACATAGCCGCCTAATGCTCATATATGAGGGCATTAAACTGCTTAGTGGTCGTAATCGCTATCATTATTTACTATCATGGAGACATGGGCACCAAGCGCACTTCCAATAGGACGCTACGAGCAGCCAGCACCATCGGCGAACAGTTGCTGACCTGGCGCAAACTCCTTGGCCTTACGGCTGAGCAAGTGGCAGACCGAGCCGACATTAGCCGCAACACCCTCCGCAAGATCGAGCACGGAGATCTCGGGGTTGGTTTCGAGGCGTTTCTGGATGTTGTCCGGGTGTTGGGCCTCACCGACCAACTGACCACAGCTCTTGATCCTTATGAGACGGATTTCGGGCGAGCCCGTGCGGACCAGAAACTCCCCGAGAGAGTGCGTCGATGACAGAACCCATCGACGTCGATCTTCACACGTCCAGCGGATGCATATACGTAGGGCGGGCCTATGTATCGGCACGACGGGGCGTTACAAGTACCAACTTCACGTATGACGCCAGTTTCCTTGCCCTGCCTGAGTCGTACGCCATTGACCCGGCACTGCCCGTCTTACGAGGCGCCCATTCGATCAAGGGTCTGCCCGGCTCCTTCGCCGACGCCTCACCCGACCGCTGGGGGCGGCACATCGTAGCCAAGCGGATGCAGGCAGAAGCCCGTCAGCAAGGTAAGAATCCGGGGACTCTCACCGACAGGGACTTTCTGCTTGGCGTGTCGGACCTGACCCGGCAGGGCGCGTTACGTTTTAGGGTTGGCGACGGACCACACTTAAGTGATGGAACTGACGTGCCCAAGCTGGTTCAATTGCCAGAACTCCGACGGGCAGCACAAGAAGTGGAAGCTGACCCGGGGAACCTGGGTGCACTCAAGAGACTCCTTGCGGCTGGAACGGGAAGTCTGGGCGGAGCCCGCCCTAAGGCGTCCGTCCAGGATGGGGCCAGGCTGGCGATTGCCAAATTTTCACATCAGGGTGACCTCTGGAAAGTCATTGCGTGGGAAGCGGCCAGCCTCGAAATGGCCCGTAGGGCTGGTATCGACACACCGGATCACCACCTGGAGCATCTCAACTCCTCCGATCCTGTCCTGGTTCTTGACAGATTCGACCGCGTCGAACAGCAGAGGATCGGCTATGTCTCTGCCATGACCATGCTGCAAGAACAGGACGGCGCCCGTGGCGACTATCTTGACCTTCTGGACGTCATCGATGAGAACTCCGAAGATGCCACCGCAGACCGAGAAGAGCTTTTCCGAAGGATCGTTTTCAATATTGTTGTCAACAACACAGATGACCACCTGCGTAATCACGGATTCCTTCGGCACCGCGCGGGATGGCGGTTGTCGCCTGCCTTCGATGTGAACCCGAACCCTGACGTCGATGGAGAGCACGCAACATCAATCGATGGAGCCACCAAGAGAGACGACGCAATGAAAGCCCTGCTGACTGTTGCTGAATACTTCGTCGAATCGGGCAAACGGGACGAGATCCTAAGCGCAGTGTTTGAGTCAGTTATGGGGTGGAGGGACGTCGCTCGTGCTTGCCGCATACCCGCGGCCGAAATTGAGCTTTTCTCCCCGGTCTTTGGCACAATGCCCCGCACTTAGTACATCAACAGCCGGGCAAGGGGACTCCCCCGCCCGGCCTCCAGCACCGGCAGTTCGATCCGCGCCGTGGTTCCGGTTGGAATCTCGACGACGGCGGTGAGGTAGCCGTCGTCGATCCGCCACTGTACCGAAGCGGTACCCGGCAAGCAGCACGGCGCCTCCTTCTCAGCCCTAAACCTCCCATGGACATCTGCACAGCCGTGCCGTGACGGCGTATGCACCTGTCCATACCGGCCCAGGGCCGCTTCTGTCAGGATCGGGAAGTATGAACCTCCCACTCTTCCACGATCCCCTGCAGGGAGCCGTCACTGTCGACGCGCCCTCGCGCGATCCGCAGCTTCACCGCCCAGCCCGCACGTCCCGACGGCATGCACACCCGGCAACGCGCAGCAGCAAACCCGGTTCCAATCCAACGCCCAGCGCCCGGCAGCGCGAAGTAGCCAAGGTGGCCGAAGATCTCCAGGCCTTGATGGCCCGGAGCGGCAAGCTGTAACACCCGGTTGGCGAGGTCCGGCGCGGGTACATTCACACCATGGGCATCCACATCGGCACCTCGGGCTGGAGCTACGACCACTGGGAAAATGTGCTCTATCCGCCGGGGCTTCCGGCTTCAAAGCGCCTGGCCCAGTACATGGCCAGGTTCACCACAGTGGAGCTCAACGCGAGCTTTTATCGCTGGCCCCGGGACACCTCGTTTGCGAGTTGGCGAAACCGCCTGCCTCCGGGCTTTGCCATGTCCGTCAAAGCGCCACGGGGGCTCACGCACGCCAAGAAGCTGTACAGCCCGGAGGTGTGGGTGGAACGGATCATTCGCTGCTGGCACGAGCTCGGCGACAAACGGGCCGTTCTGCTGGTGCAGCTGCCGCCTGGTTTCGCACGCGACGACGCCCGGCTGGACTACTTCCTGGCAGCCCTGCCCCCTTGGATCCGTGTCGCAGTCGAGTTCCGCCACGACAGTTGGGACCACTCTGACGTGTACGCGCTGCTTGAGCGCCACGGGGCCGCCTACTGCATCATGAGTGGCGCCAACCTGCCCTGCATCCTGCGGGCCACCGCGCCGTTTGTTTACGTTCGTCTGCACGGTCCGGACCATGGGCACCTCTACGGCGGCTCATACTCCGATGACGATCTCCGCTGGTGGGCGGAACGGATTCGGGAGTGGAGCGGCTCGGGCAAGGACGTGTACGTCTACTTCAACAACGACGGCGGTGGTAACGCCGTGCGAAATGCGGACACTCTGCGGTGGCTGCTGGGGGTCAGCTGACCTCGCTACGCCAAGCGTCCGCGCACGATCTCGCTGACAGTCTTGCCGTCGAAACGTCCTGCAACCTTGGCGGTGACGGGCTTCATCACGGCTCCGATGGAACGCATGGAAAGCTCTTGGCCATCAGCTTTCAGTGCCTCGATGGCATCGTCAACGATTGCTTCCACTTCCTCCCGGGTCAGTGCCTTTGGCAGGTACGCCTCGATGATTTCAGCCTCAGCGACTTCGGCGGCTGCTCGGTCGGTTTCACCGGCTTCCGTGTAGATCCGGGCCGTGTCCCGACGCTTGGCAGCTTCCTTCTGAAGCAGCGAGGTGACCTGCGCGTCGTCGAGCTCCACCGGGGTCTTACCTGACTTTTCGCGGGTGGTGATCTCGCCCAGCACGTTGCGCACTGTGGTCAGCGCAACTTTGTTGCCCGCTTTCATGTGGTCAACCACGTCGGCTTTCAAGCGCTCTTTGAGGGTCATGATGTTGCTCCTTGTTTCGGGATTCTCTCTGCTATCTTCCCAGCTTGGCCGCTCAACAAGGTCTCCCGCCCCACGGAGACAACCTCGTACCATGGGCGGTGTGATGCTACAGGCTTGCCTCAACGGGGCTCGAAATGTCTCGCTCCACCAACGGCTGTCGGCAGATCCCGCCATAATTGCCCAGGAAGCTGCGGCGGCAGTGGCTGCAGGCGCCCACAGCCTGCACCTTCATCCGAAGAATCCTCAGGGCGCGGACACCATGGAAGCGCACTACGTCACCCAGTGGCTCCGCGCAGTGCGCCATGCCTGTCCTGACGTGCCTGTGGGCGTGACAACGGGCGCCTGGACTTCCCCCGACGCATCATCCCGCGTGACGATGGTGGAGTCATGGCGTGACGCACCGGATTTCGCCTCCATCAATTGGCACGAGGACGGGGCCGAAGAAGTGGCCGGCGCCCTTCATGCCCGCGGCATTGGCATCGAGGCGGGAATTTGGCACGCGGACGCTGCCCGCCAGTGGGCCTGCTCGCCACTCCGGGCTGAATGCCTGAGGGTGTTGATCGAGCTACAGGACATCCCGGCCAAGGAGGTGGAAGGTGAGGCCACATTGCTCTTGGAACTGGTGCGGGAACCAGCGGTCCAGATGCCAATCCTGCTCCACGGTGAGGAACGGTCCACATGGGCTGCGCTGAAGCTGGCGGCCCGGTGGGGATTGGACTCCAGAATCGGACTCGAAGACACGTTCCTGCTCCCCCACGGAGAGCGCGCTGAAGGCAATGCTGAGCTGGTTGCCGCCGCCAAGAGCTTGCTGTCGCCTGAATTGTAAGCGTGCCTTTTCAACCCGCAGGCGCTACATCATGGCTGCCGGTCCCGCGTCAGGACTCCTTTGAAGGCAATGTACCTGGCGGATCCTGTTCCGCTGGTTCCTTCTCGATGGGCCCGCTGACAACAACTTGCGCGGGGCTATGGAGGAGGTAGCCGTTCAGCCAGGAGAACAAGGCACGGATCTTTTGTTGGAGGCCGGACAACAGGGCCAGGTGCACCAACAGCCAGGACAGGAAGGCAAGGATGCCTTGCAGTTGGATTCGCTTGCGGCCCAGCTCTGCCACCGCGGCGCCACGACCCACCATCGCCATATAGCCTTTGTCCACATAGTGGAAGGGCGCCCGGCTGCCTCCGCCGAGGTCCGCAAGGATGTTCTTGGCGGCCCACTTACCGGCCTGTTGAGCCACGGACCCCAGTTGCGGCAGCTTCGCACCTGTGGAGTCGGTGATGTTGGCGCAATCCCCAATGACGTACACGCTCTTCGCATCCGGAGCCGTCAGGTCAGTGTTGACGTCAATGCGGCCCCCTCTCCCCTGCGCCAGCCCGGACCCGGCAATGAGATCGCCTGCTTTGAGGCCTCCGGCCCACACCACGATTTGTCCAGGGACCGAACTCCCGTCCGCCAAAGTCACTCCGTCCGCCCGGACCTCAGTGACGCCCACTCCCATGTGAAGGTGAACGCCCACCTTCTTCAAATGATCAGTGGCATAGCTCTGGGATTTTTTGGAGAACATGTTCAGGACACTGGGAACCATATCCACCAAATGCACCCGGCATCGTGCTGCGAGCTCCGGCGAGAAATACTTGCTCACTACGTACTTGACGTTTTCCGCCATCGCTCCCGCGGTCTCCACACCGGTAGGCCCGCCTCCCACCACCACTACGTCTACGGAACCGTCAGGGTTTCTGTCGGCTTGGTCCAGCAGCCGGGTAAGGCCAGTGCCAAGCCTGGTGGCGTCTGTGACGGAGTACAGCGGGAACGCCAACTCCTCTGCGCCCGGGGTATTGAAGAAGTTCGGAACCGCCCCCACGGCGATCACCAGAATCCCGGCGCGCAGAGTTCTTCCATCTGACGTGATAACCGTGCGCTCTGCAGCACTCACTGACTCGACCTTCGCAGTCAGGACTTTCACCGTTTTATACCGGCGGAAAACTGCACGCAGCGGCCGGGCGATGGCTGACACGCCAATCTGGGACGTCGCTACCTGATAAAGGAGCGGCTGGAACTGGTGGTAGTTGTTCGAATCGATCAGCAAGACCTTTACACCCTTGCGTCCGAGTTCCTTGGCTGCCGCTACGCCTGCGAAACCGGCACCGACAATGATGACTTGGTATGAGTCCTCCATGCGAGCAACTTACTTCACTCCAAGTCCGGACAAAAGGGGCTCGCAATCGCCGTCGTGCGTTTACCATCTGGCCCTGAAGGGTACGCAGTGGGTAGTGTTCTGCATTCGGCAACGCACGCGGAGGAGTGATCTTTGTGAACGAGGACGGACTGACGGACGCGGTGCAGGAAGCCGGTGCCGTGGAGTTGCTGCTGATCCGGCACGGTGAAAGCGAAGGCAACGTGGCCGCGACGGAGGCACGCTTGTCCGGAGCGGAGGTTATCCAGGTTCCTGCCAGGGATCCCGACGTGAACTTATCCGGCACGGGCCAGGAGCAGGCGAAAGCACTGGGAACGGCCCTCGCCCGGATCGCCGAAGAGTTCAGGCCGGATGCCGTGGTGTCCTCCCCCTATGCCCGCGCCAAACAGACAGCGGATATCGCCGTGGAGACGGCTGGCTGGCCCCTCAAGGTACTCACCGATGAACGCCTCAGGGACCGGGAACTGGGGATTTTGGACCGGTTGACGCGCTTGGGCGTCGAGAAGAGGTACCCGGACGAAGCCGAGCGGCGGCTATGGCTGGGAAAGCTGTACTACCGGCCACCCGGCGGGGAATCATGGGCTGACGTGGCGCTCCGCCTGCGTTCCATCCTGGATGAGCTCAACACCCTGGGAACAGGGCACCGGGTGATGCTGGTCTGCCACGATGCCGTCATCCTGCTGGTCCGTTACGTCCTGGAAGGTATGTCCGAGGAAGAAATTCTGGACCTTGCCGCGACCACATCGGTGCTGAATGCGTCGATCACCCGTTACGTGCGTCCTACCGGCGCAGGCCCCTGGGAACTGGAGAGCTTCAATGTGGCTGACCATCTGGCCGAGCAGGGAGTGGCAGTGACAGAACATGCAGGAGACGCCAGTGTCCACCCGCAGTGAATCCAGTGCTGCCATCCTGGTGACGCCCTCGCTGCTGCGTGACTGGCCGTTGCCGGCACCGGGCGAGGACAAGTACTCGCGTGGAGCAGTGCTGGTGATCGGAGGGGCCCGGACCACGCCCGGCGCGGCGCTGCTGGCCGGTACGGCGGCGCTTCGTGCCGGGGCCGGGAAAATTACTCTGGCCGTCGCCGAGTCCGCTGCGGTGCAGATTGGCGTGGCCCTGCCTGAATGCGGAGCTGTTGGCCTGCCCGAAAACACCAACGGCTCACTGACCGGCGAGGACCTGGACCGCATCGCCGGCGACCTCGAGAAAGCGGATGCCCTCCTCATTGGGCCCGGCCTGGACGACCTCGACCTCGCCGAGGCACTGCTGCGGGCGTTGCTCGAGCGGGAACAGTCGGAAGCCGGCGCCGGCACCGAAGGAGGTCCCGCCGTCGTGCTTGATGCTTTTGCCTTGGGAGTGCTGGGCAGGATCGAGGAGGAGCTGGCACCGTGGCGGGGAAGGCTGATCCTGACGCCCAATCCGACGGAAACCGGGATATTGCTGGGCCGGGAGGTGGAAGACCTCGAACGCGATGTTGCCGCTGTGGCAGACCGGTTTGATGCAGTGGTGAGTTGCCAGGGCATTATTGCCGGGCCGTCGGGCGCAGGCGGGAAGTTATGGAAGATCACCACCGGGTACGGCGGACTGGGGACGTCCGGCAGCGGTGACGTTCTCACTGGCGCCGTAGCCGGGCTGCGGGCGCGGGGAACCAGCGATACGCAGGCCGCCTGTTGGGGAACCCACCTTCACGCTGCGGCGGCGGATCGTTTGGCCAGCAAACTCGGCCCGCTGGGTTTCCTGGCACGCGAGCTGGCCGACGAACTTCCGGCCCTGATGCTGGAGCTCAACACCTGAGCTCCAGCCCTGAAGCAGCCGGCCGACGGCTGCCGCAGGGACTTAGGCAGGCTTCAGCAGCCCATGCTCGACGACGGCGGAGCGGGACAGCGTTTTGTAGCCCTCCTGTTCGAACAGGACCGTGATGACATCATCCTCGTGGCGCATCACCAGGCCTTGCCCCCATTCCTTATGTACAACCGTGGACTGCAAGGGAAACGTCTCCCCGGTGTCGGAGGCGGGCGCCCGGTCCAGCGTGTCGTCGTCGTGCCTGTCAGCGCACGGGTCGCAGTTGCCGCAAGGTTCCGGCAGGTGCTCACCGAAGTAGCCCAGCAGGAACTGGCGTCGGCAGCTGTCTGTCTCCGCATAGGCGCGCATCATGGTGAGCCGCGACTGTTCCACGCGCTGCCGGGCCTCCGCACGTACGACGGCGCGCCCCACCAGGGTGGACACCCTGGCTTTCGATTCAAGGCGCGTTCCGCGCTTGCCGGTGCTGACGGCACCCACTTCCTCCAGCTGGTTCACCAGTGCGGTGATCCGCCGGGCGGGGAAGCCCGTGAGCTCCACCAATGCGGTCTTCGGGGCAGGAGCGCCGGCATTCTTGATGACCTTCAGCACCGCCGTGAGCGCATCGGGGTCCGGGGAATGGGTGCTGAAGAACTTACGCAGCCCCAGGTCCTCCGCCCGGTAATGCAGGATCGCCTCGGCGGAACCGCCGTCCCGGCCGGCCCGGCCGATCTCCTGGTAGTACGAGTCCAGTGACGCCGGAATGTCGGCATGCACCACAAACCGCACGTTGGGCTTGTCAATGCCCATGCCGAACGCCGTGGTGGCAACTACTACATCCACTTGGTCATCCATGAACGAATCGTGGATGGTCTCCCGGTCAGTGTCCGATCTGCCCGCGTGATACGCCTCCGCACGGAGCCCGGCATCTGCCAGTTTTGCTGCGTACTTTTCGCTGTCCTTGCGGGTGGCAACGTACAGCAGCCCCATCCCTTTCGCCGCAGCCAGGGAGGCAACGTGGTCCAGCACGGCTGTTCGTTTGGCTTTGTCTTCCTGGTGCCGGACCACTGTGAGGCTGATGTTTGGCCGGTCGAAGCCGCGGATCAGGACCAACGGGTCTTTCATTCCCAGCCGTTCCACGATTTCGTCGCGCACCGGCGGGGAGGCGGTGGCAGTCAGCGCCACCACGGGTGGGTTGCCCAACTGCTCGCGGACGGTGCCCAAGTCGAGGTAGTCGGGGCGGAAGTCATGGCCCCAGGAGGACACGCAATGGGCCTCGTCCACCACGAACATGGTGATGTCCAGCGCGGCGATCCGTTCTACCGTCGCTTGCTTGGCCAGTTGCTCCGGAGCAAGAAACAGGAAGGTGGCTTTGCCGGATTCGGCCGCCTGCCAGGCGGTCTCCACCTCGGAATCGCTGCGGGAAGAATTGATGGCGACGGCGGCATGGTGGCCCAGGTCCTCCATGAGCCCGTCAAGCTGGTCTTCCTGCAGGGCAATGAGAGGAGACACCACGACGGCGGGGCGTCCCGTCTGCTGGTAAAGGTACTGTGCCGCCACTTGATAGGTGGCGGATTTGCCGTACCCGGTGGGCATGACGGCCAGGACATCACGGCCCCCGGCCAGGGCGCTCATACCTGCGAGTTGGCCATCACGCAGTTCAGGAAGGGAAAAAGAAGACGCCGCGAGGGCGCGCAGGGCAAGGTCATCAGACATTTCGTAGGGTGGCTCCGCATTGAGGTTCCTGCGGCCACTTGCATCAGCCGAGGTGACCAGCCTATCGGAGGCGGGGATCCGACGTCGTGCGCTGCTTGACCCGCTGTGGATAACGCCCTGTGCCTGTTCCCTATCGGCGTACCCGGTAGATCAGGTGGGTCACCCGAGTGCCCGGAATAATCACGGGCTCATCAAACACGAGGTCGCCATCACGTCCTCCAAACCACGGGATACCGCTTCCGAGCAGCACCGGCACCAGGTCCACACGGAGCTCATCCACCACGCCGTGCCTTATGCATTGCTGCACGATGTCTGCCCCGGCAACTCCGATTTCTCCGCCGGCGGCGAGAACGGCAGCGCGCTCCAGTGCCGTTTCCAGGTCCCCGGCGAACTCGAAGGGCACGGGCCGGCCGTCCCGCCTGGTGGGCGGCCAGTCCGCTGGGGGTTCGCGGTGCGTCAACACCACGGTGGGCGATTCATTGGGCGGATGGCCTCCCCACCCCTTGGTGATGTCGAACAGCCTGCGGCCTGAGATGAACGCCCCCTCACGCGGAAGCGAGTTCCAGTACGCAGCATCGGCTTCACTGAGGTGGAACGGAACAGGGTGTCCCGGCATCCAGGTTTCAACGTCCCCGGCCTCGTACCAGTCGAACAAGGGGCCCACGGTGTCATCGTCGCGGGCGATGAAGCCGTCCAGGGACATCGAAAACTGGGCCGAGACCCGGCAATTCCTATACATGAACTCAGTGTCGTGGGTGCGTGCGGGTTGTCAAGATGCGAACCGCCAAGCGGACCGAAAGAACGACGGCGACGCTACCGCCCGCTGTAGTGTCGCCGTCGTTCTTTCCAGCGTTAAAGTGCAACCTTAGATGGGGTTCCCGAACTCGCGGATGGTGATTCCGGTGAAGTTTGCCGGACCACCGTCAGCATAGAGGGAGATCCCCGTGTCCCCGTCCGCGAAGTGCACCTGCTGCGAAACCACCGAGTGCCCGGAATTCACAAACACCTCAACACTTTGGGTGTCGACAAAAATGCGAAGGTGGACGGATCTGGCGTTGGCGTCGATAGGAGCGGCGGCGCGGGTGTAAGGGGCCAGCGCATAGCCGCTTTGGTCCGAGGGTGCGCGATCGACGTACAGCTCGTCGCCGTATTTGCCGATGTTCGTATGGCGGCTGCCATTCGACGAGCGGCCCACCGACACTCCAACGTTCGCGGCGGTGTCCCAAGAGATATCGAGCTCCAGCTCATACGCCCGCCCGCTCCACGGCAGTACGAAACTGCCGTTGACGGTGCGGTCCGGAAGGGTGGTGCTGGACGTGACATAGTTCGAAAGCGCCGGAACGGGCGTGCTGAGCAAGGTGTACCAGCCGCCCGATTGGCGCTCAAGCCTGAGCTCGCGCGTGATGGAATTCTGTCCGTTGTAACCATCGGACACGTCCGTGGGCACGTCGCGGGCCGCGTATTTCCAGTTGTTCATCCACGCGGTGGCAAGGCGCTTCGTCTCCGGTGCTTCCACGGCCGGCCAAGTCACGGCGGCGTACCAGTCCCATCCCCAGTCAAGCCACTGCGGTGTAAGGTTGTCCGCGATGAACGCTGTGCCGTTCCATGAACCTGTCCAGTAGGCAAAGGTCATGGGCAGGCCAATGCTGTAGGCGTCCATGCTCGCGCCGAACACCCAATGCCGGGTGCCGTCCCCGGCGGTCATCTCGAACAGATCCGGGCATTCGATGCCGCCGAGGGCATGGTTGGGGAAGTCGAAGTTGGACTTCCATTGCCAATCGCGCAGGTTGGGAGAGGTGTAGAAGGCAGCGTAGCGGGCCCTGCCGATGACACAGACCCACTCGTTACGCGTCGCGTCCCAGTGAATCTTGGGATCGCGGAACCATTCTGCGTTCTCCACCTCGGCGGGGGTGGCGGCCGTCCGTCCGTCAGTGTTCACAATGACCGCCTCAGGCAATGCGGTAAAGGTGTAGCCGCCATCCGTGGACCAGTACAGGTACTGTTCCTGGAATTTCCGGATGCCATCCGTGGGTTGGGTGGCGAGTGCGATCACAGCGCCGGCACCGAAGCCGGCAGTGTTGGCGGTGTCCACTACGGCCGATCCCGACCACACGGGGAAGTCCGTCTGCAGTGGCATCACCACTCCATGGTGGGTGTACGACACTCCGTCGGAGGTGGTCGCATGGTCCCATCCGCCCGGTCCGTTGTTCTGGCCGGAGTGAAGGTAGTAGAGCTGGTAGGCGCCGTTGGTATGAACGGGACGCTGCGGATCACACAGCCAGCCCGAGGGCGGCGTCATGTGGTAAATCGCCCGGAGGGATGTCTGGGCGTGGGCGGCCACGGGGATGGCGCTGCTCATGAACAGTGCCAAGGCACCAACTCCTGCACCTTGCAGGGCAGTGCGGCGAGAGATGTCATACGTCATTGATGTGTTCCTCTCAGTGCTTGGCGGGCGCGACGGCCTGCCAAACGTCATGGTGATGAACGTGCGGGGCCGTCGGGAAAGGTCCCGGGCAGCCTGGTACTGCACGTCAGTTGGAGAGCTGGATCGGTACTCACGGCCGGGTTCGGACGGCTCAGCATCGAGCGGCCCGGTGAGTCATCGGCTACGCAGGACATTAGCGGCGGACGTTTCTGCGGTCAAGCGTTTTAGCACCACAATTTTGGCGGAAAATAAAATTTGCTAAAACGCTTGATCGGCGTGACGATTCACGCTAACTTACGAGTGATCAAACGCTTTAGCAGAACGGACATCAGCGCAGATGAAACACCCAGTCTTCTTCCAACCCGCCGACGGATGGGTTGGGGACCTTATCCCCTACGAGAAGGACGGGGAGTTCTGGCTCTTCTACCTCCACGAAGACCGCTCGGACCCAAAACCCGGCACGTCATGGAACCTGGTCACCACCAAGGACCTCACGCAATTTGAGAACCATGGCGTCTCCCTGCACCATGGCAGCGAGACCGACCTCGACTTCAACGCCTACACCGGCAGCGTCGTGGCGGACGGGTCCGGCGTCCACCACCTCTTCTACACCGGCCAAAACCCCCGGAACGTCGGGGCCGACGGCGCGCCCCTCCAGTTGGTCATGCACGCCACCAGCACCGATGGCATGCGGACCTGGCAAAAGCATCCGGAACTGACTTTCGGCGCTCCGGACGGCTACGAGTCCGGGGACTGGCGTGATCCCTTCGTGTTGTGGGATGACAGCAAGAAGCAGTGGAGGATGCTGTTGGCCGCCCGGCACTCCACCGGTCCGGAACGCCGCCGCGGCGTGATAGCCCAGTGCGTGTCCACTGACCTGATGACCTGGCATTACACCGATCCGTTCTGGGACCCACGCCGGTACATCACCCACGAATGCCCGGATGTCTTCGCCTGGGGTGACTGGTGGTACATGGTGTACTCCGAGTTCTCGGAATCGTTCACCACCCGCTACCGCATGGCCAAAAGCCCCGACGGTCCGTGGACTGTGCCGGACCTGGACAGCATCGACGGCCGCGCCTTTTACGCCTCAAAGTCCGCCGAGCGCGACGGTCGCCGGTTCTTCTTTGGCTGGATCGCCACCAAGGAAGGCAACACCGATCATGGGCCATGGCAGTGGGCCGGCACCATGTCCGTGCTGGAAGCCCGCCAAAACCCGGACGGAACCTTGGCATTCTCCTTCGCGGACGAGCTGGTAGAGAGCTTCTGGGATGACGTCCCGGCGTCCCTGACCAGTGCGTTGCCTACCCGGCTCGATGTGCCGGACGGATACACGGCAAAGGTGTCCGACGAGGAGTTGCCGCAGCAGTTTTACGCCAAGGTGGTGCTGGATATCGCCCCGAACACCACCGAGTGCGGCTTGCTGCTCCGCTCAAGCAACGACGGCGACCATTCCTACGTCCTCCGTCTGGAACCCAAGCGTGGCCGGCTCGTTTTCGACCGCTGGCCGCGCGCCATCACCGGCGATGCGCAGTGGCACGTCTCAGGTGATGTCCCGTTCGACGTCGAACTTGAGCGGCCCTGCGACCTCACCCCCGGCGTGCACACGCTTGAGGTCATCGTCGACGGCGACACTTGCGTCGCCGTCGTCGACCGTCAAGTGGCGCTCAGCGCCAGGATGTACGACCTCACTACCGGCCGGATCGGCGTCTTTGCCGGCGAAGGAACCGTCACTGTCACCGAACTTGAGATACGACAGCGCACCGAGAACTGAATAACCCACCCCAACCTCTGTTCCAATCAAGGGAGATTGCCGCAATGAAGAAACTACTCCGTGCTGCCGCCGTCGCAGCCGTCGCCGCTTTGGCCTTGACAGCCTGTGGCGGCGGAGGAGCTGCTACAGACCCCTCCAACGTCAGCCCCACCGGAGAGATCAAGCCCCGCGAAATCTCGTGGCTCCTCTCCAGGCCTGCCGATGGCGCCGTCATCAACATCATGAAGAAGCTCGCCGACGACTACGCCAAGGACCACCCAGGGTTTGCACTGAACCTCATCACCACCCCGGACCGGCCCTCCTACATCCAGAAACTCGAAACCCTGGCTGCGGCCAACAAGCTCCCCGAGCTGTTTGACACGGACGCCACACCGTTCGCGCAGCAGCTGGCCAAGCAGGGCAAAATGGTGGAGGCCGACAAGCTGCTGAAGTCGCTGGATCTCTACGACGACTACCGGCCCGGAGCCCTGGACTACCAGCGCTTCGATGACGGATCCCTGTACATGATCCCGTTCCAGTTCGAGCTGGAATTCATCTGGTACAACAAGGCCCTGCTCCAAAAAGCGGGCGTGGCTGTCCCTCAGTCCTTGGACGACATCCCAGCGATGTGCACGGCCCTGCGCAACGCAGGAATCACGCCGATAGCCATCGACGGGCAGGACCAGTGGCCGCTGGAACGCTATGTCGCGTACCAGCCGTTCCGGGCTGCCGGACCGGACTTCGTCCAGAAACTGAAGAAGGGCGAAGCTGCGTTCAGCGATCCCGCGGGTCAGAAGACCGTTCAATGGATGGCAGAACTCGGCAAGGCCAAGTGCTTCCAGGAGGGCTTCTCCGCGCAGGGCTACTCAGACGCGCAGAACCAGTTCACTTCCGGCGAAGCCGCGATGTACAACATCGGCACGTGGGAACTTCCCAGCCTCGCCACCGACAAACTCAACCCTGACGTCCGGGACGACATCGACTTCTTTACCCTTCCCACAACACCGGGTTCGGTGACGGCGGCCAATGAGTTCGTTTCCCCCTCCGGCATCGGCATGGCAGTGAACTCGAAAACGTACGATCCCCTGGTCAGCGACTTCCTGAAGTTCGCCTTGGAGAAGTACCCGGCTGAGTACGCTGCCACCGGGGCGCTCTCCCCCACCACGACCGTGGAGACCACCGTCCCCGCGAACGCTACGCCGCTGTACAAGAAGGCCCTCGAAACGGCCAACACCCTCGGGGAAAAGCAGGCGATGCCGTGGGACACCCAGCTGGACCCCACCACCAACGGCCGACTGCAGCAAGAGCTGGTCCTCCTGGTCCAGGGCAACATCACGCCCGAACAGTTCACCAAGACCATGGACGACGCCATCAAGCAGAACGCACCCAAGTTCTTCAAGTAAACCGAAACGGCGGGGGCCGGTAAGGCCCCCGCCCGAAAGGCCCACCATGCTTCCCAACAGGTCAAGAACCTCAGTCCTGGTTTTCCTGCTCCCACCCCTGCTGCTCTACTGCGCAGCAGTCCTCTTCCCCATACTTCAGTCCCTGTTCCTGAGCTTCTTCTCCTGGAACGGCATCAGTGACATGGAGTTCGTCGGGCTGGCCAATTACGTCCGAATGCTCACGGCTGATGACATCTTCTGGCGTTCATTCTTCAACGCCCTGGTCTACCTGGCCATCTGCCTGGTCCTGCAACTGGGCGGCGCCCTGGTTGTCGCCAGCCTGCTCACGTCCCTGCGCAGGGGACGTGAACTGATCAAGACCCTGTATTTGCTGCCCGCAGTGATCTCCACGGTCGCCATTGCGTTCCTTTTTGTCCGTATCTACTCCATTGATCCTGTCGGCCTGTTGAACCAGCTGCTGCACTGGATAGGACTCGGTTCCCTGGAGCGGGCCTGGTTGTCCGACGTCAACACAGTGCTGGCCGCGGTCTCCGCCCCTGAAGGATGGCGGTTCACCGGGCTGTACATGCTCATCATTTACGCGGCCCTGATCGCTGTGCCCAAGGAACTCGAAGAAGCCGCGGTCCTGGACGGCGCATCGAAGTGGACGCTCTTCACCAAGATACGTTTCCCCTACATCCGGCCCGTGTGGATTACCACCACCATCATGGCCACCACCTACGGCCTGCGCGGTTTTGATATCCCGTATCTCATGACCAACGGCGGCCCGGGACAATCCTCCGAGCTCCTCACCACCTATATGTACAAGACAGCCTTCACCAGCACGGATTTTGGCTACGCAAGTACCATCGCCGTCTTCATCGTGATCGAGTGCCTCGTCGCCGTCGGCCTCATCTTGTTCATGCTCAAGCGGAAGGCAGATTCATGATCACCCAGACAGCCCCGGCTCAGCCGACCCGCGCCCGGGTTCCTTCTCCCGCCCCCCAGCGCCGGCGTCGGAAGCCCAGCTTGTACCGGACGCTCTCGAGGGTCCTGATCATGCTCATCGTGATCGTCCAGGTGTACCCGCTCGCCTGGCTGTTCGTCACCAGCCTGCGGACCGAACACGACTTTGCCACCGGTGATCCGTTCGGACTCCCCAGCTCGTTGACGTGGGAAAACTATGCCCGCGCCTTTGAAACCGGCGACCTGGGACGGAACATCCTGAACAGTTTCATCGTCACCATGGGCGCCAACATTTTGATTGTCTTGTTCGGCATGATGGCCGCCTACGCCATCCAGGTCCTTGGCTTCCGCCTCAGCAAGTTCGTCCGGGGCTTGTTCCTCGTCGGCATCATCGTTCCCGTCCAAATCGCGCTGGTCCCCCTGTTCATCGACTACTCCGCGGTGAACCTGCTGGACACCTACCAGTCGATGATCATCCCCCTGGCAGGCTTCGCCCTCCCGATGTCCATCTACCTTTTCTCGTCCTTCTTCGAATACATACCGCGCGAAACCTATGAGGCAGCATCCCTGGATGGGGCCGGACCATACCGGATTTTCGGGCTGATCACGCTGCCCCTCTCCCTCAACACCGTGGTCACCGTGGTGCTGGTCAACAGCATCTTCATCTGGAACGACTTCATCTTCGCCAACACCTTTGTTCTCTCCGAGGACCTCAAGACCATTCCCCTGGGCTTGCAGAACTACATCGGCGCTATGGGCAAGGTCGACTGGACGGCCACCTTCGCCGCCGTCTGCGTGACCATCACACCGCTGCTGCTGGTATTCCTGGTCCTCAACAAGGCCATGATCCAAGGCCTTGAGAGCGGAGCGAACAAGGGATGAGCGCTATGGCCGACGGTTATACTCCTGAAGGAGGACAGATGATTTCGCAGGAGAGAGAGTCAGGCAACGCGGCCACCCCCGCCGTTCCTGTCAGAGCAGGCCGTGCCCATCCGGTGACCCTCCGCGAAGTGGCTGAACTGGCCGGAGTATCCACTGCCACGGTCTCCCTGGTGATCAACAAGAAGAAGAACGCCCGGATCGCCGACGAAACCCGCCAACGCGTCACCCGGGCGATCACCCAACTGGGTTACCGTCCCAACGCCATGGCCAAAACGTTGGTAAGCGGCACCTCCAAGTTCATTGGACTGGTTGCCGACGGCGTAGCCACTACGCCGTTCGCCGGCCAAATCATCCACGGCGCTCAAGACGAAGCCTGGAAACATGGTTATGCCCTGCTGATCGCGAACACCGAAGGCAACCAGGAGCTCGAAAAAGACGCGATCGCCATGATGCTGGAATACAAAGTGCGCGGCATCTTGTACTCCACCTGGTTCCACCGCCCTACGGACATCCCCGAGACCCTTCGGGAATCGGACTTCGTCCTGGTCAACTGTTTCTCCCCCGACGCCGGGGCCGCGCGGGCCGTAGTACCGGATGAAGCGCAAGGTGGACAGTCTGCCACCGAGATCCTGCTCCGCGGTGGCCACCGTCGCATCGCCTTCATCAACGCCACCACCCCCGCACCTGCCAGGGATGGCCGGCTCCAGGGGTACAAGGACGCGCTCGATGCCGCCGGAATTCCCTTTGATCCGGCGCTGGTGCTGGAGGCCTACCCTGATCAGGAAGGCGGTTACGGCGCCACGGAAAGCCTGCTCACGCTTGGGGTCAGTGCCGTGTACTGCTACAACGACCGCATGGCCATGGGACTTTACGATGGCCTGCGGGAAAACGGGCTGTCCATCCCGGAGGACATTGCAGTGGTGGGTTTCGACAACCAGGAAGTCATCGCTGCCCACCTGCGTCCGCCGCTCTCCACGGTGTCACTGCCTCATTACGAACTGGGCGCGGCCGGCGTTCGCATGCTCCTGGGCCTGGATGCTGCTCCCCTTGAATCAGCTGTGAAGATCGCCTGCCCGCCGGTTGAGCGGGCGTCCGTAGCTGTGCGTTCGCCGGATTAGTACTCCTGCACAAATAACTGCTCATTGCCCACAGACGCTCATGGGAATAGCGTTGAGGGTGGAAGCCCAGTGGTCCCCCATCACTGGGCTTCCCTTGTGGATCTGTCAGCTCTTGGAAAGGACATCGCTTTGATCGGCTCTCTGGAAACGGGTGGTTCCACCGACGAGCTGACCGGGATCGTCGGTGTGGCCGCTCAAGTCATCGAGGCCCTCGGCGAATGGGGCGTGGGCCTGCTGACGCTTCTTGAGACGGTATTCCCGCCGATTCCCAGCGAAGTCATCCTCCCCTTGGCAGGTTTCCTCACCCAGCAAGGCAGCATCAACCTGCTCCTTGTGTTCCTTACCAGCACTCTGGGTGCCTATGCGGGCGCGCTGCTGTTGTACTGGTTGGGATACAAAGTAGGGCTGAAGCGGTCCATCCACTTGCTGTCGAAACTTCCACTGGTTGATCGCGAAGATTTCGAGAAAGCCGCCGACTGGTTCGAAATCCACGGTAAGTCTGCGATCTTCTTCGGCAGGCTTTTGCCCGGGGTGCGCAGCCTCATCTCCCTGCCGGCCGGCGCCGAACGCATGAACCTGATGACCTTCAGTATCTTCACCATCGCGGGCACCGGAGTTTGGAACGCGCTGCTCATCGGCTTGGGCGCGTTGCTCGGCAAGCAATACCACTTGGTGGACCAGTACTCACGATTCCTCAACTACGCCGTCTACGCGGGGCTTGCCGCCTTCATTGCGTGGCTCGTTGTCCGCAGGGTAAGACGAGGCAAGGAAAGCGCCAAGTAGGCGTTCCCAGTTAATGTTCTGACCGCGCTGGCTTGGAAAACGCCTCACGGTCGGCGTGGTTGGACCGGAGCCGTGGGGAAGCGCTTGAGCGGCGGATGGATGTGCCGGTCCGTGGCGGTGAACAGCGCAGCCGGGGCACCGCCGGTTGTTCCGCGGGTCTTCCGGCCGGTGTCATTCAGCTGAGGCATCATCTTGCGGGTGAAGTTACCGGCGGCCAGAGTTGTTTCCCACACGGCGTCATAGACGGTGCGAAGCTGCGTCAGCGTGAACTCCTCCGGCAGAAGTCGGGCAGCGACGGTGGTGTATTCCATTTTCCCTGCCAGCCGCGCCAACCCGTCGCCCAGGATAGCGGCGTGATCAAAGGCCAGCTCTTTGCTGCGGAGAATGTCATGGACGGCATACCAACCGGCAGAGGCAGCATCCGACCCTGCTGCGATCTCGGGCAGTGAGATCCCAGGGGAAGCCAAAAGCGCCAGATGGGCCACGGAGACAACCCGCATGCGGGGATCCCGATCCGGGCTCGTGTAGGTAGCCAGCTGCTCAATATGAACCGGCAGCCTTCCGAGGTCCAGACCCGTTTCTTCAGCGAGTTCACGCCCTGCTGCTTGACTGGCTGATTCCTCTGCGCCGACAAAGCCTCCTGGGAGGGCAAGCCCATCCTTGAAGGGGTGCTCTCCCCGCCGGACCAAAGCGACTTTCAGCACCCCTCCGGCGACGGCAAAGACCACCAGGTCCACCGTCAGGGCTACGGAGGGATAGTCCCGGGGATTGTAGCTTTCCAGAAATTTCCCGGCGGAATCCGTTTCGGGTGTCATGCCCCTGCTCCTTCCAGAACGGTTCTGGTGGCCCAGGGCGGGGACGTCAGGCTGCTCCGCTGGGCAAGGATCAGGTCAATGACCTCGACGGCGGTTTTCATGCGCCGGTCATGGTCACCCGTGACCAATATCCAGGAGTGCCCTTCCTCAGTCAGGGTCTCCTTGAACCACTCAGTCATTTCTGCACGTCGGTGTTCGCCTTCACGCCAGCCATCGTCTTCGAACTCCACGCCCTCGTGATCGGTGATCAGGTACACATCACGCCGAGGCAGAACATCGGCAGCGTGGTACGAACCGAAGCTTCCTTCCCCCAGGTAGAACCGCTCCCACAGTGTGGTGGCCAGTGCGTCGGTGTCTGCAATCACCAAGGGACAGGCGTCAGCTGCCGCATTTTCCATATCAGTCTGTCGCGCGCCAATCAGGCCGAAGTCCTGCGCTGTCCACACCATGTTCTGAAGTGTCGCGTCCGGGGTCCGGGCGCTCAGCTCCTCGAACTTCGTGTAAGTGTATTCGCGACCATATTCGGGGACGTCCGCGAGCCGGGGGAACCGCGGCCGGTAATGCTCGGTAAGCGCCTTGGCCAGTGTGGTGGTGCCCGTGGACTCGGCGCCAACCACGATGATGCGCGTTGCCATCCCCTGGCGGGCGGGCGCGATGATGCAGGGCCAGGTTGCCCCTGGATCATCACGGCATTGAGTGCCGCTGATCGGGTAGGTGCTCCGGGACGGGTCCACGAGGACGTGTTCTGCGTTAAAGGCCCCGGCCAACTGGATGCCGTATTCTTCGGAGCTGAACACGGCATCAACGGAGGTCACGCCGTGGGACTTCAGCGCCAGACGCATCAGCTCGGTCTGGGCCTTCCAGATTTCGTCCGAGTAGTAGTCCTCAGGGCAGTCGTTACGCATTCGGATGACCTCCACGCCGTCGACGCCATCAAATTCATCGGCAAGCCAGGTGGCCCGGTCGTCAACGCTGATGGACTCAAAGCGGGTGCCCAGGACCAGGACAGCGACCCTTTCGGCCTGCGCTGCGGCAGTGGTGATCAGGTGGGCGTGGCCTGCGTGTGGCGGGTAGAACTTACCGATGACCATGGCCTGCTTGTACATGTCATGCTCCTGTCTTGATGGTTTCGGGGATCACCGGCGTTTCAGTGCTGCGGGCACGTTTCCAGTCGATAAGTCCGTAGATGCAGAGGGCCAGGAACCCGACGTAAAGGATGGCTGTCAGTGCCAGACCGCGGCTGAAGTAGAGCGGGATGGAGACCACATCGATGAGAATCCATACATACCAGTGTTGGAAGATTTTCTTGGCCTGCCCGTATGTTGCTACAAGTGAGGCGGTCAGTACGAAAGCGTCCGGCCAAGGAACCTGGGAGTCGGTTCCGTGCGTGAGGACCAGCGCCACAGCAGCAGTGCCGGCCAAGGTGGCACCGACGCCAAGGAGGATCTCCTTGACAGCGGCGTCGCGGATCCGCAAGTCGTTCTTGTTGTCGGTGTCGGCACTGCCCCGCACCCAGTTGTACCAGCCATAAACGGCAACAGCCGCGAAGATCACTTGCAGAACGGTCTCCCCGTAAAGGCCGGCTCCGAGAAACAACACGATGAACGCAAGATTGTTCAGGATACCGACAGGCCAGTTCCAAAGCTTTTGCCGGGCTACGCCATAAACACATGCAGCACCGGTGACGAAGCCGATGACTTCGATCCAACTCACGGGACTGCCGAAGAGGTTGGGAATTGCTGCGGAATTCATCCAATCGAGCAGTGTCGTCATCGTCGTTCTTCCATCCGTTATTATCAACCTGACAAGAATGACTGTAGCAGAGTTATCGTCAGTCTGACAACAACTCTTCCAGGCGGTCCGGGAGGACAGTCCGGGACCCGGGTTTGGGCCATGGGTGAGTCTTGAGGTTTTCCTGAGGAAGTGTTGCAGGTTTGCAGGATTTGTTCTTGATCCAGCCCCGGCACAGTAGTTCTTGTCAGCCAGAGAGGCTGGAAGAAACGGCCGGCCGGACCCGCGGTGGCCTCCCGAAAGGACCATACTCAGATGGCCATCAGCCTCAAGACCACCTCCGGCAAAATCCTCGCCTCCGTCGCACTGGTCGGCACCGCAGCCGCCGTCGCCGGCATGGGAACCTACGGTGCGTTCACCTCGTCGACCTCCGCGTCGCAGGCTGTCACCGCAGGCACGGTCACCATCGCCCTGGGCGCCCCCGGCCCGGCCAACACCCTCAACGTCCCCATCGCAGGACTGCTCCCCGGAGACAAGGTCGAAAAGCTCGTCACCCTGGCCAACACCGGCAACTCGGACCTGAACAACGTCACCCTCACCACCTCCGCCGGGGCCACCGCGTCCCTGCTCACCACGGACGCCACCAACGGCCTGCAGCTGACCATCGAAAACTGCTCCGTGGCCTGGACCGGCACCGCAGCCCCCTACAACTGCACCGGAACCAAGACCACCGTCCTGGCCTCCGCCCCGGTCATCACCGCCAACAAGGCCCTCACCAACCTCACCTCCGTGACCTCGGCCAAGACCGACAACCTCAAAGTCACCACCGCATTCCCCACCACCGCGAACAACGACTTCCAAGGCGCCACCTCCACCATCGCCTTCTCCTTCACCGGCACCCAACGCACCGAAACCACCAAGTAACCCGCTCCCCGCTGACCCTCAACGGTCAGTCCGATAGACCCCAGGGGCCGGCCGGTATGCCCTTCCGGCCGGTTCCTGGCCATTTCCTGATCAAGTCTTGAGGCCTACCCGCACGCTCTCTTGAGCGGGGGAAGACAAACTGAAAGCACGTCGAACACCACGAAAGGAACGCCAGGCATGAGCGCACTGAGCACCATCACCACTCCCGCAGTTCGCGGCCGGCGTTCTGCCGCAGCAGAGAACGGGAACCAGCCCGCCGCCGTCGTTCCTTCCGTCCTTGAGACCGCCGCTGTGAAGCAGCCCGCAGCGGCCACCTCCATTGCAAGCACTACCGGCACCTTCCGCCGGATTGCCGGCAAAGTGGCGAGGGGTATCGGCGTGGGCATGCTGGTCCTCGCTGCGTTGGTGTTCCTGTTCCTCGCGATCGGCCCGCGCGTCCTGGGCTACCAGACCTCCACCATGCTCACCGGATCCATGGCCCCTATGATCAACCCGGGCGACGTCGTCGTCACCGTCCCCACCCCCATCACCGACGTCAAGGTCGGCGACATCATCACTTACCACATCCCGGTCGAAGACCAGCGGGTGGAAACCCACCGGATCACCGAGATCACCGCCACCGCCGACGGCGGCGTCGCAGTCCAAACCAAAGGCGACGCCAACAACGGCATCGACCCCTGGATCGCCACCCTTCAAGGCACAACCGTGGACAAGCACGTCGCCACCATCCCGGGAGTCGGCAACGCCATCCGTGCCCTCCGCGAACCCATCGTGATGAACATCTTGATGTACGGCGCACCCACCATCCTGGTCATCGGAATGCTCGCCTCCATCTGGACCAAGGACCCCGCCAAGACCACACCCGGGGAAACGGCCGGAGGCCGCGATGAAGCCATCAGGTAATCCAGGCGGTGAACTGGACCTGGGCAGGCTCCAATCCCTCGCCGAGGAACTGGGAAGCCCCGAACCGGCACTGCGTTTCCTCGCCAAATACCTTGCGATGCTTCCGCAGCGCGTCGAACGAATCGTCCACGCTGTGGACGAGCATGACGCCACGGAGACCACCACCGCTGTTCTTAGCCTGAAGATCAGCTCGTCCATGGTGGGAGCCATGGAAACGGAGCACCAATGCCGGGCCATCGAATCAATGATCCGGGAAAACCACTTCGACGACGCCGCCCATGCGCTGCCCGCGCTCAGGCAGACCGCAGACCGCTGTCTAGCTTCACGGTCCGACCTCATCAGGGCCGCGCATACATCGCTCAGTCGGCACAGGGGTTTCTTTCGGTCTTGAGCGGACCTTGAGTGTTCACCGAGGTGTTTCCTGAGGCCCGTTCGGCACACTGGAAACACATCATTCGCACTACCGGAACGGCATCACGCACATGCATGGCAAAGGCATCATCTGGCAAGTACCGGCCACCATCCTGGCCGCCATGCTCCTGCTGATGGGCGTCCACATTTCACCGGCCCACGCCAAGTTCAACGACACCGCATCAGGTGTGATGGCCGTCAGTGCGGCAAAGATCCCGGCGCCGGCAGCCAACACGGTAACCGTGACGAAGTCCTGCGATTCATTCCTCTGGTTTGGCCAAGCCAAAATCAGCGTCAGCAGTTTCCCAGCCGTCGCCTACGCGAACTACCACGAGCTCAAAGTCATAGACCCCGACGGCGTTGTACGGTTCACGGGCGACCTCAGCAAGGCCTCAGGAAAGAGCTACAGCTCAGGGGTCCAAAGCACGAGCAACCTCTCAGGCACGTGGACCTACCAGATCCGCGGTTACTACAAGGTGCCCAACTCCACCAACGCGTGGGCGGGCACACCCCTGACAGGGACGCTGAACTGCCCGTGAGCCAGATGTCCGCGGGCACGGGGCGTAGGTCTGTGACTTGTGCCCTCCACTCCGGCTGGTTACCGTGAGCCCTGGGCAGGTATCGCCACAACGGAGGGCAGTTTCTTGGGGGCAGCATTCAGCACGGCCATGTTCAGCATCGCTTTCCTTGTTGTTGCCGGGCTCCTGAAAATGTTGGCGTCACAGATTGAGGCTGGGCAATCCAGAAGGAATCCCACCTTTGGCATCCGGTCCAAGGCGACCATGGCCTCCGACGAGGCCTGGATCGCGGCGCACGAGGCCTCGGTGAACATCTTGAAAGGGACAGCTGTCCTTTTGCTCTCATGCACAGCAGTTTTGTGGGTTCTCTTCGCAATCCTGCCAAAGGACGACGACAGCGTGCCAGTAATCTTCTTCAGCGGACTTGGCTTCACAGCCGTCCTGGTCACGTTCCTGATGCGCATGTATTTCAAAGCGGATGCTGTCGCGGCCAGCATCCACGGCTAGATTGTGGTTACCTCTGACCATGGGATTGTTTCGGAAGAAGGTCCACGGCCCTCCGCATGCTGTTCAATCTCCGGGCGACGGGGTCGCCGGGAACACGGCAAACGGGCAGGGCAGCCCGTGCGACCGCGGCCCGATCGTCCCCGTCCGACTCGCTAGGCTGGCCGTATGCCTTCGACGTGGACCCTACTCATCGCTTTGCATGCCATCGCAGCGGGCTACGCCCTGATCTTCGGCGCCGTGAACCTGCTCCGCCGCAATAAAGGCAGCGCAGCGCACAAGATCCTGGGCCGAATCTGGGCAGTGGCCATGTACATCGTGGTCCTCACCTCCTTCGGTATCCGGACCATCGACGGCGGATTCAACTGGCTCCACGCCCTGTCCGTGCTGACGTTCTGCACCCTGACTTTGGGCCTTGTGACCGTCCGCCGCGGTAACATCCGCGCGCATCAACGCTTTATGACCGGCAGCTACTTCGGACTCGTCGGAGCCTTCATCGGCGTCATCGCCGTGCCGGATCGACGGCTCCCCCAAATGGCTATCCACGACCTCGCAGGGCTCACGCTCTGGGTGGCTGCCCTGGCGCTTACTGCCGGGCTGACTATCGCTGGCCTGATGCAACTTCGTCAGAAGACCGCACCGGTGATCAGCGTCCGGCAGTAGCCGAACAGCGAAATCCCGTCAGGCAGCAGGAGCCCTAAGTGTGCACGTGGACCCGGACTCGGAAACGCCCTCCCTACGCCGTCCTCGGTGGGTTGTAGATGCCGGGTGGTAGGTCCAGTGGTTCGCGGTTGCGGAGTATTCGGCGGGGATCCAGGGCAGGTTCCCGGGACCAAGGTGCACGGAAATCTGGTGGCGGTCGACCCCAGGACTACTTGGAACCAACCAGTATGGCGCCTTCGATTGCGGTCTTGGTCAGAATGTCGGCGATGTCTTCTCCTGTGGCTTTCCTGTGATAATTGATGCCACCTGGGTTCACTAGGTTGAGCTCGACCAGGTACGGGTAGGCCATGTCAATACCGACGAACCGGATGCCGAACTCCTTCAGCTTGTTGCCGATCTTCTCGCTCAGAGCCAATTCGTCAGCATCAAGTTCGAGAGCACCGATGTCGCCTCCGGTAGATGCGTTTCCGCGGAACTCGGTTCCCTTGCCTGTCTTCTTGAAACCACCGATGACTTTGCCGTCGGCAATCATGACGCGCTTTTCTGTTCCCTTAAGTCGCGGCAGGAACTCCTGGAGCACGGCGTACTTTTCGGCCTGGCCAAATGCCTCTCGCGTGAACATTTCGTATTTCTGGTATGCATTGCCGGTTGCTGACTGCAGCAGCGCCGAGAAGTTCGCATCGTCGGCGGATAGTTTGAACACGTTGGCACCGCAGCCGGAGTTCGGGGCTTGACCACCCATGCCGAGCCTGCCTTCGATTCGCAGATTTGGCGAAGAACATCCTCATCACACGAGACAAACGATTCCGGCAGGTTCTCGTGCAGATCGAGAGCCGCGATACCGATCTTGTTGTTGAGAAAAAACAGGCCACTGGGATCGTTGACGAACGGTATGCGACGCTCGAGCAGCCACAGGAGCTGGAAGAATTCCTTCTCTCGATCCGGGTGGCTGTAGTCGAGCACCCAGACGAGATCGAATTCTTCGCAGGAGCGCATCTGATCCATGAGAACGTGACGTTCGCCGACAGCACCGCCATCGAACGTCGCTTGCTTGCAATGGATTTCACCTTCGAGGTAACTCAAGGTGTCCACGTCTCCGAGGACTACCTCATGGCCTTGACGGTGCAGAGATTCAGGTATGAGGAAGTTGTTGACGAACTTGTACTCAGTGGTCTGGATTGTTAGAACCAAGATCTTCATGATGTTCCTTACGTAAGTTCCATATTGGTGGCTCGAATGGTGTTGCGAATTTCGTCGTGATTTCCCGGATCGCTGCGGAACACGACGAGACTGTGCCGGCTGCTTGAGGACACGATGCTCCCCCGATGTGGTTCATCCAGCAGCACAGATGCTTCAACTACGCCCGGTACTTCGCGCATCGCCGACATCCATTGGTCATCCGTTGCAGTCAGCCCTGTTAGATCGAGAAATTCGACGCCTGCGGTGGCTGTTGTTTCGGGAACGGAAGCGAGGCTCTCCGACAAGAGCGTTGCAAACCAAAGGTCGAAGGATGACCGGCCCGTGGCCAGGCCAACCAGGTCCGAAATCCTGTCGCCACCAGGACGCCCATGGGACTCAATGAGCTTGACCCCGCTTGAATCTGCGATGAATTCTGTGTGCGATAAACCGCTTTGATGTCCGGCAGCATCCAGCACTTGCTTGGTCGCTTTTTCCAGGGCTGTCCTGAGTTTCGCCGGGATGTCCGCGGGGAACTGATGTCCTGTCTCAATGAAGTGAGGCGCCCCGCTGGTGAATTTTCGGGTAGTGCCCAGTACAGAGTGTTCCCCCTTCCAGCTGAGGACTTCGACTGAGAACTCCGGCCCGATGGCCATAGCCTCGACAATCCCGCCTCGTTCAATCCAGGAGTGGTCCTGCTCGGATAAGTCCTGCTCCACTGTGGAGGGCGACAGTGTAAGAATGTTGCGGCTTCCGCTTCCATCGGTCGGTTTGAGAATGGCTTGCGTCCCAATCATCCGGACGAAACGAATCACTTCTTCCGCGTCCCTGACGTCTGCGAAGGGCAGATTCATTGGGTTGTTTTTACCCAGTGCCTTGCGCAGCCTGGACTTGTTCCGGAAAGCCTCAAGGGTCTGGAAGTCAAGGTAGCCCGCGATGCCCCAGCCGAGGGCAGCGTTGACCATGCTCGCTACTTCGGTGGACTGGTCTCCGAAAGCCAGGAAGGTCCGTCGTGAGCCGTCGTCGGGTTCATCGAGCAAGGCCCGGGCGACCTCAAGGGCGTCCAGCGGGTCGCTGACCTTGAGAACCCTCATATCCCTGTACGCATCACCCGCGTCCTTGGCGGAAACGACTGGAACGAGCTGGAGACCTTCAATTTTTTGCGCAGCTTCCAGGACCACTCCCCGCGGGGAGGGAATGTAGATAGTCGTTGTCATGGTCGGTCCTTTCTTCCGGAGACCTCGTATTGAGAGCAATATGCCGATGGAGCCGGCGAGCAGACCGACCGTGCTGGCAAGGCCGGGGGCTCCTGCAGCGCTCAGGATCCAACCGGTCAGGGCCCCGCCCGCGACGGAAGCCGCACCCGAGATAGTCCCGATGAGACCGAACAGCTTCCCCAGTCTTTTGTGTCCCAAGGAGAGCCTTGAGGCGGTTTCATCAAGTGTTGGGCTGACCAAAGTTTCTCCGAGCGTGAAGAACACCACGTAGGCGATGACCGCAGGGGCGGTCCAGCCGAGTGCCAGTACGAGGAACCCGGCAAACAGGCTCCCGAAGCCCAGAAGGAGAATCCGTGCCGACTTCAGTCGTCCCAGCAGATGCACTAGCAGGAGGTACTGGAAACCAAGTATCAGAGCGGCGTTGGCGATGTAGAACCAGGAGGAGGCTTGATCTGTACCGAATGCCTGCTTTGCTGTCAGCGGCATGAGGACGTTCCACTGCGAGTAGGCGAACCAGTAGGCGGCTACAAGTGTCAGTAGCACGAGGATGGGCTTCCGGGTTTTCTCCGAGAACAACGGACCGTCTTGACCGGGCTCTGAGTGTTTGCCTTTGCCTTGCAGCGTACCTCCGGAAGATTCGAAACGCAGGAAAGCGACCACGACGCCCATGATGAGGTAGCTGATCAGAGATGCAGCAATGATGGTATTGAACCCTGTTAGCTGAAACAGAACCGCACCGATTGCCGGACCCAGCAACGCCCCGGAGTTTACTGCTGCTGACCGAAGCGAAATCAGCTTTCGAGATCCAGCCACAGCAAGCAGCTCGGTCTTGATTCCAAGGGAAACACTGGTGGAACCGATGCCGGCAACGATGCTCCCGACAAGGTAGCTGGTGAAGTCCTCACGGAACAGAAACACCGACAAGCCTGCCGCCCTGATGACCAGTCCACACAGGGCCATGGTTTTCGAGCCAAACCTTGCTACAAGGAACCCCAGGAAGACCGAAGCTATCTGACCTGAGCCGGTCATGGAGCCGACAAGAATTCCAACACTTGCAATACCTAGCCCTCGTTGAACGAGTTCCAGTGTGAGCAACGGCAAGAACATAAAGGTTGTGATGCCCGAAACAACGATCAAGACCAGCAGCGCCCATGACGATGTCGGGATCTTGGCCGGTGAAGATGGAAGCGTGCTAGTCACCGGACACCGTGACCTTAAGGAGACGACTGGCGGCCATCACATAATCCTGTGCGAGACTCGGTTCAACCGCGGTCGCAAAGATATTGCCGATCCTCGACTTGTAGTCCCCCACATGAGTGATTCGTGCCCCAATGGCCTTTGCAGGCAGCCATCCGACATCACCGGGCAAATCGCTAAGGCTTTCTGCCCCCTCGATGGCGGTGAGGGTTCCGACGTTCTCCGCGTAGACACTGACGTGAGAATGGCCGCCTTGTATGTTTCGAATAATCGGGGTTGGTTCTTCGCCTAGGGCATCGGCGATCAGGATGTCGTAGATGTCGATGCCTGTTGTCTGCTCAATGGCTGGGCCAATGAGTGCGCCGGGCATCCGGGCGTTGATCTCGATGAGCTCCAGCCCGTTTCGGGTTTCACAGAACTCGATATGTGCGAACCCGTCCTCGAATTCAACGCTCCGGAGAACCTCCCTGACCCAGGCCCCAGCGTCGGCTTCCCAGGGTGTTCCGTGGAGGTGCGGGAACGTCTTGACCAGTTCAACGAAGAGAGGTTCGGGCGACATGATCCGATTGGTTACTCCGAGGAGGGTAGTTTCACCATTGCGGGTATAGGTTTCAGCGCTGAAGACTGGTCCCATGAAGTATGGCTCGATCACCCACTCATCGAGGTTGAGTCCTTGGTTCTCGATGAACTCGTGAAGTGCACCAAGACTTGGGAACAACTCGATGTTCTGAGACCCGGTCCCTTTCCGTGGCTTCAGGATGTGCGGGGACTCCGGTGACCGGTCGTGACTCCTGCCCAAGGCTGTATCTGTAGTCCGTCGGACCCATTGCTTGTCTCGAAGCTTTTCGAGCTTGGCTGAGGAGGTCAAGTGGGGCAGGCCGAGTTCCTCGCACAATGCGACGGCCTGGATCCCCCAGGTGTCGGTGGGGCTCAGCAAGCCGATCAGTTCGCCGCTCAACTCGTCAATCGTCGCCCGGACTGCTGCTTCGTTTGAGGTATCGCATTGGCGCAGGTCGACCTCCTGACCATCAGGCAGGTACATGGATGGCTCCCCTGCGAGTACTACGAGATGGTGTCCGCGCCGCCTGACCGCAGCGTCAAGGAGGTCCAGGTTGACCGTCATCGCCTCGAGGGCAACGATAATTTTAGAATTCATTCCAATCCTTCATAGACACTTGGGTCCGATCAAGTCGGCTCCACGGCAGTTCCAAATCGTCACGGCGCCGCACAGACAGGGGCGTCAGTTCGTCGTATTGAATCTCTGGATTCGTTAGATACGGCAAAATGGCTTGTGCGTACCTGTGGCCCGTATCGGGTGCGATCATGATCAACGATTCGCCGTCGTTCAGATGCGGGTAGATCATTTTGTCGGCGACCATGTAGGCGCAGCCAGAAGACAGGCCGGCGAACAGTCCTATCTGCTGGTACATCCGTGCAGTTGCCGTTGCCGCCAGCCCGAAACTAAGCCAATCAATGGACTGGTAGAGCTCCCGGTCCACGTTGTCGAAGTGAATTGCGCTGCCGATGCCGGCGATGATCATGTCGGGATCGTTGACGTGTTCGGATGAGAAGGTGACAGATCCGAACGGTTGAATGCCGTGCGTGATGACACTGTGCTGTTGCTCAAGACCAAGTGAGAGACCTTTTGTTGAGGCTCCTGAGCCGACACTCCCGATCAAGTGGAGAACCTCCGGATGTTCAGGAAGCTCCAGGCCCCCGGCAATCTCTGCATACCCGTCGTAGTGAAGAGGATCATGATATTGCCTCATCCAGTAGGCATCGTCAGTGGCCGCGATATAGGCCTGCACGCGCCGAACCCGCTCGCCCTGATCGAGCTTCAAGGATGCCGACGGTGGCACACTTTCAACGTCTGCGCCGAGGGACTTCAGTTGTGCCTGAGTAACCGTATCGACCGTGGTTGAAGCGAAAATCTTGCATCGAAGCCCAAACTTATGCGCTGCCATGGCCAGGGCCACGGCATAGATCCCGCTTGAACTGTCGACCAGGATCGAGTTCTTATCCACACGGCCCTCGGCCAGCAGCTTACGAACGGTTGTGAGGGCGGAAGCCACCTTCATCGATTCGAACCGCAAGATGTGGAAGCCGGGCCGGACCGTAAGGAGCGATGGTTTTGCAAGGAAATCTGCGGGGTGGGTCAGCATAGTCCAACGTTTCCTTCGTAAGGTTCCATGGAGTTCAGGGAGAATATTCTCTTGATTGACACCGCGAGCTCCGGGCTTGGACGCTCGCTAAAGAGCAGTCCGGCAACAGTTCCTGTATGGCCACGAAGGACGCCCAACGCCCCCAGTGACTGGTAGTTCTCCAGCAGGTTCCCGACCGTCGCCGAGGGCAGATAGCTTTGAGCCAGCCGGGCACTTACTGTCGATTCGGCCGCCACAGCGGAAGCGTTCCCGGTGTCCATGGCGTCGATAAGATTGGTCAGGGAGACTCGGTACTCCTCTCGGTACAGGCTGTACGCGTCCAACAGCAGGCTCCGGTCAAAGCGTTTGGTATCGGTGTCCTGATTTTCGAAGCTCCAATAGGCGTAGAACCCGATCCGAGTCGCGAACCGTCGGTACTCCCGTTGAAGGCCGCTGAAGTACACCGAGTGATAGTTGTGAAATATCGGGTCGGAACGCTCAATCCGCCGCAAAATTTCGCGGATCAATTCGTCGGACGGCGGCATCCCGTGGAGCTTGGCCAAGCATCTGATCACAGCAACAATGTCCGCGGTGGAACTCGCCATGCCCTTCCCGCGAGGTATGTCGCTCAAGTACCGCAACCCAATTCCCTTGCTGGGCACCGCCGTAACCTCATAGAAGAACTGCTCGGCCTGGATGCGGAGGTGGTCTTCGGCGGCGCGCTCAAGGTCTCCGGACGCATCGGGAGCGTTACTCGCGTAGGCGATGCTTTGGTTGGGGCCGTGCAGGGTGACCAACGCGACTTCGTCTGCGCTGCCCGACCAGGCTGGGCCCTGCCACAGTTCCCCTACGGATCCGGAGCACGCCCCGATGGCCAGGACTTCAACCTCCGGGTGAACGGATGCCTTCCGTTCCTGCAGGAAGGAATCAGCCTTGCCTTGAAACAATGTCGTCTCCTAATATCGGTGAACTTCTCGTTGTTCTGCTCCGTGTTTCATATGCTCCTGCTCCACGACCGGGGGTGGGGTCCTTGAAAGGACCCCACCCCCGCAGTCTTCGTGCAGGGCTTCTGCCTGTAGGGCTTAGTTGGCGGCCATCGCGGGCTTGCGCAGGAACAGGCCCACAACCACTGCGGTGAGCAGGCAAAGGCCCGCGTTGACCCAGATGGCGGTTGTGACACCGCTGAGGACGGCCGGGACCTCGTTGTTCCCGATGCTGAGGATTTGGGCTGTGAAGATGGCACTCATGATGGGGATGCCCATGGTGATGCCGATCTGCTGGCTCATGGTTGCCAGCCCTGTGGCCAGGCCTTGTTCTTCATCGGGCAGCCCGGAGGTAGCGGTGACCATGAATCCGACGATGACGACAAGGTTGGCTACACCACCAATGAAAGTGGCGACCAGCAGCAGACCGATGGATGCGGGGTCTGCGCTGAGTAGGACGAGGGCGCCGGTCGCAATGGCTTGGACTATGAATCCGTAGACGATGGCTTTCTTGTTGCCGATCTTTCCGATCACCTTGGGTCCGAGGACGCCACCGAGTACTGTGCCGAGACCAAGGACTGCGAAGGCCAATCCAGCACCGAGCGGGGTGTAGCCGAGAACCTGCTGCAGGTAAAGCGTCAGCAAGAACACCAGGGACGTTTCAGTGACGAATGCCAGGATGCCGGCGATGTTGCCCCAGGCGACGGTGGAGCGCTTCAAGATCTCCAGCGGTACCAGCGGCGAGCTTGCCCGGCGTTCGACCGCCACAAAGGCAACAAAGAGCACAACGGCTGCCGCGAGGGAGCCCAGAGTCAGCGGATTGGTCCAGGAATGCTCGGCGGCGTTCGTCAAACCGAAGACAAGTGCCAGAAGGCCGAGGGTAACGGTGACGGCACCCGGAACGTCCAGCTTCAACTTCGTGGTGGGCTTGCTCTCGGCAAGGACGATGGGAGCGATAACCAGTACTGCGATGGCAACAGGCACGTTGATGAAGAACGCCCACCGCCAGCTCAGCAGGTCTGTCAGGAGTCCGCCGAGGATAGCGCCGGTCGTAAAGCCTGCGGCCATCAGTGATCCATTGAGGCCCAGTGCCTTATCGCGCAACGGGCCTTCCGGGAAGGATGCCAGCAGCAGGGACAGGGCAGCGGGAACGACAATGGCCGTCGCGACTCCTTGTCCCACGCGAGCAATAAGCAACAAGGCCGGGTCGGCAGCCAATCCGCCGGCAAGCGACGCCGCGCCGAGGAGGGCCATGCCGATGATGAACATCTTGCGGCGCCCGGCTATATCGGCGACACGTCCGAACAGCAGCGTCAGGCCCGCTGCGCACAGTGCGAATGACGTCGCAATCCACTGAAGGTTCTCCAAGCTGAAGCCAACATCGGTGCCGATGGCCGGGAGGGCTACGTTGAGGATGGAGAAGTCAACAGCGAGGGTAAAACTCGCTGCGAGCAGGACATTGAGGGCCAGCCGCTGCCGGCCCGTCATGCGTCCCGCGGGAGCAGTTGCCGGTTGCGATTCGATCGAGGGTGGGACGCCGGGTCCTGTGGTGACATCCGGTTGGGTGGTCATGACGGTGATCCTTCTCTGGAGGGGTGGCCGCCCGTTGGCGGCATCTTCACAACTCCACAGTCACGGAATGTCCGGGGATCAACCACACCCCCTCCTGCCTACCACTGACAGTGACAGGCGGGAAAGCACCCATACCCTGCTCCGGTGCGGCTGTCTTGTCACATGTACCAATGCGTCTTGACGTTTAGGGTGTCACTGGCAGGGACAGGACAGCGCCGGAGAAGACCGGCAGAATGGGGCGCATGAGTAATCTAAGTGAACTTGGGGAGTTCCTTCGCGTCCGAAGAGCTGCCTTACAGCCAGAGGACGTCGGCCTTCTCAACTACGGCATCCGCCGTGTACCGGGCCTACGCCGGGAAGAGCTCGCCATGCTCGCCGGCGTTAGCAACACCTACTACACCCGTCTGGAGCAGGGCCTCAGCAACAATGCCTCAGAGGCGGTCATCGATGCCATCGCCCGGGCCCTGAACCTCAATACGGACGAGCGCGCGCACCTGTTCAACCTTGCCCGGCCCGGCACGACCAAACGGCGGACGCTGACTAAGCCCGACAAGGTAAGGCCGGGTACCCTGCGATTGATCCAGTCAATGTCCAACACACCCGCCGTCGTGTTGGGGCGCCGCAGCGAAGTGCTGGCCTGGAACCGGATCGGTCATCGGCTTGTTGCTGGTCATCTGGATTTCGCTTCCCCGGAAACGCCTTCGGCGCGGCCTAACATGACGAAGCTGTTGTTCCTGGACCGTCACACCCGTGAGCTGTACACGCGATGGCTTGAGGAGGCCACACGCGCGGTGTCCTCGCTACGTCTGGTCGCGGGACGCTCCACCGACGACCCGGAACTCGCTTCGCTGGTCGGTGCGCTGACCATGAACAGCGAGGAGTTCGCTAATCTATGGGCGCGGCACCCGGTAGAGAACTGCATGTCGGGGCTGAAGTACATGCACCACCCGGAGGTGGGCGATCTTGAGCTGAACTTCGAGGTCCTAACTCCGCCCGATGAATCCGGCCACCGGATCCTCATGTACACCGCTGACCCTGGGACTCCAGCGGCCGAAGCACTGCAGCTGCTGACGTCCAGCGACACGGCAGTGGTCAGCGAAGCTCAACACGTCCCAGCCAAGTAGCGGCAGCACTCAAACAACCCGCGTATATAGGGTTCGGGTCCAAACTGCCCGCCGTTCTATCGAATAGCTCGGCGGGCAGTTTGTGTGGTCCCCTATGTCAGGATGGCTGGGCAGACATGGTCGCTACGGATCAGGAGGCATGGTCCGAGGGGCGCAGCGAAACCCCTGATGAGGCCTATCGCGCAGGAGCCGAACTGTCCAAGATCTTCGCCTCGATCGACGAGTTCTACGTTGACGGAGCCATCAAGCTGCGAGCTGTGGAACCTCGTTCCTCCTTGGGCGGTGACGATAGCAAGACCGCCCCTTCACCCTCCTTCGGGGCAGCCTCGAGGGCGCCGTCAAAGCCCGGTGGTTGTGAAACCTGAACAGCGCAATGAACGGATTACCCGCCATGTGCTGGCTTGCCGGGCGGACGACCGCGATCAGACCACCATGGCCTCCTGCGTCGATGAACCGTCGGCGAAATCCCGAAGTGACTGGATGGAATCGCTCATCGTCCAATGCTGCCTCGACAGTTCTTGCATGAAGTCGCCAAAGGCGTTTCGGAGGTCAGCCCCCAGTACTGACAGCTTAAAGAAGGCCCGATCCATTCAGGATCGGGCCTTCTTTACTTCTTTCCCTAGCCCACGGTGACAGCGGCCTGAGCCGGTTCCGGCTGAACCGGTTTTGGCCTGGGGCGGGCCCAGCGGTCCATGACGGGCTTTTCCACGAGGGCGTACAAGGCCCACCCACCCAACAATGTGGCCACGAAGAAGCCGGCGACCACCAGCCAGGCGACGGGTGTCGGGTACACCTCGTTGCCCAGCAGAATGCGGCCGTAGAAGATCACGACTCCCTGGCACAGGTAGAAGCCGAAGGAGATGTTTCCCAGCCAGACCATGGGTTTGGAACCGAGGAAGCCTGTGTGGCCAGCGATGTCGCGGGTTGCGACGGTGCAGATGATCGCCGCGACCGGAACGATGGTGGCCACATTAAAGGAGTACACAAACGGGACGACCATGGCCGCTGCGTAGCCTGCCACGCAGAGAACAAGGGTGTGCCACATCTTCAAAGGTACCCAGCGCCCGGAGAGAACGATTCGGGCCAGGATAGAGCCCAGAATGAATTCGAACAGCCGGGCGGGCGGGAAGATGTACCCGAACCAGAACTGTGCCTCGGAAATCGGTGTCAGGGCCGAGACGGGGGTCGCGGGGATCAGGTAAGTGGTGACCAGTTGAACTGCGATCATGGCAGCGACCGTGATCCAGGCCCAAACCCAGAGGCGATTGCCAGGGATTTTTCTAATCGGAACCATCAGCAGCGGGAACAGCATGTAGAAGAGCAGTTCGCTGTTCAGCGTCCATGAGGGCGGGTTCACCGCGACGTAGACGGCCGCATCCGGAATGAACGAGTTCACCAGGAAGAGGTTGCTGATCCAGCCCAGCGGCGGGTTGATGGCGGCGGCGAACAGGACCATCGACAGCAGCCACATCACCAGATGGTTGGGGAAGATCTTCAATAGCCGGCGGCGCCAGAATTGTCGTTTCGGCTCGCCTGGTTTGGATGCCCAAGCCAGAAGGAATCCGCTCAGAACGAAGAAGAACGACACGCCCACGTATCCTGCTTTGCTGACCAGCCATTCCAAGGTGGACCCGAGCTCCGTATCGGCGAACGGATTAATGGGATCGTTCGGCGGGATCGGTGAGTTGGACAAGGTGATGTGGAAGAAAAACACCAGCAGCGCGGCGAAGAACCGAAGCCCGGTAAGGGAGGGCAACTTACTAAGCCGCGGTCGCGCGGTAGTCGCTTCGGGGACCGCGGCGGTCATGAGGCACTTCTCGCCGGGAGTTCGATGCCGAGGCTGTGGGTGAAGTAGTTGGTTGGGTCCCAACTGGCCTTGGCCCGCTGGAGTCGGGGGTAATTGCCCTTGAAGTAAAGGGTTTGCCAGCCAACGCCCGAACTGTTGTGGTCCGTGCTGGCTACGTCAACGTCGGGATAGTTGATGTAGCAGCCGTCGAGCTGGTCTCCGGGAACGGGTACACCACCGGTGGTCTTGAACATGCCTTCGTACGTTTCCCGCTCCCAGCCAAGGTAGAAGTCGTCATCGGCGGCATCCGGCCAGAACGTTTGGAGGCAGAACTTGAAGGCTGATTGGCGCTGGACGTTTGCCGTAGCATCGGGGGCGACGGCGTTGACTTGCCCGCCGAATGAGAACAGGACCAGCATCGTGTTCGGGTTGGTAAAGTCCGGCCGGCTCATCTGCCGGTAGAGCACAGCGATCTGGTCATCGGTGAACTTCCGGTTCAGATAGGCCGATTTATGGGCGCCGCGGCTGGTGGGGTTGGTGATCACCGGGTTGTCCGTCCCGACAAGGCGGGTAGCTTGCAGCCACGGGATTTCCCGGGTTTTGAAGAACTCCGGCATGGCCGGGATTTCCCCGTTGGGCTTCTCCACGGGTTCGGCGGTGATGGCGACCCCGTCAAGGATTGCCGCCACATACCGCTCCATGACGCCCTTGGCATCCGGGGCCGCGGCATCAATCTGAGTGAACATCCCCAAGCTTCCGTGGGCCTTGGAGCTGACGTTGAACAGGCTGCTCAAGTGCGACTCCGGAGTGCCGGGTTGGCGGTACTTTTCATGCCATGTGCCGAAGTTGGTGATGAGGCGCCGGAACTTCGTTTCGTCCAGTTGGTCCCAAGGCAGGGAGATGGCGCTCACCAGCACGGTGGAAGGGGCCTTGACGAGTTGATCGGAAGGGTTCTTTCCCTGTGTGCCCGGAGACCGGAACCAGTATTTGGTGACGATGCCCCAGTTCCCGCCTCCCCCGCCGGTGTGTGCCCACCACAGGTCACCGAGCTCGCCTTTGTCGTCACGGGTTGCGGTGACGGTGCGGACTTTACGACGGGCATCTACAGTCACGACTTCGACGGCGAAGAGGTGGTCCACCACCAAGCCATGCGAGCGTGAGAGGAGGCCGTAGCCGCCGCCGGCTATATGGCCGCCGGCACCGACGCTGTAGCAGATGCCGCCGGGAACGGTGACGCCCCAGTTCTTGTACAGCGTTTCGTAGACGTTCATCAGGCGCGCGCCGGGCTCCACGGCGAAGGCGCCCATCTTTTTGTCGTAGTAGACCGCGTTCATCGGGGACACGTCGAGGATGACCTGGATGGAGGGGTTGCAGACAAAATCAGCGAAGCAGTGCCCGCCGCTTCGAACCGAGACCTTCTTGCCGGTACGTACCGCTTCCCGGACGGCGTCCTCGGCATCTTTGGTGCTCGTGATGAGCCGGACATAGTCGGGATGTGAAACGAACCGCTGGTTGTTGCCCGTCATGAGGTCCGCGTAGCGGGAGTCCCCGGATTTGATGACGGAACCATCAGGCACTGTAGCGGTGTCGTTTAGGGCCTGGGCTTGCGGGGCGTTGGCTGTCCCCAGGGCGGCCAGGGAGGCTGCGGCGATGGTGCCGGCGGAACCGGCCATGAAGAACCGGCGCCCGATACCGGGCTTTTCGGTGGTCGTCATCAGATGGATCCTTCACGCTGGGCGGTGTTGTTCGGGTGCAGGGTGATTTCGGCTTTGGGGGCAACAAAGTAGTGCTGGACCGAGTAGGAGATGGTGGCGAAATCTTCCACGCCGCGTCCGGTGAAATCCCCCGCAACGATCCGGGCAATGGATTCCCCGGAGACCTTCCATTTCAAGAACAAGCCTTTGGCCAGATCCACGGCCTTGTAGTAATAAGCGCCCTGCCAGGGGTCGGGACCGCGCAGGCCAATCAAGAATTCGTCGTCGCCATCCCCGTCGAAGTCACGGCACATGACGGTGTGGCCGGGGCCTTCACCGTTCTCGTTCGGGTCCCCATAAATGTCCAGCAGGTGCCGGGTCCAGCCGGCGGCTTCGGCGTCTCCCCCGCTGCGGACGTACACGGCGACGGTATTCCCGTGGAAAGGTTCGATGGCTGCGACGTAAGCAAGAGGGTCATCGCCGATGCGTCCGCCGTCGACGTCTCCGCTGCCTTTAAACGTGGTCTTCTCGAATTGGCTTTCCTCGCCGTCGCCGATGTGCTCCCAGGCCCACGTGCTGTTGTCCTGGTCGTAGTAGAGCCAGGTGACCCCCTCATCGGAGGCCATGAGGATTGAATCCAGCGGTGACCCCGGAATCAGTCCCGTCTTTTTGGCGACGCCGTGGATCATCCGGAAGTCGGAGTCGCTGATGATTTCCTTGTCCCATTCGGCTCGCGGATCATCACCAGGAGTGAACAGCACCACGGGTAGGACGGCGTGGACGTCTTCAACGGCAACGATAGGGAATCCGATGATTTGGATTTTGTCGGTACGGGTGAAGTGGCCGACGCGCAGGCGGTGCATGCCGATGGCGCGTCCGACGTAGTGCCGTTTCCAGTTTTCGGTGGCTTCGGATGGGGTGCCGGGGTTTTCCAGCCAGTCGATCTTTCCACCGTCAGGGTCGGCGTGATGGATCGTCCCGCCGGGACCGTAAAGCTGGTAGCAAACCACCAGGTCGGTGGTGCCGTCGCCGGTGATGTCGCCGAAGTCCATGCCGACAGGTTCTTTGATCTTGTCGAGCACCAGCTTCTTTTCCCAGGTGGGGTTCTTGTACCAGTAGATTTCACCAACTTTGAGGCCGTAGCCAACGAGATCGGGTTTGCCGTCGCCGTCGATGTCCGCAGCTTCGAGCCAGTAGCCGTCACGCAGGAAGTCCGTCACTGTCTCCGTCCCGAAGGCCGGTTCGGTGACGTCCAGGCTGGGTATGGTCTTAGGGACCGCGGGTGAGGTCATGAGAGTACCTTTCGTGTGGGTTCGAGTGATGATGTGGTCTCCGGTATGCCGGAAAGGGAGGTGTCCGTTCGGCGCAGCATCAGGGAAGCTGCCACCATGAGTGCCACCGCGATGAGGGCGAGTCCTGCACCGACCCATATGGGCGATGACAGTCCAAGCCCGGCGGCAATAGTTGTCCCGCCGAGGTAAGCGCCAATGGCGTTGCCGAGGTTGAACGCGGAGATGTTGACCCCGGAGGCCAAGGTTGGTGCTCTGTGGGCGAAGGACAGTACGCGGGTCTGCATGCCGGGGACGGTGGCGAACCCGACTGCTCCGAGGAGGAACAAGGTAACCGCTGCTGCCCAGGGGTTGTGAACGGTGACGGTGAAGGCCAGAAGAACAACGGTCAGGGTCGACAAAAGGACCAGCAAGGACTTATCCAGGTTCCCGTCAGCGGCCTTGCCCCCAATGATGTTCCCGGTGAACAGCCCTGCGCCGAAAATGACCAGCATCCATGGCACCGCCCCTGCGGGCATGCCGGCCAAGTCTGTAAGCATCGGCGCGATGTAAGTAAAGGCACCAAACATGGCCCCAAATCCGAAAACGGTAACCAAGACGGACAGCCAAACCTGTCCAGAAGTGAATGCCCCCAGCTCGCGACGCAATTGCCCTGGTCCCCGTTCGACGGCGTCCTGCGCCGGTACGTAGGCGATCAGCCCTGCCAGGGCGATAACCCCCACGATGGTGATCGCCCAGAAGGTGGACCTCCATCCCAGCTGTTGACCCAGGAACGTACCCATAGGAACGCCGAGGACATTTGCGATGGTCAGCCCGGCGAACATGATGGAGATGGCCCGGGCCTTGCGATCAGGGGTGACCAGCTGTGAAGCAAGCACGGCGCCGATCCCGAAAAAGGCTCCGTGACACAGCGCCGCCACAATCCGGCCTGCAAACATGGTGGCGTAATCTCCGGCCACCGCTGAGAGCAGGTTCCCCAGAATGAACAGCACCATCAAGGCGCACAGAACGTTTTTGGGTCGCAGGGCCGCAGTCGCTGCAGTGACAAGGACCCCTCCGACGGCGACGCTGAGCGCGTAGCCGGAAACCAGGTGTCCGGCGACCGGGATGCTGACCGCGAAGTCCGCCGCAACTTCCGGCAACAGTCCCAGGATGACGAACTCTGTGAGGCCGATCCCGAACCCACCTACGGCGAGCGCGATCAGGCCCAAGGGCATCCTGGTCATGCCGCTGTTCGCGTCGGTGTCGGCACGAAGTCCGCGCCTGGAACGAACGGCATGGCGGCCGGGCCCAGCCGGAAGTAATGGGCGACGGCGGCAATGGTCCGCTCGGTGGCTTTGCCGTCACCGTATGGGTTGATGGCTGTGGCCATCTCCATGTAGGCATTCGGATCATCAAGCAGTCGTTCGACTTCGTGGACGATCTGTCCCCGGTTTCGACTGACCAGGCGCGAACTTCCGGTCAGGATCGATTCGCTGCGTTCGGTGATTTCACGCAGAACCAGGGTCGGCTTGCCCAAAGCCGGGCCTTCTTCTTCAGCGCCTGAGCTGTCCGAGAGGATCAGGTCACTGCGCTGCAAGAGCCTGCAGAAGCTTAGATATGGAAGCGGGTCAACCATGTCCACGTTGGGGATGCCGTTCAGGACCGGAACCATGACTTCGCGTACCTTTGGGTTCAGGTGCAGTGGAACAACGATGCGGACGTCTTCACGGCGCCGCGCGATGTCTGCCAGTGCCGTGGCGATCTCCCTCATGGGGCGGCCGTGGCTTTCACGCCGGTGCGTGGTGGACAGGATCACCTTCCGGGGATCGTGATCGAGATCGGACAAAGACGGTTCCCCGTAGCCACGAAGGTTGTTCATTCCCCACTGCAGGGCATCAACGATCGTGTTACCGGTGACCACGATTGAGTGTTCCCGGACGCCTTCACGAATGAGATTGGCGCTGTTACCCGGCGTTGGTGCCAGGTGCAGCGCAGCGATCTGTGCAACGAGCTTCCGGTTCACCTCTTCCGGGAACGGCGAGTAGTTGTTCCCGCTACGCAACCCGGCTTCGACGTGGATGATGGGCACGGAACGGTGCAGAGCAGCCAGGGCGCCGGCGAGGGTGGTGGCGGTGTCACCGTGGACCATGACGGCGTCAAGGCCCTCCATGTGGTCTCCGGAGCAGAGTCCTTCCAGGATCCGGTGGGTCACTTGGGAGAGGGTTTGCTGTTCTTTCATGATGCGCAGCTCAACATCAGGGGTGATGCCGAACTCTTCCAGCGTGCTGTCCAGCATTTCCCGATGCTGGCCGGTAGAGATCAGGACTGGACGGAAACGGGGGTCTTGGGCCAGGGCGTGGATGATGGGGGCGAACTTCACAGCTTCGGGTCGTGTACCGAAGATAATTCCAATGGTTTTCATGGCTGCTCTCCTGAAAATGGGCGTAGAGGACTTGCCGGTTGTCGCCGGCACGCGTGGAACAGTGTCATTAGCTGGGGTGGTACTCCAGAGCGAGCCAGATACAGTCTGTGTCGGCCCGGTACTGGTGCCACGGGTAGATGAAAGTACCCTCTCGTTCCAGACAGAACGGCACAGGGTTGGTATTGCCGGGGCTCAGCAGCTGGTCCTCGTAGAGGGACGGATGTTCCTGAGTGATGAACTTCTGCATGCGTCCGAGCCCGGAAATCTGGGTATGAACCTCGATGAAGTCATGCCGGTTGTGTATCCCGCAATTGGTACCTGCAGGGCTGAACCACAGGTTTGCCTTCACAGTAAAGGTCTTTCCTCCCGGTTCCAGGCCGGGCTGGCGGAGTACCACGGCGGGATCCAGTTCTACGGTGCCAATGGTGTGCTGCGCCGAACGCAGAAGGACCGGCATTCCAGGTCCTGAACCATAAAAGTTGTCCCATCCGAGTTCTCTGGCGATTTCTTCTGTGTTCTGTACCGTCTCGACGGACAGTACCGCCAGCAAGCTCCCGGTTACGGAACCGCCGTGAAGGATCGTGGAGCTGAAGCCGGGCAATGCCGATGACTGTCCGTGACCGACGGACGCGTCGCTACCAGCCAGGTTCACTACGACGACCGGTCCTGCAACCTCGTGCTGCTGCACGTCCCGCAGCACGACGGCGTGAGCCAGTTCGCTGCTGAAGGACAGTTCTTCCATTAGGACAGTTCCCACAATTACCCCCAGGTTCATCATTCAATCTCAGCGCGCTTACGGATCGGCACAAAGAAGTGGAACGGTGCGAAACCAATTCGAGGCCACGGCACTGTCCCACTGGAGCAAGTATTGACAGTGCCAGGCAGAGTTATCCACCCCCTGTCAGTGATAGGCAGAGCAGGGACAGGCGCGGATCGGCTGTGGCGTGAAGGATGAATGTATGACTTCAGATACTTCTGCACGGCCCGGCGCCGCGTACCTCCGCGAAAAACGGCCTGATGTCCCCTGGACGGACACGTTCGTGCAGGGGGCGGACGGGGCAGACATCAGATTGCGCATATATGAACCGGTGGACTGCCCCTCCGTAACATTGGTGTGGGCGCACGGCGGCAGCTGGACCCGCGGTTCGGTCGACGGCTGGCATGAAGCGTGCACCGCATTGGCATCCCTTGGCACCGCAAGGATCGTCAGCGTGGGCTACCGGCTCGCTCCCCGATGGCTGCACCCGACCGCTGTCATGGACATTGCAGCAGCAACCCTCTGGGCGCGGAAGAGCTACTCTCATCCAATCCTGATCGGCGGAGACAGCGCCGGTGGAACGCTGGCCGCTGGCGCCGCCCTCTGGTTCCGGGACAACGGCCTCCCACTGGAGGGGCAAGTCCTTGCCTACCCGCCTCTGGACCCCGAGTGCACTGCAGCCTCCTACCACGAATCCAGATCCTTCCCGCCCCGGTCGCTGCTGCTCGATGCTTGGGGAGAGTATGCCGGCTCGGACAAAGAGCTGCGGGGACGGCTGTACCTTTCACCGCTGCACGCCGCCAAACTCACTGGGCTCTGTCCGGTTTCGCTCCTCGTCGGCACCACCGACCCGGTGAGGGACGACGTCGAGCAGTTCGCCGTACGGCTGAAAGAAGCATCGGTGCCCGTCGACCTGGCCGTGAGCCCTGTTGTCGCCCATGGACAGTTTCTGGACGGCTCACCAGCGAATCCGGTCCACCGCTGGATCCAGACCCGGCTGAGCCTTCCAAACAGCCAACCCACTACGACTGATGGAGAAACAAGATGAGCACCACAACCAGCCCGGACGCCGCCTACACCAAGGCGTTGCTGCGGCACTTTGCTGACCTCCGCGACGGAACTCACGGAGAAGCCGTGAGCCGGCAGGATAAAGAAACCCTGTTCCGTTCCGCAATTGACCTTTTGGACCCCTATGCACGCCAGGCCCTTGGCGAGGTCAACGACGTGCTGATGCTGGGTCAGGGGACAGTGGAATCCTCCGGGGTTGGCCGATCACCCGACACCGGCCTGATCTGCTCCTGGACCCTCGGGTGGGCCGAACAGCGCGCTGCAGGCATCCCTCCGATCACCATTCATGCCTACTACGGCCGTGGTTTTCACCACCCTCACCTGAGGGGCGGAACGGTCAAGGAATGGCCGTTGAACGTTTTTACCCCCGAACAGGCGGCGCAGGAGTTGCCCATCCTTCGAGCCATTGCCTCGGCAGAGATCCACAACCTCGTCTTCCTGGCCGACTTCACCATCGTTCCCTCATCCAAGCCCGGCACCACCACCTCGACACGATGAGACTCTCAGTCCTGGACCAGTCCCCCATCGCCGAGGGCAAAAGCAAAGCTGAGGCACTTCGCGAAACCATCTCCTTGGCCCGCGCGGCCGAAGAAGACGGCTACCACCGCTTCTGGCTCGCCGAACACCACGACTCCCCCGGTTTTGCCGGCACCACGCCTTCCTTGATGGCTATGGCCGTTTTGGAGGCAACCAAGGGGATCAGCGTCGGCTCCGGCGGCGTCCTGCTGGGCCTGCACGAACCCTGGCAAGTCGCTGAATGCTTCGAAATCCTGGCCGCCCTGCATCCGGGTCGGGTGAACCTCGGAGTCGGCCGGGCAGGGAGCGGCGGGAGCGGCACCTTCAATGAAAAGATCATCGAACTGCATGCCCGACTGGGCCTGATGCCCGGAACGAAAGGGCGGGACGACCTGGACATTTGGCTGCTGGGTGCCGGCACCGGCTCAGCGCCTCTGGCCGCCGCCATCGGTGCCGGATACGCCCACGCCCACTTCCTCAACACGGGAAGCGGCAGAACCGCGCTTGCCCACTATCGGGAGAACTTTCAGCCCGCCGCGGTGCGGCACGACCCCGAGTCCATTCTTGCGATTCGCGTCATCGCCGCCACCACTGACGCTGAGGCACAAGAACTCGCCAACCCGGTGCGGCTCTGGAGGGCCCGGAAAGACCTGGGGCTGGACCGACCTTTCCCGGTCAGCACCAAACCTGCGAGCTGGTCCTCGGAGGAAATCCGCCGTAGCGAAAACAACGAAACCCGGCTGATCGTCGGGGCTGCGGACGACGTCGCCCACCAGCTCGACGCCTTGGCCGGGGACCTCGGCGTAGAAGAACTGATGATCAGCACGCCTGTGCCCCGGCTGGAGGACCGAATCAACTCCAATCGGCTCCTCGCCCGCGCCATCGCCCGGTCATCGACGCCAGCCGAGAGCGCGCTCCTCGAAGAGGAAGGGGCAAGAAATGCATCCCCTCGTTTCAGCCATTCATGAGGTTGCCAAGCGCGACCCGGGCAAGGCCGCCCTTCGGTGGAAATGTAATGACTTCCCTTACGCGGCTGTGGACAGGCAGATCAACACCCGGGCCTTGGCCATGCAACTTAAAGGCGTCCGGGCCGGTGAGCTTGTAGCCTTCGAAGCCACGCCGGGCCCGGAAACGATTGTCTCCATGGCCGCGCTCTGGGCCCTCGGAGCCACCGGATTTCCAATCCAGACAGCAGCTGAAGGACCCTTGCCCGGGCAAGCGATCCTTGAGGGCGCTACCGGCTTCATACACCCTGAAGGGGACTACATCAAAGCTGCCGCTGCCGGGAACGAACCACCCCTCCCAGCTTCCCTGTGGCTGCACCAGGGCAGTGGTGCCCGGGCGATCGTCGTAAAGGAACATCACTTCAGCGATGTACTGGAAGGGGCTGAAAAGAGGTTCAGCCTCTCATCGCGTACAGTGCTCGGACTAACGAACATCGGGCAGCCTGGTTCAATGATCGATCTATGGGCGGTTCTTGCCGCAGGCGGAACAGTCGATCTTCTCAACGATCACGAAACGCTGACCCCCGATTGCCTGTTTCAGCACCTTCGCGAAACCGAAGCCGACCTCCTGATCGTCCCTTCTGCCTTGCCGCAGCGACTCGGGGACTCCTCCGGTGCCGTGTTCGCCCAGTTCAGGGACGTCATTGTCACCGAGCCCCTCGATAACCCCTCCCGCACCGTCCTCGCAGACGCTTTCCCGTGCGCCATCTTCCACCAATGGGACACCTCCTCTGGCGTCGAGGCAATGAACGACAACTGCCCCGCGGACTTTGTCGCCGGGAATGACTACAACCATCACCACGATCTGAAGGACCCTCATGCGTAAAGCTGTCATACCCGCTGCAGGACTCGGTACACGATTCCTGCCCGCTACCAAGGCGATGCCGAAGGAAATGCTCCCCGTGGTGGACAAACCCGCCATCCAATACGTCGTCGAAGAAGCCGTACGGGCGGGCCTGACCGACGTCGTTATGATCACCGGTCGGAACAAACGGGCCTTGGAAGACCACTTCGATCGTGAACCATTCCTCGAGCAAACGCTTGCAGCCAAAGGAGACCACGCCAAGCTTGCAGCAGTCCAGGAGTCATCCTCGTTGGCCGACCTCCACTACCTTCGCCAAGGCGATCCAAAAGGACTGGGCCATGCGGTTCTGCGCGCCCGGGCACACGTCGGCAATGAGCCTTTCGCCGTGCTCCTCGGGGATGACCTCATCGACGAACAAGACAGCATCCTTGACGAAATGGCCCGTGTCCAGGAATTGACCGGGGGCTCAGTGGTGGCGCTGATGGAGGTCGATCCGGAGCAGATCAGCGCCTACGGTTGCGCCGATGTTGCCTCCAGCGAAGTTGACGGGTCTCTCAGGATCCTTGGCCTCGTGGAAAAACCCGAACCCATCCATGCCCCCTCGAATCTTGCCATCATCGGCCGCTATGTCCTGCACCCCCGCATCTTTGATGTCCTCGAGCAAACTCCGCCAGGGCGTGGAGGGGAAATTCAATTGACGGATGCCCTGCAGACCCTCGCAGTCTCCGACGGTGAGGGCTCCGGCGTGTACGGCGTGGTCTTCAGAGGCCGCCGCTTCGACACCGGCGACAAACTCAGCTACCTCAAAGCCGTCATGACGGTCGCCTTGGAACGTGAGGACACGGGACCCGGGCTACGCGAATGGCTCGAAGAGGTAATTACTCCTGTGGCATGAGTTCAAGAATGGCAGGGCGCGTTTGCGTCAGGGTCGACGGGATCGAGATCAGCAGTCAGCCTCTTCCCGGTTGTCTACCAGCGCCCAGTGGCGCACATCAAGCATGTCGGTAGCTTCTGTGGGACTTGCTGAGGTCCATAAATTCTACGGGTCTGCCTCTTACGACGAGACAGCTGTCCCGAAACCAGACACGAAAAACCCCTCCATTCCGGGCAAAATCGCCGGAATGAAGGGGTTCGTGGAGCCCCCTGTCGGATTCGAACCGACGACCCCCGCTTTACAAGAGCGGTGCTCTGGCCAACTGAGCTAAGGAGGCAGGCTCCGGTTACCCGAAGCACAGCGCGAAAGAGCGCTAGATAAGGTTAGCCCAGACCATCCCCGTCAACGAAATTCGCCGGGACCAAACCGGGACCAAGCCGCGACTAAGCGGTACAACAGCGGCCGGCTACCCAGGAACAAGGGTTACCGGCCGCCGTCGAGCATTCCGCGAGGGTTATTAGCCCTTGGCGTCAACTGCCGTCTGGATCTCTGCGTTCAGGTCGGCCTTGCCGTCCCACTGCTTGCCGTCGATGAACACGGTGGGCGTACCGGTGATGCCGACTGCAGCAGCCTCCTGCGTGGCAACCTTCACCCACGGACGGAACTGCTTGCTGTCGATGCAGGTGTCGATGTTGGCTGCACCAACCTCGGTGGCCATTTTCTTCAGGTCGTTGTCGGAGATGCCCGCTCCGCCTTCAGCCGGCTGGCGCTCGAAGAGCAAGTTGAAGAAGTCCGCGTACTTTTCCGGGGACGAGTTCACAACGCACGCAGCAGCGTTGGCTGCGCGGGAGGAGTAGTTGGTGGTGGACTGGCGGTCCAGGAAACCGAGGGGGCGGTATTCGAGGGAGATCTTACCTTCGTTGCGAAGGTTCGTGAGCGACTCACCGTAGGCGGTCTCGAACTGCTTGCACACGGGGCAGATGAAGTCGATGTAGGCAACGACCTTGACGGGCTTGCCGGCCTCGGCTTCGCCGCCCGGGACCGTCACGGTGGCAGGCTGGGTAGCTGCAGGGCTGGGGACGTCGGCAACGTTGACGCTGGCCGGCTCCGACTTAACAACTTCACTGTTGGCCAGCAGCGTCACGCCGCCGTGGACGTTGCCGTTGGCCGGCGTCGGGCCCTGATCGGCGATAGGTGCGTTGTTCTGCGCTTGGCCAATGACCACGAACGCCACCAGGGCGATGATGACCACAACGGCAACCACAATGCCCCAGCCGACCAGAAGCTTGTTGCGCTTGTCCTTCTTCAACTGCTCTTCGCGGATTGCGCGCGCCTTTTCCCGTGCCTGGGCGGTGCGTTCAGCCTTGGACAGGCGTTGTTCGTTTGCGGGGCTCATCAGTTCCTCGGGGTATTCGACGTCAAAGGGCATAGCTAGGGCAACGGGGTCAGTTTACGGGAGCAAACTTGAAGATCCGGCGCAGACCCATTGCCCGGTTGTTGAACGATCAAGTGCCATGGAAGATTCCGCTAGTAGGCTGGGAGTTGAGTCACAGCAACCCCAGGGAGCATTAATGCAGGATTTGGCAAGCGAGAAACTCAAGACCGAAGAAGGCGTTCGGGCTTCTCCCGTCAAGAAGCCCACGGCAACCAAGTTCGACTTCATGGTGGTCTCCAACAGGCTGCCCGTTGACCGCATCAGCGATGACAACGGACATGGCAGCGACGGTTGGCGGCGTTCGCCCGGCGGTCTCGTAACGGCGCTGGCGCCAATGATGACGAAGTCCGACGGCGCGTGGGTAGGTTGGCATGGCGCCCCGGACGAGACGGTGCGCCCGTTCAGCCATGAAGGTATGGACCTCATACCGGTCCAGTTGAGCAGCGATGATGTCGAGCTGTTCTACGAAGGCTTCTCCAACGCGACCATTTGGCCGCTGTATCACGACGTCATTGCGCCGCCGGAGTTCCACCGTACGTGGTGGGATTCCTACCGCAAGGTCAACCGGAAGTTCGCCGACGCCGTGACCCGCCATGCCGCCGACGGCGCCACCGTGTGGGTGCAGGACTACCAACTCCAGTTGGTTCCCCGCCTGCTGCGCGAGACCCGGCCGGACCTCAAGATTGGTTTCTTCAACCACATCCCGTTCCCGCCGCCGGAGATCTTCGCCCAACTGCCGTGGCGCCGTGAAATCATTGACGGCCTGCTTGGCGCGGACCTCCTGGGCTTCCAGCGGCCCAGCGACGCCGGCAACTTCATGCGTTCGGCCCGCCGCTTCCTGGGCGCAAGCGTCAAGCAGCAGCAGGTGCACGTCAAGGGTCCCGACGGCGAGGTCACCCACATTGCCAGGGCGCAGGCCTTCCCGATTTCCATCGACGTCGCCCAGATCCGCGAGCTCGCGTCCAACCCTGAGATCATCGAGCGCGCACAGCAGATCCGCAAGGACCTCGGCAATCCGAAAACCATCCTCCTGGGCGTGGACCGCCTGGACTACACCAAGGGCATCCGGCACCGGCTCAAGGCTTTCGAGGAACTCCTGGCGGACGGCCACATCAAGGTGGAGGACGCCACCTTGATTCAGGTGGCCAGCCCCAGCCGGGAACGGGTTGAACAGTACAGGCTGCTCCGCGAGGAGATCGAAGGCACCGTGGGCCACATCAACGGCACCTACGACACCATCCAGAACACTGCGGTCCGCTACCTGCACCACAGCTATCCGGTGGAAGAAATGGTGGCGCTGTACCTCGCTGCGGACGTCATGCTGGTCACCGCGCTGCGCGACGGCATGAACCTGGTGGCCAAGGAGTACGTCACGGCCCGTTCCGAGGATGACGGTGCGTTGGTCCTGAGCGAGTTCGCCGGCGCTGCCGACCAACTCAAGCAGGCGCTCCTGATCAACCCGCACGACATCGACGGACTCAAGTCCACCGTGCTGCGGGCCATCAACATGCCCGCCAAGGAAGCGCGCCGCCGCATGAAGCTGATGCGCAAGCAAATTCTGGATCACGACGTCGATCACTGGTCGGCGGAGTTCCTGGCCGCCCTGGAAGAGAAGGTGGTGCGCGATGACAGCTGAGAGCCTCTCCCTGTCGCCGGAGCTGCTTGAAGCAGTCCGGCGTGTTTCCGGCACGGAGCATCTTTTGGTGGCCCTCGACTTCGATGGCACCCTCTCCCCCATCGTGGACCGGGCGGAGGATGCCCGCCCCCTGCCCCGCTCGGCTGCCGCATTGGCGAGCCTTGCCGAACTTCCACGCACGACGACGGCACTCATCTCAGGCAGGGCCCTGGACAGCCTGCGGCTGGTCGCTTCACCTCCGGCTGACACGCTGCTGATCGGCAGCCACGGGGCTGAAGTGTGGCTCGGTGAAGGATCCTTGGGCCTGGAACTGGACGATGAGCAGCGCAGCAAACTGGCCTCGGTGCGTGAGGTCCTCGCGGAAATCGTGAACATCGCTCCGGGGACGTTGCTCGAAGACAAACCCGCCGGCGTCGTCCTTCATACGAGGATGGCCGACGACGACGTCGCGGAAGACGCCGTCGAGGCCGCCATGCGGGTGCTCCGGGAGCATCCGGGCGTTTACCTCAAAACGGGCAAACGTGTGCTGGAGACGTCCGTGGTTCACGCCTCCAAGGGCGAGGCCGTTGAATTCCTGCGTCAGGCAACCGGCGCCACTGCCATCCTGTTCGCGGGTGACGACGTCACCGATGAGGACGCGTTGGGCCGGCTCCTGGGCGATGATGTGGGCATCAAGGTTGGCTTGGACTTCACTCAGGCCCAGTACAGGGTGGAGGCGCCGGTACACGTGGCGGAGTTGCTGGAAGCCCTGTTGAGGGAGCGCCGGAGGGTCACCGCCGAGGCTTAGCGAGTGATCAGGGCAACATGTGACATTCGTAACATTTAGGTAGTAAGTCCAAAAGTCTGACATACTCTTGGATGTGATGTGACGCACAGTACCGTGAGACGTCACATGATCCTCCCCGGCCATTGGCCGGGGAGTTCAACTGAAGAAAATGAACCATTCACAACGGATCGTCCGGCACGTACCTGCCGGTGAAGGGATTGATAACTGTGGCTACAGTTACTTTTGATAACGCTACGCGTCTGTACCCGGGCACAGATAAGCCCGCCGTCGATAAACTCAACATCGACATCGCCGATGGCGAATTTCTGGTCCTCGTTGGACCCTCCGGTTGCGGTAAGTCCACCTCCCTGCGCATGCTCGCAGGTCTTGAGGACGTGAACGCCGGCCGCATCCTGATCGGTGACCGCGACGTCACGGACGTTCCGCCGAAGGACCGCGACATCGCCATGGTCTTCCAGAACTACGCCCTGTACCCGCACATGACGGTTGCAGACAACATGGGCTTCGCGCTGAAGATCGCCGGCGTCTCCAAGGAAGAGCGCGCCGAGCGTGTTCGCGAAGCCGCCAAGCTTCTTGACCTTGAGGCCTACCTGGACCGCAAGCCGAAGGCACTCTCCGGTGGTCAACGCCAGCGTGTTGCCATGGGCCGTGCAATTGTCCGTAACCCGCAGGTCTTCCTCATGGATGAGCCGCTGTCCAACCTTGATGCCAAGCTCCGCGTCCAGACCCGTACGCAGATCGCATCCCTCACCCGCCGCCTCGGCGTCACCACCGTTTACGTGACGCACGACCAGGTCGAGGCAATGACCATGGGCGACCGCGTCGCAGTGCTGAAGGACGGCCTGCTCCAGCAGGTTGACACCCCGCGCAACCTGTACGACCGCCCGCAGAACGTCTTCGTTGCAGGCTTCATCGGCTCCCCTGCCATGAACCTGCTGGAACTGCCGGTCGTCGACGGCGGTGTCCAGTTCGGTGGAACGGTTTACCCCGTGCCGCGCAACATCCTCGAAGAGGCTCACGGCCAGACCGTCACCGTTGGTTCGCGTCCGGAAGACCTCGAAACCGTCGGCAACGGCGAAGGCCTCCAGGTTGAGGTTGACGTCGTCGAAGAACTCGGCGCCGACGCTTACGTCTACGGCCACACCATCCTCGATGGCAAGAGCCACGACATCGTTGCACGCGTCGACGGTCGTCGTCCCCCGATGAAGGGCGAGTCCATCTTCGTTCGTCCGCAGTCCGGCCACGTGCACCTGTTCGACACCAAGACCGGCCTCCGCCTGGGCGACTAGTCCACCGGCAGTCACCTAACTCCGCATGAAAGCGGCCCGACCCCTCCAGGTCGGGCCGCTCTCGCGTTAACCTTTCTCCCGGAAAGAATGGCATGAACACGACGGACACCTTGATCCCCCGCCCCTCCCACGTCGCACTCCAGGACAGCCCTGCCTTTACGCTTGCCCCCACAGCACGGATCAGCGCCACAGCTCCGGCCGCACATCTCGCCGAACAGTTGGCCTCGCTGCTGCGCGCCGGCACCGGTTTCGAACTGCCCATCGTTGAGGACACCCGCCCCGGTGACATTTCCCTTGAGTTCGCGGAAGCATTCGACGGCGGCCCGGAAGCGTACGCGCTCAGCGTCACCGAGGATGGCGTCAGGCTCACGGCCTCCAGTCCGGCCGGACTTTTCAATGGAGTCCAGACGCTCCGTCAGCTTTTCCCTGCGTCCGTTGAGAAGGCGGACGCAAGCGACGCCGAATGGGTGATTCCCGCCGTCGATATCGCCGACGCGCCGCGGTTCGCGTACCGCGGCCTGATGCTGGACGTTGCCCGCAGCTTCTTCACGGTGGAGGAGGTCAAGGCACAGATCGACGTCATGACGCAGTTCAAGCTGAACGCCCTGCACCTGCACCTCACGGACGACCAGTCGTGGAGGATCGAGATCCACGAACCGGAACAAAACCCGTCAGGGTTGCCGTACGCCCAGCTGACTGCCCTGGGCGGACAAGGCGCCGTGGAGGTCCCTACCGCGGTTCCTTCCCGTGGGCGCGAGGGTTTCTACACGCAGCAGGATTTCAAGGACATCCAGGCCTACGCCGCCACCAAGAACGTGCTGGTGATCCCGGAGATCGACTTCCCTGGCCACGTCAATGCAGCCCTTACCGCCATTCCACAGCTCAACCCTGACGGCCAGGCCAAGCCCATGAGCACCACCGCCGACGTGGGCTGGTCAACCTTCTCGGCAGATCTGCCCGCTACGTACGAGTTTGTCCGCGAGGTCCTCGGCCAGCTCGCCGCCATCACGGCCGGCCCCTATCTGCATATCGGCGGCGACGAAGCCCATGTCACGGGCCACGACGAATACGTCGAGATGGTGCAGCAGTTCGTCCGGATCGGTGCCGAAACCGGCAAAACGGTGGTGGGCTGGAACGAGTTCGCCGCCGTCGAACTCCCGGAAGGCGCCGTCATCCAGTATTGGCACGGCGACTTCGCCCCGGTGGTCCGGCAGGCCGAGGAAGGCGGTGCGAAGGTGATCATGTCTCCCGCCGCCAATACTTACCTGGACCAAAAGTACGCGTCTGACAGCCCCATCGGGCTCGAATGGGTGGAAGGCGGGCCCTTCACGTGGTCCGAGTACTACAACTGGGATCCTGCTCAGGGCGGCCTCAAGGACCACCAGATCCTCGGCGTCGAAGGACCCCTGTGGACAGAAACCGTACGGAACAGCGAGCAAGCGCAGTGGCTCCTCTACCCCCGGGCCGTTTCCCTGGCGGAAGTCGCGTGGTCCGGCCAGGAGGTCCGCAACGCAGGTGACTTCCGACGTCGTCTGGGCGCCTTGGGCGAGCGGCTCGCCTATCAGGGCGTCGCCTTCCAGGCCGCGCCCGACGTCGAGTGGTCAGCCACCTCGAAGTGGCCGTTCCCGGAAGCCGGAACGTCCTCCACCCCTGAGTACGGAACAATTGAGGCATGAGCGAGCAAAACGGAGCCCAGTGGCACGACGAACCAACCGACTACGGGCAGATCGGCAAGCTCCCCCGCACTGAAGCCGCGAGTGCGCAGGACACGGCACCGCCGGCGAGCGTCATCGGTTCCCTGAACATTACGGCGGCTTCGGCCGACCCTGAACTGCTGGATCTTCCGTGGCACATCGCCTTGGAGGATTGGCCGGCCGAGAACCTTGCGGCGCTCCCCCGCGGCATTTCGCGGCACATCGTGCGTTTCGCGCACTTGGGCGGTTCGGTCATCGCCATCAAGGAAACCTCCGAGCACGTGGCCCGTCACGAGTACCACATGCTGCGGAAGCTGGCCCGGTTGGATGTTCCCTGCGTGGAGCCGGTTGCTGTGATCACCGGACGCACCACCGCGGATGGCCGGCCGCTGAACCCTGTACTGGTGACCCGGCACCTTAAGTTCTCCATGCCGTACCGCGCGTTGTTCTCGCAGATGCTCCGCAAGGACACCCTGACCCGGCTCATTGACGCGCAGGCACTGCTGCTGGTCCGCCTGCACCTTGTGGGCTTCTACTGGGGTGACGTTTCGCTGTCCAACACGTTGTTCCGCCGTGATGCCGGCGCCTTCGCCGCTTATCTGGTGGACGCCGAAACGGGCGAACTCTATCCGGACCTTTCCATGGGCCAGCGTGAATACGACCTCGAAATCGCCCGCGTGAACATTGCCGGTGAACTGATGGACCTGCTGGACGGCGGGCTGATCGAGGAAAAGGTGGATCCCGTAGCCACCAGTGAGCTGATCATGGACAGCTACCGCCGGCTCTGGACCGAGCTGACGGAGAAAGAGTCCTTCGAACTCGGCGAAAGGTGGCGCGTGGCTGCCCGCATCCGGCGCCTCAACGAACTCGGCTTCGACGTGGAGGAGTACGCCATCAAGACCACGGCGGACGGCTCCACGATTCAGCTCCAGCCCAAAGTGGTCGACGCCGGCCACCACCAGCGTCGCTTGCTGCGCCTGACCGGGTTGGACGCGCAGGAGAACCAGGCCCGCCGGCTCTTGAACGACATGGACCAGTTCCGGGCGGACAACAACCCGGACCTGGACGAGGAAATCAGCGCGCACATCTGGGTCAGCCAGATTTTCGAGCCCATTGTGCGGTCTATTCCACGGCACCTCGCTGGGAAACTGGAGCCCGCGGAAGTTGTCCATGAAGTGTTGGAACACCGCTGGTACATGAGCCAGAAGCAGGACAGGTACGTTCCCCTGGCGGAGACAGTGCAGTCCTACTTGGACACCGTGTTGCAACACCGCCGCGACGAGGCCGCCATCATGCTGAACCCGGATACGGAGCTGCTGAAGATCCTTGAGGTCGAGGTGGAGGAATCCGGCCGGTACGACGATGAAGACGAGGACGAATACCCGGACGCCGACGACTAGCGGAGTTTTTGTACAGATAACGCCCGGAAGAGGGCCTCTAAAGGGCGCTATCTGTACAAAAACTCACGGTTCCAGGGTTTCGGCAAGGCCGGCCAGGACTGGTTCCCGCCCCAACTCGATGTGCGAGTACGCCAGCGAGTAGGCCAGGTCCGGCCGGCCTTTCAGGATCGCATTGCACAACTCTGTGTGCTCGTCGCGTTGGAGTTCGTTGCTGCGGTTGTGGGCCAGCCCAAAGATCCAGCGCATCCGGCCAAAGAGAGGCTTCACGGATTCGATCAGGAGCCGGTTGCCGGACAGGCTGACGATTTCGGCGTGCAACTCGGCGCTGATGACGGCAACGTCCTCGGTGCGGTCCTCATCGATGGCTGCTGTGGACGCCTGCATGAGTTCCTCCAACCGCCCGCCGTCGCTTCCCTCGGCAACACGGGTGGCAGCCATACGCGCGGCAAAAGTCTCCAGGCACAGCCGGATATCGAACAGTTCATTGACATCAGTGAGCGTTAGCTGCCGCACCACGGCGCCACGGCGAGGGAAGGTCTCTACAAATCCGTCCTGCTCCAGGCGCTGTATAGCCTCGCGCACCGGAATACGGGAGACGTTGTAAACCTCGGAGAGTTCGCGCTCGCGCAGCCGCATCCCCTGGGCGTACTTGCCGGTGACGATGCCTTCCAACACCAGTTGGTAGACGTTTTCCGCACGTGCCTCATCATCACGGCCGCTTCCGGTGTCCGGCATCGCCTCAGCCACTGTCAAACTTCCCTTCATGCCGGCGTCAGTCCTTTGAGTGACGCTTTGCCCTACGCTACTTTGGTATACAAGAATTTCACAGCGTCCGCCATTAGTGTCTTCGTCGAGTCGACGTTGAACAGAGCGGCCACTAAGGGAGCACCCATTGAATACCCTGATCCGCGCCGTCCGCCCTTGGGGCCAAGCACTGAGCGACGTCACCCTTGTCGCCGGCGAAGCAGGCGGCGAGATCACCGCCGTCGAACCGCATGACCCTGCCCTGGTTGTCCCGGGGGACACAACCGTGGTTGAAGGCCGTAGACGGATTCTGTTGCCGTCGTTCTCAGACGTCCACGTCCACCTCGATTCCACCCGCATCGGCTTGCCCTTCCGTGAACACACGGGTGGTCCGGGCGTGTGGACCATGATGATGAACGACCGTCAAAACTGGCGCAACGCCGAGGTCCCGCTGCAGGACCGGGTGAACGACACTCTGGGACGGATGATCGCCCGGGGCACCACCCGTGTGCGTTCCTACGCGCAGGTGGATGTGGACTGCAGGCTGGAGCGTTTTGACGCCGTTGCTGCCGCCAAGGAGAAGTTTGCCGGTCAGGCCTCCGTGGAGATCATCGCCTTCCCGCAGGCCGGACTGTTACTTGAGGAGGGCACTGTTGAGCTGATGGAAGAGGCGCTGAAGGCCGGGGCCAACGTGATGGGTGGCATCGATCCCTGCACTTTGGACAGGGATCCGGCAAAGCACCTGGACATCGTCTTCGGCTTGGCGGAGAAGTACCAGGTTCCCATCGATATCCACCTCCACGAACCGGGCGAGCTGGGTGTGTTCAGCACGGATCTGGTGCTTGAGCGCACGCGCGCGCTGGGTATGCAGGGCAAGGTGACCATGTCCCACGCCTACCAGCTGGGCAGCGTCAACGAGGCCACCACCCGCAGGCTGATTGATGCGTTCGCGGAACTGGATGTATCCCTGGCTTCGGTTGCTCCCTCCGCTGCCGGGCAACTGCCCATCCCGCTCCTCACCGAGGCAGGTGTCCGCTTGGGCTTGGGCGAGGACGGCCAGCGCGACTACTGGTCCCCCTACGGCAACACCGACATGCTGGACCGCACCTGGCAGCTCGCTTTCACCCACGGTTTCCGCAAGGACGAGCTGATCGAACACTGTCTGGCCATCGCCACCATCGGCGGCGCCAGCATCCTTGACCCCAACGCGACCCGGCTCAAGGACACTGCCCACCGTCCCGGCGTCGAGGTCGGCGACCCGGCGGAACTACTGCTGGTGGACGGCGAAACGGTGGCCTCCACCGTCATGGACCGCGGCAAGGACCGGACCGTGATCCACCAGGGCAAGGTCGTGGCGGACCAGTTGGAACTGGTCTAGCTACCTCCCTGGCCTACTCGCCGCGTGCCGTGGGTGCATCATCCAATGGCCCCCACCACGTCACAGCTGGAGTGACTTTGAAGCGGCGGCCCGTCACTGTAGTGGGGGTGATGCGGATGAACTGGTCCTTCTGCCCCGCCTCCCAGGGGAACAGCAGGAGTCCGATGGTATCCAGGACATCCTCGGTGAGCTTCACGGCAGTTGCCTGGCCTTTGACCACCACGCTCCACGCCACCCCGGTTTCGGCATTGACGCCGTCGGCTTCGATCGCCACCGGAGCGTCGCCCAAAGCTGCATGAAGCTTGGTGCCTTCACCCGTCCGGAACACCATGGTTCCGTGGTCCACTTTGTAGTTCACGGGGAAAATGTCGGGATGATCGTCCACCACCACCGCGAGCCGGCCCACGGAAACACCCCTGAGGAGCTCCCAGCACTCGTTGGTTTCCAGGACTTCGGTGGCTGGAGTGCTTGGCTGATCGGTCCCTGCTGGTGAGTTCGTCATACCGCCGAGGATACGCTGCAGAGCTTCGCCCGGACAGGGCGCCGGATGATCAAACGAGGGTTGGTTGGGAGCCTGGCTCAGCTGTCACCGGTGCCTGCTCCACACTTACCAAGGGGCCGCGGATCGCCAAGAAGCCTGCGCCTGCGAGCACCACGGCTTCGGCGGCGAGGACCCAGAACGTCACTTCCCAGCCACCGGTCAGGGTGTGCAGCAACCCTGCCCCCAGCGGGCCGAGGGAAGCCAGTGCGAATCCGAACCCCTGGCTCATGGCGGAGAGTCGTCCGGCCGATTGGGGTCCGGCCGAACGGATCACTACCAGTGCCATGGCGAGTCCGAATCCGGCACTTTGCACCACGCCCAGAATGCCGACCATCAGGAACTGCAGCCCGGCCGGGGCCGCGAGCACACCCAGGAGCGCGAGCGCCACCGACAAGCCAAGCCCCGGTGCTAGGATTTTCAGGATGCCCGGACGGACGGCGAGTACGGGGGCCAGCAGGCTAGCCGGAAGTCCCGCCAGGCTGAACCACGCCAGGAGGGCGGCCGATTCTGCTGGTGCTAGCCCCCGCGATACCAAAAACACTGCCAGCCACGACGTGATGGCGAAGTAGAGCATCGCTTGCAGGCCGAAGAACGCGGTCACTGCCCACGCAGTGCGCTGCTTCCTGAGCGGAGTAGCTGGCCTCCCGTGGACGGGCACGCTGGTGCCGGCCGACGACGACGCGTCGCCATCTGTCGCCCGACCGGCACCTTCCCGGGGGGTACCTCCGGATCGGTAAATGAGGATGGCGCCCACTAGTGCCGGCACCGCCCACACGGCCAAGGCCCAGGGCAGGCTGCCGCCCAAGAGGTGTTGCAACGGCTGGACCAACCCGGCGCCGAGCGCAGCGCCCAAACCGAATCCCATGGTGCACAGCCCAGTCCACCAACCCGTGCCGCGGTTTGCCTTGACGATCTGAGGCACCAGCACACTGGCGGTCATGATCGCCATGCCGGCCAGGAACGTGCCTGGCAGCAAAAGTGCAGGCACCGTCGCCCGGACAATCAGCGCAGCAGCCAGGACCACCAAAGCACCAGCCACAGCCCGCCCGGTCCCCCATCGTCGGGCCAGCCAAGGACCGATCGGACCCGAAACCCCAAATGCCAACACAGGCAAAGTCCCCAGCAACGGAAGAAGCGAAGGATCCAGACCAAACACCCCCGGCATCTGGTTCATCACCCCGGCAACGGTAGTAATGGCCGGCCGAAGATTGATGGAAACCATGACGAGCGCAAGCAACACCAACCCCGTTGTAAGCCTCGGACCCAGTCCAGCACCAGCCTGCCGCTTCTCGCGCACGTCATTCCCCTCGTAGCAATTTTGGTATACCAAGTAAGCCTATGAGGGGAGTGACCGAAAGTAAATGCCAGCAAATAAAGCGATGGCACAAGAGCAACTTAAATCAGCACAAGTTTGGAATACCAAGAAACCTTGAGGCAATCTGCGGGAGGCCGGGAAGCGAGAGAGCGTCACGCCCCAAACACGCGGAACACGATAGAGCGTCACACCCCTCCGGGCCCCACCAGAAGAAAGACCTAGATTGCCTTCCCCGGATTCAGGATTCCCTGGGGATCGAACAGCTCCTTGATCCGCCGCTGCAACTCCCGCAGAGGCTCCGGTTGTTCCAGGCCCAGCCAGCGCAACTTGTATTGGCCTACGCCGTGCTCGCCGGTGATGGTGCCACCCATCTCAAGACCTATCCGGATGGATTCATCCAACGCCGCGTTGAGCCGCTCCAAAGCAGCCGCATCAGTAACAGGGTCCACACGTTCCATCCAGAACGTCGGGTGCAGATTGCCGTCTCCTGCGTGCGCCACAACCTTAAGCATCACGCTGAAGCGGGCCGCCATGGCCTCGACCTCGGCCACGAAGTCCACCAACCGCGATCGTGGCACGGCAATGTCCTCGCCAACCCTGAATTCGTCATCCACTTCAGCGCCCCTGCTGTTGCGGCGCAATTCCACCAGCATCTCCGCTTCCTCGCTGGCCTCGGTGGTCACCGTTGCGCCGCCAGCGGCCAGCACCTGCCGCACCACGTCCGCTTCCGCAGCTGCGCCGAAACCATCGGTCTGGATCAGGAGCAGCGACTTGCCACGGGTCTGGAGGTCACCTCCATGCATTTCATCCAACTGCACCAGGGTTCCGTTATCCAGCAGTTCCATGATGGCCGGCTGGACCCGGGCCTTGCCTACGGCGAGCACTCCGGCGGCCGCACTGCGGAAGTCCTGGTAGAACGCAGCAATGGTGTGGACCTCTCGCGGCAGGTACTTCAGGCGGACAGTCACGCCCACCACGATTCCGAGTGTCCCTTCGGAGCCCACCAGCAGCGCTGTGAGGTCGTAGCCAGCAACTCCCTTAAAGGTCTGGTGTCCTGTGTGCATCAACGAGCCATCAGCCATCACGACGTCCAGGGCCAGCACGGAATCCCGTGTCACCCCGTATTTAGCGCATCGCAGTCCCCCGGCATTGGTGGCCACGTTGCCGCCGATGGTGGACATTTTGTAGCTGGCAGGGTCGGGGGCGTACATGAGGCCGTGTTCGGCGGCTGCAGCGTTGAGGTCGGCGTTGATGACACCGGGTTCGACGACGGCGGTCTCGTCGTCGGGGTTGAGGTCCAGGATGCGGTTCATCCGTTCAAGGCCCAGCACGATGCAGCCCTGCGTGGCGTGAGCTCCGCCGGAAACGCCGGTACCCGCACCCCGGGCGACGATCGGCACCTGATGCGCTGCGCAGGTGCGGACAATGTGTTGCACATCTTCCACGGATTCGGCCCAGACGACGGCCAGTGGCAGGTGCCGTTCCAGCAGGGGACCCTGATCAACGGAATAGACAGTAAGTGCCTCGTGGTCCTGCGTCACTTGGCCGGCATCCAGCCCCGCCTTTAACTCCTGCAGGAAAGCCTGGTGCCCGCCGGGTGGCAGCAAGGCTTCTCCGTTTCCGCTGCGGTTCCTGATGCTTTCCTCTGATGTGCCAACCATGGCCGTTTCGTCCGACAAGCTATTCCTCCACATGAGCACCGCGGACACGCCAAACCGGCAGTCTTCGCAGTGTTTTCAGTGTTCATAGTCTAGCCAGCGCCGCACCCTGCAGTGCGGGGGCAAGCGTCGGCTACCAGGATGGAACCGTAGTGCCCGGGAGAGCCCAGATGCCGGCGGAGACTCCGTTCGTGCACAGGCGGACGCGCTCGACGCCGGATGGCCCGGCGGCTGCGGACGTCACCGCTCCGGTGCGGTGAAGTGGTTCGGCAAGCAACGCTTCGAGCTGCGGTACGGAGAGAACAGTGCCGTCAAGCGTCGCCTCGGCAGCTCCCCTGGCAATGAACACCAGCACGGAGGACTGCGCGGTTTCCCGGACAAAGACCAGGGCATCGCCCTCGGCGTGGATCCACCGGACCCCACCTTCAGTGAGGGCTGGCTGCTCACCCCGGAGCCGGGCAAGTCGCGCATAGTGGGGGCGCAGGTCAGTGCCGCCGTTGACGGACCCTGCCTCCAGCGCCCGCCAGGGCATCGGCGTCCGGGAGTCCTCGCCGTTGTATCCTTCGAAGCCGAATTCGTCGCCGGCAAACATTACCGGAACTCCGGGCAGGCAAAAGGTGAGCACAGCTCCCACTTCCGGGCCGCATTCGATCATGACGGTGGAGGCCCGGGCAGTGTCGTGGGTGTTGAGGGCGTTCATGGTGTTTTGTCGCACACCCCAGCTAAATCCCGAGGCAAGGTCCTGATGCGTCGCGAGGAAGTCCTCTGCGGAGATCCTGTTGGGTCCTGACTGCGGCGAGCCAAAGAAGTTCACAGTGGGAGCGTCCTTGGCGAGCCAGGACCACAGCGGGCGGGTGAGGTTGGAGTACGTCATGGCGCCTTGCCAGTGCTCGCCAGTGAAATCGGGGGCGGCGTCGGACGTGGATTCGGCCAGCAGGGCCGCGTTCGGGTTGATCTCACGAACCCGGTCCGCGATGAGCCGGGCTACGTTGTGGTTGAGATCAACCGATCCGAGGCGTCCGGTCATATTGCCGACGTCGATCCTCCAACCGTCCAGGTTGAACGGTGGCTTGAGCCAACGTGCCACCACGGAATCGTCATCCGTCACGAAGCGACGGCGGAGGGCCTCTGAAGACCAGTTGAATTTGGGCATCGATGGCACGCCCCACCACGCCTCGTAGCGTGAATGGTCCGCGCTGAAGTAGTAGTAGCCGGCTTCCTCTGAGCCGGGGTCGGCGAGCGCCTTGATGAACCATTCGTGTGTATCGCCGGAATGGTTGGCCGTGAGGTCCCCCACCACCCTGATGCCCCGGGAATGGGCCGCTTCCACCAAATCCACCAACGCCTGGTCCCCGCCCAGGAGTGGATCCACGGAATCAAAGGTGGAAGCGTCATAGCGGTGGTTTGAGTGGGCAGGGAAGAACGGAGTCAAATACAGCACATCGACACCCAGGACCTGCAAGTAGTCCAGTTTGCCGGTGATCCCCGGGAGGTCACCACCGTAAAACTGGGTTGAGGCCGCCGGCCCTGTACCCGCCACCGGAGTGTCCCAGGAACACTCGATGGCCCATTCCGGAACCGGGTGGCCCTCCGCGTACCCGGACCGCGCGAAGCGGTCCGGAAACACCTGGTACATGGTGCTTTTGCGGAGCCACTCCGGCGCGGGCGTGAACGCGGTGAGCCGGAAGTCAGCAGCATCTGAAACATCCCTGCTAAACAGCCCTTGCGCGTTGAGGTTCCAGTACCGCCGCCCCACCGTACCTGCGGCTCCAACGGGAGCATCGTCGTCGTGCGGTGCGGAGACCTCCAGCAGGAAGCGGTACTTCGCCACCGGGTTGGCCACCTGCATTGCTGCCTCCCACCAGTCCCAGCCTTCGGCTGTGCCCAGCCGGATGGCGGCGTCGTAGCGGGGCTCGCCGTCCTGGACGGAACGGACCCACACCTTCGACGCCGGACCCCACCCCTGCGGGACGCGGACGCGCAGCCGGACGGTATCGCCAAGGGACACGGAACCGGGTGAGTAGAGTCCGGAGCCGTCGTGGTGGGGAAGGGCGATGGGCATGGTCAGCCTTTCACTGAGCCGGCGGTGAGGCCGCTGACGATGTACTTCTGCAGGAAGAGGAACAGTGCCATGACCGGGATCGCGGCGATCACGGCGCCGGCGGCGAAGACGCCCCAGTTCTCGGAACGCTGCTGCGCCACATAGGAGTAAAGTCCGACGGCGAGCGTCTGGCTGTCCGGATCGGTCAGCACCACGCTGGCGATCACGAATTCGCTGGAGATACCGATAAACGCCAGCAGTCCCACTACCGCGAGGATGGGAGTCACCAGGCGCAGGATGATGCCGAAGAAGATCTGCACATGGCTGGCGCCGTCGATCTTGGCCGCTTCGTCCAAGGACTGCGGGACCGTGTTGAAGAACCCGTACATCAGGTAGGTGTTCACCCCCAGCGCACCGCCGAGGTACACCATGATCAGGCCCAGTTGGCTGCCCAGTCCCAGCGCGGGGATCACTTGGGAGATGCCGCTCAGGAGAAGGAAGATCGCGACGACGGCCAGCAGTTGCGGGAACATCTGCAGCAGGAGCAGGGTCAACAGTCCCATCCGGCGGCCCTTGAAGCGCATGCGGGAGAACGCGTAGGCGGCCATGGCACCGAGGAAAACGGTAGCGGCGGAGGTGACGGTGCCAACAACCAAGGTGTTCACGAACCACCGTCCGAACGGCCTGGTGGGGTCGCTGAAGAGAGCCACGAAGTTACCGGTATCGAATCTGGTGAACAGCCCGTTGGAACCTACCAGGGTGCCGTTGGAATCCAGGGCCGCGGACAGCACATAGAGGAGCGGGAACACGGCGAAGACGGTGGTGACGATGCCCACCAGATGCCGCCAGCCTTTGTCTTTGAACCAGACCCCGAACGGACGGCGTGTGGGGGTCAACGGCGAGGTGCCGCCGTCGACCGCTGTTTCTTTGATGTCGGTGAGTGTGCGTACGCTCATCAGTTGACGTCCTCGAGTGCTTTGGTCTGCTTGAAGCTGATGGCCGAGATGGTGGCCACGATGATGAAGATGATGATCGCGAGTGCGCTGGCCAGGCCATAGTCCCGCCCGGTTCCTTGACCGAACGCCACTTTGTAGACCAGCGTGATCAGGATGTCGGTAGATCCGATGTCCCGGTCCGTGTCCGCGAATCGCGGTCCACCGCCCGTCAGCATGTAGATGACGTTGAAGTTGTTGAAGTTGAAGGCGAAGGACGAGATCAGCAGGGGCGCTACGGACACCAGCAGCAACGGCAGCTTGATGGATCGGAACACCCGCCAGGCAGAGGCACCATCCATGCGCGCGGCCTCGTCAATTTCGGAGGGCAGCGACTGAAGGGCACCCGTGCAGACCAGGAACATGTACGGGAACCCCAGCCACACATTGACCACCAGCACACTGATCTTGGCCAGCACCGGATCTGTGAGCCACCCGATGTTCGCACCGCCCAGGAGGGTCTGGTTGAGCCAGCCGAACTCGGGGTTGAGGATGCCGGACCACACCAACCCGGAGAGGAATGCGGGGAATGCGTACGGCAGGATCATCAGGATCCGGTAGACCTTCTTGCCGCGGAGGTCCTCCCGATTGAAGGTCGTGGCCAGGAAGAGGCCCATCACGAACGTCAACGCCACGGACGCTATGGAGAACGTGAAGGTCCAGAGGATCACGCCCAGGAGCGGTCCACGGAGGCTGGGGTCCGTGAAAGCCCGGACGAAGTTGTCCATGCCGACCTCGATCTTCCAGCCCGTGGCCAGCGTCTCGCCCTTGGAATCGGCGAAGGCTCCCTTGCCGTTGTCCCGGAATTCCGTACCGGTTTCGGTGTCGGTGAAGGTGTCCGTTGCCGCGTCGTAGTCCAGCGCTGGCTTGAACTGGTACGCGGTACTGCCATCTGCCGTGCGCAAGGTTCCATCGGCGGGATCGTCCGAAACCGGGACCGTAATCTTCAGGATCTCCTGCTGGTTGGCCACGATCTCCTGGAATTTCAGCGTCTGGTAGCCCGGCAGGGAGTTGGCCTTGCCGGTGGAGTCTTTGCCGGCATCCGGGGCCTCGGCCAGCGGCTGTTCGGTGCTGCCGATCTGGGCCTTCCCGGCGGGATCAGTGAACAACAGGTAGTAGTCGTTGCCCTTGGTGAGGACCGCCGCCTTGTACGCCGGGGAATCCGGGACACGTTTCTGGGCCGTCAGTTGGATGGCCGAAATGGCATCTTCCTTGGTGCTGTTGTGTCCGTCGCCGTAGTTGGTGAAGGCGATGTAACCGCTGAACACCACCACCAGGACCTGGAAGACCAAGAGGAACAGCACCCCGGGTGCCAGATATTTGGCAGGCAGCCCTCCCTTGCGGAGATAGATCCAGTTGATGGCCAGGACCACCAGCCCCGATACTGCCAGCGCCGCCCACGACTGGCTGAGGAAAAGCATCATCAGGACGTACACCGCGAAGGCGTCAACAATTCCCAGGAGGACCACCTTCAGGAGGGTGCCCTTGACGGAGTCCGGGTGGCGTAGGGGTTTGGCTGGGCGGGTGCCGCTGCTGGAAGGCTCAGCCGGCGTCGGCTTGCCTTGGGTGGCGGGCAGGTCGCGGACATCTGGTTTTGGCATTGTGGATCCTTGGGTGAAGCGGTTGGCGGCAGGCAGGACCGGGCGGTGGGGTGCCGCCCGGTCCGGGGCAGACCGGTGGAGTCAGCCGGTTGCGGTGTCAGCCGCCGATCTTGGACTTGATGCTGTCGGCCATCTTGGTCCAGGCTTCAGCGGGATCGCCCTGGCCCTTGATGATGGCGAGCTCAGTAGCTCCCCAGTCAGCCCAGACCGCACTCATCTCTGGAATGGCGGGCATGGGAACGCCAGTAGCACCGATCTTGCCGAAGGCTTCAACGACGGGATCGCTGGCTGCCTTGTCGAAGGACGCCTTGAGGGCCGGGGGTCGTCCGCCTGCCCCATACATGGAGTCCTGGGCCGACTCGGACGTGAGGTAGTTGGTGACGAACTCATTGGTGGCCAGGGCGTTGGCGCTCTTGGCACTGATAAAGAAGCCGTTGACGCCAATGAACGGCTGGGCCGGCTCGCCGCCTGCGGTGGGCAGCTCATCGACGGCGAACTTGATGCCCTTCTTCTGGACATCCGGAACGTTCCACGGTCCAGTCAGGAAGTACGGGGATTCACCGGCGAGGAACTTCTCCTTGGCAATGTCTCCCGTGATGTTGGAGTTGATGATCTTCTCACCGGCGTCGCCCCAGGCGGCCAGCTTCTTGGCGAATTCGACGCCGGCAGCGTCACCAATGAGGAGCTGCTTGGCGTCGTAACCGCCGTCGGCATTCTTGCCAAAGACCTGTGAGCCCATGGAGGACTGCAGCGGGTACAGGTGGTACGGATCGCCCTGTTTCGGGTCCATGCCCACCAGGAACGGGAAAGTGGCTTTGCCTTCTGCCACGGCCTTCTTGCCGTTGGCCACTACCTCGTCCAGTGTGGACGCCTTGCTGTCCACGATGCTGGTGTTGCGCAGGAGGGCAATGTTCTCGATGGCGTACGGAACGCCGTAGACGGCCCCGTTGTACGTCATCGCTTTGATGGAAGAGTCTTGGAACTGGCCGGCCTTGTCACCCAACTCCACGGGCGCGATCACACCGTTCTGGACAAACTTTCCAATCCAGTCGTGAGGTCCAACAATCAAGTCCGGGCCCTGACCGGTGGGTACCTGGGTGATGAAGTCGTCACGAACGGCGGCGAAGTCCTTGACCACCAGCTTCACCTCGATGCCGGTGTCCGACTTGAACTTCTCCGTAATGTCCTTCAGTGCCGGGGAGCGCTCAGCGTCCACCCACATGGTGATGACGCCGGCACCTGCAGCCTTGAGGTCCTGTTTTGTAGCTTCTGCACTGGGCGCTGTGGAGGCGCTTCCACCGCAGGCGCTCAGTGCCAGAGTTGCGGCCAAGGAGATCGCCCCGGTGGCGAAAACACGCCGGGTTGTTTGAGTCGCGAGGGTATTGTGCACCTTCATTGGTGTCCCTTTCGTTCTTTTTACGTCGACGGCATGAAGCTCTGGGCCCACTGCAACGCCGGTGATATGGCTCACAACTGCAAGCGCTTCCACACACTACAGTGCCTTGCGCAAATTTGAAAAGCCCACCCCTCGTCCGCAGTGCAAAGACAGCATGCTTAGGACTGGAAACGTTTACACTTTTGGAAAATCTCTTCTACGATGTGTTCATGTCCGTTGATTCATTGCTCTCGGTTGCGACCCATGAGCCCACTGCAGCTTTCACGCATCTGACCCCGATCCACGACGCCTCCACGGCGCACGGTTGGTGGCGTTCCGCTGTGATCTACCAGATCTATCCGCGCTCTTTCCGGGACCTCAACGGCGACGGCGTAGGAGACTTGGCGGGCATCACCGCTGAACTCCCGCACTTGGCGGCGTTGGGCGTCGACGCCGTGTGGTTGTCACCGTTCTACCGCTCACCCCAGCGGGACGCGGGTTATGACGTCAGCGACTACTGCGACGTCGATCCCCTGTTCGGGACCTTGGCCGACTTCGACGCCCTCATCGCCGAAGCCAACAGGCTCAACCTGCGCGTCATCGCGGATCTCGTCCCCAATCACTGCTCCGACCAACACGTCGCCTTCCAAGCAGCACTTACTGCGGGGGCGGGCAGCGTGGAGCGGGACATGTTCATCTTCCGCGACGGCCAAGGGCACGAGGGCAGCGAGCCGCCCAACAACTGGCAGTCGCATTTCGGCGGTCCGGCGTGGACGCGCATCACCGAGCCGAACGGTCAGCCCGGTCAATGGTTCCTGCACCTCTTCGACTCCTCGCAGCCGGACTTCAACTGGGATAACCCGGCCGTTCACGCTGAGTTCGAACGCGTCCTCCGATTCTGGCTGGACCGCGGCATCTCAGGCTTCCGTGTGGACGTAGCCCACGCGCTGGTCAAGGCAGCCGGCCTGCCCAACTGGGGCGGCCGCGCCGACGGCAACAGCTCCGATGGTTTCCCCGGCCAGGACGCTCCGATGTTCGGCCAGCCTGCCCTCCACGACATCTACCGCCGCTGGCGTTCCATCCTGGAAGAGTACGGCCCGGACCGCATCCTCTGCGCAGAGGCCAATGTGGATCCGCTCCCCCGGCTGGCACAGTGGGTCCGCCCTGATGAAATGCACCAGGCCTTCAACTTCCCGTACCTGCACGCCGGCCTGGACGTACACCGCCTGCGCCACATCATCACCGACTCGCTGGTCTCCCTCGACGCCGTGGGCGCCCCAGCACGTGGGTACTGTCCAACCACGATGTTGTCCGGCACGTCTCACGCTTCGGGTACGACGGACCTGGTCCCCGCGACGGAGACGGCATCGGCCCCGACGACGCGCAGCCCAACGAAGAACTCGGACGACGCCGGGCTGCCGCGGCTACCATGTTCATGCTCGGCCTCCCGGGTGGCGCATACCTCTACCAAGGCGAAGAACTGGGCCTGCCCGATTCCTCCAGCATTCCCGGCAGCATGCGCCAGGATCCCACCTTCGCCCGCACCGGCGGAGCCCGCATCGGCCGCGACGGTTGCCGTGTGCCGCTCCCCTGGCGTTCGTCCGAACCCCACTCCGGGTTCGGCAGCGGCATGGACCCTTGGTTGCCGCAGCCCGAGTCCTGGCCCACACTGGCGAGGGACCTGCAGGAGTCCGATCCGGCGTCGCACCTTAACCTGTACCGGGCCATGCTCGCTGAACGCGCCACGCTCCGGCTCGGGGAAGGTTCCCTGGCCTGGGTGGAGGACTACTGCACCGGGTCCTCGCTGGCATACCTGAACGGCAACACCCTGGTGATCATGAACGTAGGCTCCGATCCCCTGCCGCTTCCGGCCGGCGGCACCATCCTGCGCAGCGCCCGTGCATCAGGCGCTGATCAACCAAGCGCCGATCAACTAGGCTCAGGGGAGACAATCTGGCTGACAGTCAGCTGATTTTTCACCAAGGAGCGGCATGACGGGCATCAAGGACGTGGCCGAGCGAGCAGGGCTGTCCGTTGCCACCGTGTCACGGGCGCTCAGCGGCAAAGGCAATGTATCGCCTACCAGCCGGGAGCGTGCCCGCGCCGCAGCATCAGAGCTGGGCTTCGTGCTGTCCTACCACGCCTCCAGCCTGGCCTCCGGGCGCACGCACAACGTTGGCTTGGTGGTGCCCTCGGTCCACCGCTGGTTCTTCTCAGCGGTGATCGAGGGCGCATCGGCCGCGCTGCTCGAAGCGGGGTACGACCTCACCCTGTACAACATCGGGGAAAACCCCGAGCACCGGCACAGCGTCTTCAACGACTTCCTGCTGCGCAAGCGGGTGGACGCGGTGATAGCGGTATCGCTGGAGCTGAGCGAAGCCGAAATCCAGCAACTCCACGCCATGCATCGCCCGATCGTCGGTATTGGCGGGCCCTTACCCGGAGCATCAACCATCAGGATCGACGACTCGGCGATCGCGCGAAAGGCCACCAACCACTTGCTCGGTCTGGGGCACACCAAGATCGCGCACATCACCGGCAATGAGGCCTACGACCAGGACTTCCATCTCCCCGGAACGCGTCGGAGCGGATTCGAAGAAGCAATGAACGACGCCGGCTGTCCCGTCAGGCCCGAATGGATCGTTTCCGCGGACTTCACCATTGAAGGCGCTTACGCTGCGGCACGGCAGCTGCTGGCCAGTGCACCGGACAGGCCAACCGCCGTCTTCGCCGCCTCCGATGAAATGGCCATCGGGACCATCCTCGCGGCCCGGGACTTCGGGCTCCGGATTCCGGATGACCTCTCTGTCATGGGGATCGACGGCCATGACTTGGGCAATGTCCTGGGCCTGACCACCATCGACCAGGACGCCAAGGGCCAAGGAGCGCTGGCCGTCCGTACACTGTTGGGCGCGATCACCAAGGGCCTCGTCCTGGAACCTGCCGATACCGAACACCCCACCCAACTGGTGGTGCGCTCCAGTACCGCGGTGCCCAAAGCCGGTACCTTCTAGCAGCTCTTGCTTTGGAGGTGGCCTGCTATGACAGCCGGCGCTCCATGGTGAGCTCAAGCTTGGAAGTGTCCTGCGGATAAGGCCTGCTGGCACCTGTGGTCTCGAAACCGTGACGCCGGTAGAACGCCAGTGCCCTTGAGTTGTCCTCATGCACCCCGAGCTGGATGCTCCCGGCAGCGAGTTCTTCCGAGGCGGCTTTGCATGCCTCACTGAGGAGTTCGTCGGCCAGTCCGAGCCCTCGATGCCCGGGGGCCACATAGACGCTGAGCAGCATGGCCTGCAGCGGCTTCTCCGTGCTCTGGGGGTCCTTGACCACCACACGCATCAATCCGCAGAATGAGCTGCCGTCCTGGCCTGCATCGGCAACCAACGTGAGGCTGCTGTTCCCGGACATTGCAGCCGCACGTTCCTGCCACTGCGTTTCGGTCTGCCGGCGAGCTGCCTCCACGCTCTCCACGTAAGCCATAGGTGTGTCTTTGAGCATCTCCAGCCGGACCTCACGCAGCAAGCGCCAATCACTGGGTTGGAGCCGGCGGACCCTAGGCAATGGCTCCACCCATGAACCTTACGTAGCATGCCAGCACACGGGGCCAACCCCAAGCGTAGAATTCCCTGGACGCTGCGGGATCCTCGGCTCCCTCCCACCCATCGTGGATCAGGCGCACCTCCGTACCTTCATCCACGGCACCAAAGACAACCCGGATCTCCGTGGACCACAACGGCGTTCCAGCCGGGTACCAGCTGGCGTGGAAGGACAGCGGGGGCTGCCAATCATCAATAGTGCCCCACACCGACGTACGGCCGTCCTCGGCCGTTTCAAGAATCAAGTTCTCTTCGAACTCAACATGGGATTCCGCACCAAACACGCTTTCCTGCTCCATCGGCCACCAGAGGTGCGGATGATCAGTGAATCCCTGGAAGGCGTGCGAAACGTTCGTGGGCACCACAACAGTGAAGATGAGCGGCTGCAGTGCATCGCCGCCCTGCTGTGACGGTTCGGGGTCAGAGGCCGAGTGGCTGAAGAGGTTTTCCATGACCACCAACTCTACCGGTGGACTGTTGAGCTAAGGAGGGCGCTGTTGGGTAAAGACAGCGCTTAAAAGCGAAGAGCCCCGACCAAATGGTCGGGGCTCCCCTCAAATTATGTCCGGCGGTGTCCTACTCTCCCACACCCTCCCGGGTGCAGTACCATCGGCGCTGTGGGTCTTAGCTTCCGGGTTCGGAATGGGACCGGGCGTTTCCCCCACGCTATGACCGCCGTAACTCTGTTACCCGTCCCAACCCTGTGGTGTTTACCTCGGGGGTGGGTGGGAAATCTTTTTGGTTACAACTGTGGTGTTGTTATTTAGTTGTTGGTTCCGGCAACCCTTGGTACGGGTTGTTGTTCGGGAACCACATAGTGGACGCGTGCAGTGTGTTGTGTGGTGTAAGTTGTTGGCCTATTAGTACCGGTCAGCTTCACGAGTCTTTAGTCCTCGCTTCCACATCCGGCCTATCAACCCAGTGGTCTGGCTGGGGCCTCTCACACATAATGTGTATGGAAATCTCATCTTGAAGCGAGCTTCCCGCTTAGATGCTTTCAGCGGTTATCCCATCCGAACGTAGCTAATCAGCGATGCACTTGGCAGTACAACTGACACACCAGAGGTTCGTCCGTCCCGGTCCTCTCGTACTAAGGACAGCCCTTCTCAAATTTCCTGCGCGCGCAGCGGATAGGGACCGAACTGTCTCACGACGTTCTAAACCCAGCTCGCGTACCGCTTTAATGGGCGAACAGCCCAACCCTTGGGACCTACTCCAGCCCCAGGATGCGACGAGCCGACATCGAGGTGCCAAACCATGCCGTCGATATGGACTCTTGGGCAAGATCAGCCTGTTATCCCCGAGGTACCTTTTATCCGTTGAGCGACGGCCATTCCACAATGTACCGCCGGATCACTAGTCCCGACTTTCGTCCCTGCTTGAGATGTCTCTCTCACAGTCAAGCTCCCTTGTGCACTTACACTCGACACCTGATTGCCAACCAGGCTGAGGGAACCTTTGGGCGCCTCCGTTACTTTTTAGGAGGCAACCGCCCCAGTTAAACTACCCATCAGGCACTGTCCCTGACCCGGATCACGGGCCGAAGTTAGATGTCCAAAGTGACCAGAGTGGTATTTCAACGATGACTCCACCCGAACTGGCGTCCGGGTTTCAACGTCTCCCACCTATCCTACACAAGCCACTCCGAACACCAATACCAAACTATAGTAAAGGTCTCGGGGTCTTTCCGTCCTGCTGCGCGTAACGAGCATCTTTACTCGTACTGCAATTTCGCCGAGTTTATGGTTGAGACAGCGGGGAAGTCGTTACTCCATTCGTGCAGGTCGGAACTTACCCGACAAGGAATTTCGCTACCTTAGGATGGTTATAGTTACCACCGCCGTTTACTGGGGCTTAAATTCTCAGCTTCGCCCACAAGGGGCTAACCGGTCCTCTTAACCTTCCAGCACCGGGCAGGAGTCAGTCCGTATACATCGTCTTGCGACTTCGCACGGACCTGTGTTTTTAGTAAACAGTCGCTTCCCCCTGGTCTCTGCGGCCCACACCCGCTCACGGAGAGCAAGTCTCCATCACGGGGCAGGCCCCCTTCTCCCGAAGTTACGGGGGCATTTTGCCGAGTTCCTTAACCATAATTCTCTCGATCGCCTTGGTATTCTCTACCTGATCACCTGTGTCGGTTTGGGGTACGGGCGGCTAAAACCTCGCGTCGATGCTTTTCTTGGCAGCATAGGATCACCGGATCCCCCATACGGGAGTCCCATCAGATCTCAGGAACGTGCTCGAAGCACACAGGAACGGATTTGCCTATCCCTGACCCTACATCCTTAGACCGGGGCAACCATCGCCCGGCCCGGCTACCTTCCTGCGTCACACCTGTTAATACGCTTACCTCCCAGGATCAGGTCCCGCGCTCGGCCAAAACCCACAACACCACAAGGGTGAGCGGGCAGGCTCCGGGCGGTTAGTATCCCCCGCTTGGCATGGACGGTTTTTCGCCGGTACGGGAATATCAACCCGTTGTCCATCGACTACGCCTGTCGGCCTCGCCTTAGGTCCCGACTTACCCAGGGCAGATTAGCTTGACCCTGGAACCCTTGATCATTCGGCGGACGGGTTTCTCACCCGTCTTTCGCTACTCATGCCTGCATTCTCACTCGTGTAGGCTCCACCGCTGGTTTCCACCGCGACTTCACTGCCCACACGACGCTCCCCTACCACTCCACACCCTGAACCACGAAGGCTAGGGCAATGTGTGAAATCCACAACTTCGGCGGTGTACTTGAGCCCCGCTACATTGTCGGCGCGGAATCACTTGACCAGTGAGCTATTACGCACTCTTTCAAGGATGGCTGCTTCTAAGCCAACCTCCTGGTTGTCTTCGCAACTCCACATCCTTTCCCACTTAGCACACGCTTAGGGGCCTTAGTTGGTGGTCTGGGCTGTTTCCCTCTCGACTATGAAGCTTATCCCCCACAGTCTCACTGCTGCGCTCTCACTTACCGGCATTCGGAGTTTGGCTGACGTCAGTAACCTTGTAGGGCCCATCGGCCATCCAGTAGCTCTACCTCCGGCAAGAAACACGCAACGCTGCACCTAAATGCATTTCGGGGAGAACCAGCTATCACGGAGTTTGATTGGCCTTTCACCCCTACCCACAGCTCATCCCCTCCATTTTCAACTGAAGTGGGTTCGGTCCTCCACGACGTCTTACCGTCGCTTCAACCTGGCCATGGGTAGATCACTCCGCTTCGGGTCTAGATCACGCCACTACACTCGCCCTGTTCAGACTCGCTTTCGCTACGGCTACCCCACACGGGTTAACCTCGCGACGTAACACTAACTCGCAGGCTCATTCTTCAAAAGGCACGCCGTCACAACTACTATGCGATCACTCGCGGTTGCTCCGACGGATTGTAAGCACACGGTTTCAGGTACTGTTTCACTCCCCTCCCGGGGTACTTTTCACCTTTCCCTCACGGTACTGGTCCGCTATCGGTCATTAGGAAGTATTTAGGCTTATCAGGTGGTCCTGACAGATTCGCACGGGATTTCTCGGGCCCCGTGCTACTTGGGATACTCTCCAGGCTGCACACAACATTACGGTTACGGGGCTCCCACCCTCTCTGGCCGGCCTTTCAAGACCGTTCACCTATGCCTGCACATCACCCCAACGGTCCGGCAGAACCATCACGGAAAGTCCCACAACCCCGCCCATGCAACGCCCGCCGGCTATCACACATGGAAACGGTTTAGCCTGATCCGCGTTCGCTCGCCACTACTAACGGAATCACTATTGTTTTCTCTTCCTGCGGGTACTGAGATGTTTCACTTCCCCGCGTTCCCCCCACGCACCCTATGTGTTCAGATGCGGGTCACACAATCACCTTGCAGCGTTGTGCGGGGTTTCCCCATTCGGACATCCTGGGATCAACGCTCGGTTATCAACTCCCCCAGGCTTATCGCAGATTCCTACGTCCTTCTTCGGCTCCTAATGCCAAGGCATCCACCGTGTGCCCTTAAAAACTTGACCACACACAAACCAACAAACCCCAAAAGGGTCCGCCGGTCTACGATGCATCATTCATATCGAGAGAACCATGACCACAAGGGCCAGGTTCATTCATAAGAAATTGCTGTAGAAACACACCCACCAACCCCCGAAGAGGCCAGCCACAAGTGTGTCTCAGATGCTCGCGTCCACTATGTAGTTCTCAAACAACAACCCCATCAACCAGACCACCACCACCCCACAGGGACAGCGGCAGAACCGGAAGCAGGAACAAAAGAAACACCAGAACGATGCCCTCTGCATTGCTGCAAAAAGGTCCTGTTGCCTCAGGACCCAACAGTGCGCCAAACACAACCCCCACAAACCATGCACCCCGGCAGCGTTCCCAACAACACCCACCCCCACAAAAGGAGAGCACATGCTGCCGTACTGGCACCAGGACACAACCGGTAAAGGCCATGCCAAACAAGTTTGATTCGTTGATATTCCACCCATGAGCACCCACCGCAGAACAGACGCCTGCGCAATGGGCAACACTGACAACCACCACCACACCCATGCGGGCACAGCAACCAGCTGTTAGCAGCTCCTTAGAAAGGAGGTGATCCAGCCGCACCTTCCGGTACGGCTACCTTGTTACGACTTAGTCCCAATCGCCGGTCCCACCTTCGACGGCTCCCCCCACAAGGGTTAGGCCACCGGCTTCGGGTGTTACCAACTTTCGTGACTTGACGGGCGGTGTGTACAAGGCCCGGGAACGTATTCACCGCAGCGTTGCTGATCTGCGATTACTAGCGACTCCGACTTCATGGGGTCGAGTTGCAGACCCCAATCCGAACTGAGACCGGCTTTTTGGGATTAGCTCCACCTCACAGTATCGCAACCCTTTGTACCGGCCATTGTAGCATGCGTGAAGCCCAAGACATAAGGGGCATGATGATTTGACGTCGTCCCCACCTTCCTCCGAGTTGACCCCGGCAGTCTCCTATGAGTCCCCGCCATAACGCGCTGGCAACATAGAACGAGGGTTGCGCTCGTTGCGGGACTTAACCCAACATCTCACGACACGAGCTGACGACAACCATGCACCACCTGTAAACCGACCGCAAGCGGGGCACCTGTTTCCAGGTATTACCGGTTCATGTCAAGCCTTGGTAAGGTTCTTCGCGTTGCATCGAATTAATCCGCATGCTCCGCCGCTTGTGCGGGCCCCCGTCAATTCCTTTGAGTTTTAGCCTTGCGGCCGTACTCCCCAGGCGGGGCACTTAATGCGTTAGCTACGGCGCGGAAAACGTGGAATGTCCCCCACACCTAGTGCCCAACGTTTACGGCATGGACTACCAGGGTATCTAATCCTGTTCGCTCCCCATGCTTTCGCTCCTCAGCGTCAGTTAATGCCCAGAGACCTGCCTTCGCCATCGGTGTTCCTCCTGATATCTGCGCATTTCACCGCTACACCAGGAATTCCAGTCTCCCCTACATCACTCTAGTCTGCCCGTACCCACTGCAGAACCGGAGTTGAGCCCCGGTCTTTCACAGCAGACGCGACAAACCGCCTACGAGCTCTTTACGCCCAATAATTCCGGATAACGCTTGCGCCCTACGTATTACCGCGGCTGCTGGCACGTAGTTAGCCGGCGCTTCTTCTGCAGGTACCGTCACTTTCGCTTCTTCCCTACTGAAAGAGGTTTACAACCCGAAGGCCGTCATCCCTCACGCGGCGTCGCTGCATCAGGCTTGCGCCCATTGTGCAATATTCCCCACTGCTGCCTCCCGTAGGAGTCTGGGCCGTGTCTCAGTCCCAGTGTGGCCGGTCACCCTCTCAGGCCGGCTACCCGTCGTCGCCTTGGTAGGCCATTACCCCACCAACAAGCTGATAGGCCGCGAGTCCATCCAAAACCACAAAAGCTTTCCACCACCTGACATGCGTCAGACGGTCATATCCGGTATTAGACCCAGTTTCCCAGGCTTATCCCAGAGTCAAGGGCAGGTTACTCACGTGTTACTCACCCGTTCGCCACTAATCCCCCAGCAAGCTGGGATCATCGTTCGACTTGCATGTGTTAAGCACGCCGCCAGCGTTCATCCTGAGCCAGGATCAAACTCTCCGTTGAAGTAAAACAAATCAAACAGACACAACCACACCCACCGGAAATAACGGTAGAACACGGCTGCACAAAATTCGAAACCAGCTGAAAACCAGACCACCACACACGGGGGTGCGCAATGATCCAGCCATAATTTCAACCAATTGATAAAACAATCGGTATCAACAAACTTGGCACACTATTGAGTTCTCAAACAACAGGTCACAATCCCAGAGCAGTACCACCAGCCTTCGCTGGATCGCTCCGGAGCAACTTTTCAAACTTACACGCTGCCTGCCTCCGGGTCAAATCGGCGAACTTGACTTGATTTTCCTTGCGGTTTCTTGTCAGCTTCACCGTCCTCCACTGGGGAGCAGCGCGGGTACTAACTATACCCCTACTTCCCCGGGATGGCAAAACCCCTCAACGACACGGTCAGTCCGCCTGGCAAAATCCCCGGAAACAAAGGGAAGAGGGCCCGGAAGCATGACTCCGGACCCTCTCCTTGTGAGGAACTACTGCCCCACGGGGTTACAGCGAGCGCTCAAACTACTCAGCCGGCGTGAACCAGGAGGCGCCGAGCGGAGGAAGAGTGACGGTCAGCGCCGCGGGCTGGCCATCGGTTCCGGGCGACGAGGCTTTCAGGGATCCTGCATTTACCACTCCGGAGCCGCCATACGTTTCCGAGTCGGTGTTCAGCACTTCAGTCCACTCCCCCGCTGCGGGCACACCCAGGATGTAGTCCTTGTGCGGACCACCGGAGAAGTTCACAGCGCAGACCAACGGTTTACCGTCCTGGTCCCAGCGAATGAAAGTCAGGACGTTGTGGTCGGCATCCCCGCCGTTGATCCACTGGAAGCCGCCGGCCTCGTTGTCCCGCTGGTACAGGGCAGGCGTCGAGGTGTAGAGCTCGTTGAGGTCCTTGACCAGAAGCTGCAGGCCACGGTGCGCTGGAATATCGGCGAGGAACCAGTCCAGCCCGTATTGCTCGGACCATTCGGCTTCCTGGCCGAACTCGGTGCCCATGAAGATGAGTTGCTTGCCCGGATGCGCCCACTGGTAGGCGAAGAAGGCGCGCAGGTTGGCCAGCTGCTGCCAACGGTCACCGGGCATCTTCCGGAGCATGGAGCCCTTGCCGTGAACTACTTCGTCGTGACTGATGGGCAGCAGGAAGTTCTCGGTGAAGGCGTAAACCAAGGAGAACGTAATGGTGCCGTGGTGCCACTTGCGGTTGATGGGGTCTTCGGAGATGTACTTGAGCGAGTCATGCATCCAGCCCATGTTCCATTTGAGTCCAAAGCCCAGGCCGCCGTGGTTGGTGGGCGCCGTGACACCCGGGAAGGCGGTGGATTCCTCGGCGATGATGATGGCCCCGGGGTGGGACTTGTAGACGGTGGCGTTGACTTCCTGCATGAAGGAAATCGCTTCGAGGTTCTCGCGGCCGCCGAACTTGTTGGGCTTCCACTGTCCTTCTTCGCGGGAGTAGTCCAGGTAAATCATCGAGGCCACGGCGTCCACGCGCAGGCCATCGATGTGGAATTCTTCCAGCCAGTACAGCGCATTGGACACCAGGAAGTTGCGGACCTCGCTGCGCCCGAAATCGAAGATCAGGGTTCCCCAGTCCGGGTGTTCACCCAAGGCAGGGTCCGAGTGTTCGTACAGCGGCTGACCGTCGAACTGTGCCAGCGCCCAGGAGTCCTTGGGGAAGTGGGCGGGTACCCAGTCGAGGAGGACGCCGATGCCGGCCTGGTGGAGTGAATCCACCAGGAAACGGAACTCGTCCGGGTGGCCAAAGCGGGAAGTCGGCGCAAAGTAGGACGTCACCTGGTAGCCCCATGAACCACCGAAGGGGTGCTCGGCAACCGGCATGAACTCGACGTGGGAGAAGCCAAGCCACTTCACATAGTCCACGAGTTCCTTGGCGAGCTCCTTATAGCCCAGGCCCAACCGCCAGGAGCCCAAGTGCACTTCGTAAACGCTCATGGGCGAGTTGTGCGGATCTTTCTGGGCGCGGGCTGCCATCCACTCCGCATCCTTGAAGCGGTAGCTGGCGTCCACAACGCGCGACGCCGTCAGTGGCGGAACCTCTGTACCGAACGCCAACGGGTCGGCTTTTTCTATCCAGTGACCGGACTTGGTCAGGATCTCGTATTTGTAGCACGCCCCTGCTACAACCCCCGGAATGAAAAGTTCCCAGACCCCGGAGGAACCCAGGGAACGCATTCCGTGCTGACGGCCATCCCAGCCGTTGAAGTCGCCCTTGACGCGGACAGCCTGCGCGTTCGGGGCCCACACTGCGAACGAGACACCGTCAACCTCGCTGAGCGCGGAACGGTAATGCTGCACGTGCGCGCCGAGCACATCCCAAAGGCGCTCATGACGGCCTTCACCGATCAAGTGCAGGTCCACTTCCCCCACGGTTGGCAAGTAGTGGTACGGGTCATCGATGGTGACGGGTTCGACGTCGTACACCACCTCCAAACGGTAGTCCGGCACGTGGCCGGCCTGCAGCGGTTCCAAAACGGCGGCCCACACGCCATGGGCTTCATGCTCCATGTCGGTGCGGCCGCTTTCGGTCACCACCGCCACGGACTTTGCGAGGTGCTTCACCGTACGGACGGTGACGTGGCCGTGGTCGTCCAAGTGTGCACCGAGGACCGAGTGCGGCGCGTGATAGGCGCCGGCTGCCACGCGTTCCAAGGTCTCGGAGTCCACGTGCAAGGGAACTCGGGGCCGTTCGGTGCGTGCAGAGCCAGTCATGTCATTACCTTCCGCTGTAGCTGCCGCATGCTTGCCGCGGCTTGTATTGTCGAGGATTCGTCGTGATGCGTTGACCGGAATCGACAGCCAGTCCGGCCGGTTCCGCAACTCGTACACCACCTCGTATAAGGCCTTGTCCAGCCACAATGCCACAAAGAGCGGCGAGCGGCGGTCTATGGTTCCGGGGGTGACGTCGCTGTACCCCTCAAGGAACGCTGCGGCGCAGTCATCCACCCAGGTTTCGGGCACGTTGGCGTGGGAATTTTCGCGCGTGGCGGCACCCGCCGCATAGTCGAAGGATCGCAGCATGCCCGTGACATCGCGCAGGGGAAGATCAGGATTATTGCGCTCGTCAATGGTCCGCAGCGGCTCGCCTTCGAAGTCGAGGATGGCCCACCGCCCCGGCCGTCGGTCGTCGCCGGGCACCGGTTCGTCTCCGGGAACCAACAGGATCTGCCCCAGGTGAAGGTCTCCGTGGACGCGCTGCAATTGCCCCACATCCCGGGGATCCAGTGCGGCCAGCAGCTGGTCGAGGTTGTCGTCATAGGGCCCGACGGCGGATGCGGCCTCTGCCCACGACTGGCGGACGCGCCGGGCTACAGTCGCGATAATGTCGGAGCCCTGCTCCTGACCGTCCTGGGTGCCAAACGTTTCCGCCAGCCTTGCGTGAACCGATGCGGTCGCTGCCCCGAGCCCGCGGGCCTCGGCGGTGAAATCCTTACCGGCCGCGGCTGCTTCGACGGCCAACCGCCAGGCGTCCAACCCACCGAGCAGGAATTCGTGTGCCACGGTCAGTTCGCCTGTAGCCGGCGCGGATCCGTTCGATGCCGGCCCCTCCCACGAGCCGGTGATCCAGCCCAGCGTCGCAGGAACCTCGGTGGTCCCGGCGGCGGTCAGTGCGGCGCCAAGCTCAACTTCGGGATTCTTTCCTGCCGCCAGCACACGGAAGATCTTCACGATCGCGGCCGAATCGCCGTCGTCGATGATGACGGACGTGTTGGACTGCTCCCCGGACAAAACCCTTACGGAAGTGGGGTTTTCCGGGAGCGCGACACGGCCACGCGTGAGGTGTCCGCGCGCACCTCCCACGCTGCCTTCGCTCCGCATCAGCTCCAGCCAGGCGGTGACGAAATCAGAATCGTACACAGCGTCGTACACCAGACGGAGGCCCGAGTCGTCCGTCAACTCGCCCAACAATGCCGCCGGGGCGTCCACCAGTGGCTGGCTCCGGTAGCTCAACGGAACCTGCACCACGTCAGTCCGGGGACCGCCGTCGGCCGTCCGATGGGTCACCGCCAGCAGCATCACCTCGAAAGAAGTGTCGCCGTTGGTGCCAGGGAGGCTGACAGCGCCTACCTGCTCCAGCGCAAAGTCGGGGCTCTTGACCGGGAACCAGCGCTTGCCTGGCAGCCAGTGACGGAGAAGTCCTTCAACGGAGGGGTTCAAGTTTGCCTTGCTCATCTCATCCTTTGGAGGTCACCACGGGAATCGCCTGGGTAAAAGGCGACGAGGGATTGGAAAAGGCCGAGCGCACCCGCAGCCAGTAGAAGCTGTGGCTGCCCAGCATCACGGTCAGATGACCGTTGTCGCCGACGGCCGGGAATGGCTGGCCGCCGAAAATGTCGCGCAGGCCGCGGCCCGCGAATTCGGGGATGTCCAACGTTGCCGCCACAGGGTGCTGGGAGAGGTTGAAGACGCACAGAATGGTTTCGGCGTCCTCGCCCTCGGGGTTGCCTGGCGGCAATTCCCGTACATAGGCCAACACCACTTCATGATCGGCTTCGATGTGGCGGAAGCCGCCCAAACCAAACACCGGGTGGTTCTTGCGGACGCTGAGGATCTGACGGGTCCAGCGCAGCAGCGAACCGGAGTGCGCAGCCTGGGCCTCAACGTTGGCCATGCCGTAGTTGTAAACCAGCGACTGGATGACCGGTAGGTACAGCTTGCCCGGATCCGCGCCGGAGAAACCTGCGTTGCGGTCCGGGTTCCACTGCATTGGCGTGCGGACGGCATCACGGTCATCGAGCCAAATGTTGTCGCCCATCCCGATCTCATCCCCGTAATACAGGAAGGGACTGCCGGGCAGGGAAAGGAGCAGGGCGTTGATGAGCTCAATCTCGGACCGGGAGTTGTCCAGCAGCGGCGCGAGCCGGCGGCGGATGCCGATGTTGGCCCTCATCCGGGGATCAGGGGCATACCAACCCAGCATCGCGGCGCGTTCCTCTGCCGGCACCATCTCCAGCGTGAGTTCATCATGGTTGCGCAGGAAAGTTCCCCACTGGGCACCCTTGGGAATTTCCGGGGTCTCCCGCAGGGTCTCAATGATGGGTGCGGCCTTCTGGTCCCGCAGTGCGTAGTAGAGCCGCGGCATGATGGGAAAGTGGAACGCCATATGGCACTCGGGCGCTTCCTCGGTGCCGAAGTATTCCACCACTTCATGCGGCGGCTGGTTGGCCTCCGCAATGATCACCCGGCCGGGATAGTTCGCGTCCACCATGCGCCGAAGGTCCTGCAGGAAGGTGTGCGTGGCCGGCAGGTTCTCGCAGTTGGTGCCATCTTCCTCGAACAGGTAAGGAATGGCATCCGCACGGAACCCGTCAATCCCCTGGTCCAGCCAGAACCGGATCACGTCATAGAGGGCCTCGATGACTTTGGGGTTCTCAAAGTTCAGGTCCGGTTGGTGGCTGAAGAAGCGGTGCCAGAAGAACTGCCGGCGGATGGGATCGAACGTCCAGTTGGATTCTTCGGTGTCAACGAAGATGATGCGGGCGTCCTGGTACTTCTCATCCGTATCGCTCCAAACGTAGAAATCGCCGTAGGGACCCGTGGGGTCCTTGCGCGACTCCTGGAACCACGGGTGCTGGTCAGAGGTGTGGTTCAACGGAAGGTCGATGATCACCCGGACGCCCCGGGCATGTGCCTCGGCAACCAACCGCTTGAAGTCGCTGATGGTGCCGAACTCATCCAACACGGACGTGTAGTCCGCAATGTCGTAGCCGCCATCCCGCAACGGCGAATGGAAGAACGGTGGCAACCAGAGGCAGTCAACGCCCAGCCACTGGAGGTAGTCCAGTTTCTCGATCAACCCATGGAAATCGCCGGAGCCATCCCCGTTGGCATCCGCAAAGGCCCGCACCAGTACCTCGTAGAAGACTGCCTTGCGGTACCAGTGTGGATCATGCTGGAGACCGGGGGCGTTCAACTCGAAGGTGTTCTTCGGAGTGAAGTACTGGCTGGGGTTCTGCGGAGAAAAACTCACTAAAGCTGCCTCCGGATGCTCAGGATGTGTGCCGGTTCAACATGCGCATCCAGCCGGACGTAGTTGTGCTCGCCCCACTCCCAGCTCTCGCCGCTGATGAGGTCATCCACCCGGAACCGGCCGTCGTCGTTAAGGTCCCGTGGTTCCAGTTGCAGGGCCGCAAGGTCCAGGGAGACCGTACTTTCGCGGGTGCTGTGCGGATCCACGTTGACCACAATGATCAAGGTGTCCTTGGTGCCATCCGGCAGCGTCTTGTGCTTGGAGTACACGATCGTGGCATCATCAGTGCTGCTGTGCAGCGTCAGGTTCTGCAGGTCGCCCAGCGCCACGTGCTTCTTGCGGATGGTGTTGAGCCTGGTGATGTACGGCGCCAGGGTGCGTCCGGATTCGGCTGCGCCTTCCCAATCCCTCGCCTTGAACTCGTACTTTTCGTTGTCGATGTATTCCTCGGCACCCGGACGGGCCACGTGCTCGTACAGCTCGTACCCCGCGTAGACACCCCAGAGCGGGCTGGCCGTTGCAGCCAATGCAGCCCGGATACGGAAGGCCGCCGGACCGCCGTACTGCAGGTACTCGGTGAGGATGTCCGGGGTGTTCACAAAGAAGTTCGGGCGGAAAAACGCCGGGCTCTCATGGCTGACTTCATGGAAGTACTCCTCCAGCTCGGTCTTGGTGTTCCGCCACGTGAAGTACGTGTAGGACTGCTGGAAGCCCGCGCGCCCCAAAGCGTGCATCATCGGCGGGCGTGTGAAGGCCTCCGCCAGGAAGACAACCTCGGGGTTCTTCTTGTTGATCTTGCCGATCAACCATTCCCAGAACCACACAGGCTTGGTGTGCGGGTTGTCCACGCGGAAAATCTTCACGCCGTGGCTGATCCACAACTGCACGATCCGCAGGATTTCCTTGGACAGTCCCGTCGGGTCATTGTCGAAGTTCAGGGGATAAATATCCTGGTACTTCTTCGGCGGGTTTTCCGCATAGGCGATGGAGCCGTCCACCCGCGTGGTGAACCACTCGGGGTTGGACGCCACCCACGGGTGGTCCGGGGCTGCCTGCAGGGCAAGGTCCAAGGCAACCTCAAGCCCCAGCTCGTTGGCGCGCGCCACAAAGGCGTCGAAGTCGTCAAAGGTGCCCAGTTCAGGGTGGATGGCGTCGTGGCCGCCGTCCTTGGAACCGATGGCCCACGGCGAACCCGGGTCCTGCGGTCCCGGCGTCAACGTGTTGTTGCGGCCCTTGCGGTGCTGGAAACCGATCGGGTGGATGGGCGGCAGGTAAATGACATCGAAGCCCATCTCCGCCACGGCGTCGAGCCTCCTGGCTGCCGTGCGGAAGTTACCGGAGGTCCACACGCCGGTGGAGTGATCCAGCACAGCGCCCTCTGATCGGGGGAAGAACTCGTACCAGGAACCGCGACCCGCGAGGTCGCGCTCCACCTGCAGCGGGAAACGTTCGGAAACAGTCACCAGTTCGCGGATCGGAACACGTCCGACGGCGGCCAGCACCTCTGGGCTGAAACCGGCGCCAAGGCGCTCCTCGGCAGTCTTGGTCGTATCGGCCAGCACGACGGAAGCGGCACGCAAGGTGCGCTTCTCAACAGCGCTGCGTCCGGCGTCGTCGGCTGCTTCCGCGAGGATGGCAGCGCCCTCGGCGAGCATCAACTCAACGTCGATGCCGGCGCCTACCTTGACCTCGGCGTTGTGGTGCCAGGTGCCGTAACGGTCATGCCACGCCTCAATAACGAAAGACCAGGCTCCGGTGCCGGTGGGCGTGATCAAGCCCTCCCAGCGGTCCAGCCCCTTCCACTGTTCGCCCTCTGCAGGGGTCAGGCGGACGCGCTGACGTTCCTTGCCCCGGGGATCGAGCAGTACAGCGGACACGCCGAGCTGGTCATGGCCCTCACGGAAGACCGTGGCGCCGACAACGAGGTCCTCGCCCGGCAAGGCCTTCGCCGGGAAACGGCCACCCTCAACCACCGGCTGCACGGCAGTGATGGGGAACCGGCCGAAGCGCAGTCCCTGGGTGATGTCCGTAGTCGTCTTGGATTTCAGAGCGGTGATGGTTCGCGCGGTTTTCGTCACAACCACGACGTTAGCGACAAAAAACACAGAATGCTAAGCACACGACCTATCTACTCGACGCAAGATGACTTTTACCTAAAAGAAACCCAATCCAGTTCCGACTGCCATGTCCGTCCGTTAGTGTGGCGCTCGTGAAGGCTATTCGAAGGTTTACAGTCCGTACCGTCCTCCCCGAGCCCATCCGGCCCCTGGCCCGATTGGCGACCAATCTGCGCTGGTCCTGGCACCGGCCCACACGGGAACTTTTCGCGAGCCTCAACCCGGCTCTCTGGGAGGCGTCGCAGCACGACCCCATTTCCCTTCTGGGGTCCATCAGCCGCGAACAACTGCAGGACCTCGCCAACAACGGCGACGTGGTGGAGCGCGTTCAGGCCGCTGCATCCGACCTGGACCGGTACCTCAGCGAACCGCGCTGGTACCAGGGCCTCGGCGAAGACGCTCCCGCCTGCATTGCGTACTTCTCCCCCGAATTCGGCATCACAGAGGTCCTTCCGCAGTACTCCGGCGGCCTCGGCATCCTGGCCGGCGACCACCTCAAGGCCGCCTCAGACCTCGGCGTGCCGCTGATCGGCGTCGGACTCCTCTACCAGGCCGGCTACTTCAAGCAATCCCTGTCCCGGGACGCCTGGCAGCAGGAAACCTACCCGGTCCTGGATCCCGACGGCCTGCCCCTCACGCTTCTTCGCCACCCCGGCAAGGACGGCATGCCCGGCAAGCCGGTTCATATCTCCCTTCCGCTGCCCAACGGCCGCGAGCTCCACGCGCACGTCTGGCGCGCCGACGTCGGACGCGTTCCGCTGCTGCTGCTGGACTCCAACGTTCCCTCCAACGATGAAGCCGCCCGCGGCATCACGGACCGCCTGTACGGCGGCGGGGGCGACCACCGGCTTCAGCAGGAACTCCTCCTGGGCATGGGTGGCGTCAAAGCCCTCCGCGTCTACCAGGAACTCACCGGCACACCCGCGCCGGAAGTTTTCCACACCAACGAAGGCCACGCAGGATTCCTGGGCATCGAACGCATCCAGGAAGCCATGTCCGATCCCACCGTGCCCCTCAGCTGGGACGAGGCCCTCGCAGCCGGACGCGCGTCCACCGTCTTCACGACGCACACGCCCGTCCCCGCCGGCATCGACCGCTTCGAGACCGTCCAGATCAAGCACTTCTTCGAAGCCGGCCTGGCTCCTGCCGTGCCCACGGACCGCATCCTGGAACTTGGCCGCGAGAACTTCGACGGCGGAAACCCTTCCGTTTTCAACATGGCAGTCATGGGCCTGCGCCTGGCGCAGCGTGCCAACGGCGTGGCCAAGCTCCACGGCGTGGTGTCCCGCGAGATGTTCGCTGGACTGTGGCCGGGATTCGACCACTCCGAGATCCCCATCACTTCCGTCACCAACGGCGTCCACGTCCCCACCTGGGTGGACCCCCGCATCTCCACCCTGGCCCGGAACCAGTTCGGTGCCGAGGCTGAAGCGCTGGGCCGCTGGGACCTTGCGTACAACGTCAGCGACGAAGACGTCTGGGCACTCCGCCGGGAGCTCCGCGCCCAACTCATCGACGACGTCCGACGCCGGCTCCGGGCTTCCTGGAAGAAGCGCGGCGCCGCCGACGCCGAGCTCGGCTGGACCGACTCCGTGCTTGACCCGGACGTGCTCACCATCGGCTTTGCCCGGCGCGTGCCCACCTACAAGCGACTTACCCTCATGCTGCGCGACCCCGCACGCTTGAAGGCCCTGTTGCTGGATCCGAAACACCCCATCCAGCTGGTCATCGCCGGCAAATCGCACCCCGCAGACGACGCCGGCAAGAAGATGATCCAGGACCTGGTGCGCTTTACCGACGATCCCGAAGTCCGGCACAGGATCGTCTTCCTGCCCAACTACGACATCGCCATGGCACGGACCCTGTTCCCGGGCTGCGACGTGTGGCTCAACAACCCGCTCCGCCCGTTGGAAGCCTGTGGCACCTCCGGCATGAAGGCAGCCATCAACGGCTCACTCAACCTGTCCGTCCTGGACGGCTGGTGGGACGAAATGTACGACGGCGAAAACGGTTGGGCGATCCCCACCGCCAACAACGGCGCCTCAGCGGACGAACGTGACGACATCGAAGCGTCCGCACTGTACGAGCTCCTGGAAAACCAGGTAGCTCCGCGCTTCTACGGCACCACCGTTGCCCAAGGCGCCGGAGCTGCAGGTCCGTCCGAGTCCAGCCGCGAGACCGTGCCCACCCACTGGGTGTCCATGATCAAGCACACCTTGGCAAACCTCGGCCCCGCCGTTTCCGCGGAACGTATGCTCCACGACTACGTCAACAACCTCTACTGCCCGGCCGCTGTTTCCGGGCGCAGGGCTGTTGCGGAAGCCTTCAAGGAAGCCAAGGAACTCGCCGCCTGGACCACCAAGGTCCGGAACGCGTGGCCCCAGGTAGTGGTGGAACACGTTGACTCCGTGGGGGTCTCCGAGGAACCCCAGGTGGGCGACAGCCTCCAGGTCAACGCCTACGTAGCTCTCAACAGCCTCACCCCGGACGATGTGTCCGTTGAGGTAGCTTTTGGGCGGGCCGAGGAATCCGACGAACTCGAGGACATCGTGGTGGCCGAACTGGACTCCCTGGAAGACCTCGGCGGCGGACGTCACCTCTTCCACGGCTCCCTGGTCATCAACCGGTCCGGATCCTTCGGCTACACCGTCCGGGTGTTCCCGAAGCACTCGGCGCTGGCTTCCAAGGCTGAACTGGGATTGATCGCGAACGCCTAGTCCTCCGTAGCCCGCTGGGCAACACTGATCCTCTGCGCGTACCCCACCGTCCCCCCTAGCCTCGCAAGCTCGGCCAGGGAACCCTGACGGCGTGGGCCCATTTTGCGCTTTGACGCGCGCTTCCGGACCACTGTTGCCCAGTAGGGCGCGTGGGACCAAGGCCCGTTGGCGCGACTAGTTCTCGAAGACCGCGATGACTGTCAGGTCACGGCCGGCGTAGCGCTCGGCGTCCTGGAGGACTTCGCAGACCACACCGAAGGATCGGTCTGTGCGGTAAGCGGCCGGGACTTGCCAGATCATGGTGACGGGTCCGCCGTCGTCCTCTGAGAGGGCGTCGGCGTAGTCGTGCAGTGAGTCGTTCAGGGCGTCCAGGTTCACGCCGTAGTACTCAGGAAAGTCCAGGACCTGGGCGAAGACTTCCAGGACCGCCTGCTTGGTGGTTGCCGGGGGGACCATCACGGTCCTGCGGCCGGCGTCGGAAATCTGCTCCCGCAGTTCTTCCAGGGTCCAGGTGTCTGCGGAATAGATCTTCATGGGCTCCTACTTGCCTTCGACGATGAAATTGAACGACTTGTAATGGTCCGGGGTGTAGTACTTGGCTGAGTCCTTGCCCACGACGATTCTGCGGGCGCCCCGGTCCGATTCTCCTGGCGTGGTCACCGTATACTCCCTGTAGAAGCCGCTGGTCTTCTTGGGCAGGAGGCCTTCAAAGTTGCCGAAATTTCCGTTGTCTTCCCTATAGGGATAAGGGCCGCCCTTGGCGATCAGGGCCAGCGTTTGACGGGCTTCCTTGGGCAACTGGGAGGCATTGATGGTGGGCAGCGTTGAGGGGTTTGCCACCGCAGCGGCCGACGACGACGCGGAGCCAGGTTCCGGCGTCGTGCTTGGCGCTGTGGGTGTGGCCGTGAGCGAGCCACCGCCCACCATGGCGACCACCAACACGACGACGGCGATCACCAACCCCGCGAACGCCACCAGTTTGCTGCGGCTGCGGTTCATGCGAAGAGCTCCTGAAGGGTGAGTGCCTACGTGCGGTAGATGTTGATGGTGTTGGCTTGCAGGATATCCCGCTCGCCTGAGGCCACCAACGCGCCCTTCCGCCGTTCATGGAGCACCGACGTTGTGAAGCGGAGCTCAAACATGCGCTTGCCGATGCCCGTTTCACTCAGGATCTCCGGCAGCACCATCTTCACATCCTGGTTGCTTCCGTTCACTACGATCAGGCCACGGATTTCGCTGTCCTCGTGCCCCATCAGGAGCTGGACGGAGCGCACATTGGGATCGTTCCAGCGTGCGGGAGTCATCCGCTGGCCTTTGTCGTCGAACCATTGCAGGCTGGAATTGTTCGCGTTGCCGGGGAAACTCTCAGGCTGGTGGCGCAGGAACCAGCGGCGGAGCCGGACCAGCTCACGCGTGGTCCGGAACATGGCGTTGGCTTCCTGGGTGCGGCTCCAATCCAGCCATGCCGTGGGGTTGTCCTGGCAGTAGGCGTTGTTGTTGCCCTGCTGGGTCCGGCCAATTTCGTCGCCTGCCGTGATCATGGGGACGCCGAAGGACAACAGCAGGGTGGCCATCAGGTTGCGGATGGACAGGGCGCGGGCGGCCACTATGGCCTCGTTCTCGCTCCGCCCCTCCACACCGTGGTTGTAGCTGCGGTTATCGCCGTGGCCGTCGCGGTTCTGCTCACCGTTGGCCTCGTTGTGCTTACGGTCGTAGCTCACCAGGTCCTTCAACGTGAAACCGTCGTGGGCGGTGATGAAGTTGACCGATGCAAGCCGGGTACGTCCGGAGGATGCGAAGAGGTTTGCGGAACCGGCCATGAGTTCAGCCAACGATGCCACGGAACCGCCCTGCCCGCCTGCTTCGATGGCAGCGCGGTCGGACAGCCAGAAGCTGCGGACGCCGTCACGGAAGTGGTCGTTCCAATCCGACCAACCGTGGGGGAAACGGCCAGTTTGCCAGCCACCGTAACCGACGTCCCACGGCTCGGCAATGAGCTTGACCTCGGACAATACCGGGTCCTCCGCGATGGCCTGCAGGAAGGGATGCTGGGGGTCGAAGGTGTTGCCGGCGTCGCGGCACAAGGTCACGGCAAGGTCAAAGCGGAAGCCGTCCACGTGGAAGTCGTTCACCCAGTACCGCAGGGAATCCAGGGCCAGGTCCACCACCACGGGATCGCTGAAGTCCAAGGTGTTTCCACAGCCGGTGGTGTCCAGGTAACGCCCATGGGCATCGTGCCGGTAGTAGCGCTCCTCTGCGAGTCCACGGAAGCTCAAGGGCGGTCCATCCGGACCAGCTTCGGCGGTGTGGTTGTACACCACGTCCAGGATGACCTCGATGCCCGCCGCATGCAGCAACTTGATCATGCCCTTGAGCTCGTCCTGTACCGCGTGGGGACCGGCGTTGCGCGCTGCCTCCGTGGCATAGTCCGAATGCGGTGCAAAGAAGGCGGCCGTGTTGTAGCCCCAGTAGTTGGTCATGCCCAGGTCCTGGAGGTGGGACTCATCCAGATGGAAATGGATGGGCAGGAGCTGGACGGCCGTGATGCCGAGCTCGGTAAGGTGCTGGATCATCACCGGATGTGCCATGCCGGCGTAGGTACCTCTGAGGTGCTCCGGAATGTCCGGGTGCAGCATCGTCTGTCCACGAACATGTGCTTCGTAGATGACGGAAGTCCGCAAAGGAATGCGGGGCGGACGATCGTCGCCCCAGTCAAAACCTGTTTCTACGTGCACACTGGTCAGGAACTCGCCCCGCTGGTCCACAGCGCGGCCGTAGGGGTCGAGCAACAGGCGATGTTCGCCGTCGTCGTCCAGGTCCACAGCCGGCAAGGACAAGGGGAAGCCGCGCTCGGACGGTGCCTCGCGGAAACCGTAACGGGTGCCCGGCGGCATCCCGCTGACCAGCCCGAAGTGCACTCCATCTTCAATATTGGGAAGGATGTGGGCGCGCCACGGCTCTCCAGGAGCCTGGAAGGCGACCTCCACCTCTTTCAGGTCGGGCGCGAAAACTGCCACGTTCACCTGGTGGTCCTGCGTCATTTCGGCATTGTCAAGGCCGGGCTGGGGCGTGCTCAGTCCGAGGGGCCGTGGCCGCGAGGCGTCGACGGCGGCTGCTGTGTCAAAAATAGGCATAACCATTGCTTGCAAGTTTAGTTCCACGCCAAGTATGTGCCGCGCCGGCCGCGCATGTGACGACGTTCCACATCGCGATTTGATTACTTGCCTGCTGAGGGCCGGATTACTTGGGCCGCTCACGTGCTGGAACGCTGTTCCGGAGCCGCCTTCACGGCGGGTGGACTACGTGAATAAGTCGCATGGACCGGCTGTTATTCCGCCCGCTTGGCATACTGGGACGGAGACAACTGGAGGTTCTATCGTGCGCGTGGCACTCGCCCAAGTCATCACCGGCCGGGATCTGGCCGACAATCTGCGGCTCCTGGAGGAATACGCCCGTCTGGCGAAAGGCGGCGGCGCCGAACTGGTGGTCTTCCCCGAAGCCATGATGCGCGCGTTCGGGAACTCACTGCTGGACATCGCCGAACCTCTTGATGGCCCCTGGGCCGGCCGGGTGCGCGCCCTTGCCGACAAACTGCAGCTGGTGATCGTGGCCGGGATGTTCACCCCCGGCGCTCCTTCGGATTCTGGGGCGCGACGCGTGCGGAACACGCTGCTGGCCACCGGCCCTGGCGTCGAGACGAGCTACGACAAGATCCACCTCTTTGACGCGTTCGGCTTCGCTGAGTCGGACACCGTTGAGGCGGGTACAGACCCCGTAACGTTCGACGCCGGCGGCCTCACCTTCGGTTTGGCCACCTGCTACGACATCCGTTTCCCTGCCTTGTTCACGGCCAACGCCGATCGCGGCGCCGTGGTGAACATCGTCTCGGCGTCCTGGGGGTCCGGGCCGGGCAAAGCCGAGCAGTGGCAACTTCTTGCCCGCGCCCGCGCCGTGGACACCACCACGTTCGTGCTCGCGTGCGGCCAGGGCGATCCCGCCACTCAGGGCGTTGAGCCTAAAGGTGCCGCGCCCACAGGGGTGGGGTACTCCGCCGTCGTATCCCCGTTCGGCCAGGTCCTGGAGGCCCTCGACGGCGAACCCGGCCTGATCTTCCACGACCTGGACCCCGCCGTGGTGGAGGAAGCCCGCCAAAAACTCCCTGTGCTGGTCAACCGCCGCGACTTCTGACTCCCCCACGGATCCTCTCTCACATCCCGAGCCCTTCCGGCCGATCCTCTCTCACATCCCTAGGGCTCGGAGTGAAGGAAAGCACGCTGGGGTACTGGGACCAGCACCGAAAGTAAGTGGCCCCGAAGAATTCAGAGCGTTCGGCTCAAAGCCGAGGGATGTGAGAGAACGTGCCGTTCAAGCCCGAGGGATGTGAGAGAACGTGCCGTTCAAGCCCGAGGGAAGTGATAGAGCGTTGCACTCCAGGCGCACGAAAGGCGGCGTGGCCGTCATCCGGAAGCGTGCGTCCAAGCGAGGAACGAGCGAGCACGCGGAGGATGACGGCAACGCCGCCTTTCCAAGGACTACTTGGCGGAGCGCTGCCTCGACACTTCGTACAGCGAGATGCCGACGGCCATGGATGCGTTGAGCGACTCCATGGCAGAGTCGATCGGGATCGAGACGATCTGGTCGCAGTTTTCGCGGACGAGCCGGCTGAGGCCCTTGCCTTCGGAGCCGACCACGATGCAGACAGGCTCGGTGGCAACGGTGAGGTCGGGCAGCGAGACGTCGCCGTCGCCGTCCAGGCCCAGGACGTAGATGCCCATGTTCTTGAACTGCTTGAGCGCGTTGTTGAGGTTCGACGCGCGGGCCACAGGTACGCGGACAGCGGCACCGGCGCTGGTCTTCCACGCGGACGCCGTGACGCCCACGGAGCGACGCTCGGGAACGATCACGCCGTGGCCACTGAACGCGGACACGGAGCGGATGATCGCACCGAGGTTACGGGGGTCGGTGATGCCGTCCAGGGCAAACGAAGATGGGGGCGTTGGAGATGTGCCCCTTCTTCCACTTGGCCAGGGTTGTCTCTGCGAGGTCGTAGGCGTCCTCGTACTCGTACGGCGGGATCTGCAGGACGAGGCCCTGGTGGACAGCGTCCTCGGTCATGCGGTCCAGCTCAACCTTGCCGGTTTCGAGCAAGGGGATGCCACGCTCAGCCGCGAGTTTGAGGGATTCCTTGACGCGGTCGTCCATCTCGATGCGGATAGCCACGTGCAGTGCCTTGGCCGGGATGCCGGCTCGGAGGGCTTCGACCACCGAGTTACGGCCGGTGACCAGCTCTTCGGTTGCACGTCCCTTGGGGCCGGAGCGTGCACCGGCGCCACCGGGGCGGGTGCCCGGTCCGCGCTTGGCAGCTGAGCGTTCAGCCAGCTGCTTGTTCTTGTATGCCTTGTGGTAGGTGCGTTCCTCCGCCTTGGGCGTGGGACCCTTGCCCTCCAGGGCCTTGCGGCCGTGGCCACCGGTTCCGGTGGTGGGGCCCTTCTTCTGCTTGACCGACCGGCGACCATTGTTGGCCATGAGATTCCATCCTTGATTTTGTGAGTAAGTCTGGAATCAAGTCTACTGACCCGATGCAATTCGGGCGGCGCGGCCGTTTGTCAGTCGCGTTTGAGGCTCCAGGTGGCCCCGTCCGCACCATCTTCGACGACGACGCCCGCGGCGGCCAAGGTGTCGCGGATCGCGTCGGATGCGGCCCAGTCCTTGTTGGCCCTGGCCGCAGCCCGGGCCGCGAGTTGAGCGTCAATCAACACTTCCAATGCGGCATGCTCGCGTCCCTGCACAGCTTCCGGACGCTTGACCGCATCAAGGCCAAGAACTTCGGTCATGGAGAGCACGCTGTAGAGGGCAGCCTTGGCGTCGTCGAGGTCGCCGGAGGCCAGCGCGGTGTTGCCCGCGCGCACGGTCTCGTGGAGCACACCCAGCGCCTGCGGAACATTCAGGTCGTCGTCCATGGCAGCAATGAAGGCCGCCGGCATGTTGGCCTGCGGTGCTACCTCAGCGGCTGAGCCGCCGCTGATCCTGGCCGACGCTTTGGCAATGAAACCGTCAATACGCTCGACGGCGGCAGCGGCCTCCTGCAGAGAGGTGGGCCGGTAATCCAGGATGGAGCGATAGTGCGCCTGGCCCAGGTAGTAGCGGACCACCCGGGGCGATGCGAGCTCCAGCATTTCGGCCGGGCTCACCGTGTTGCCGATGGACTTGGACATCTTTTCGCCCTCGAAGGTGACCATGCCGTTGTGCATCCAGAAGTTGGCGAACTCGTCGCCGGCAGCTTGGGACTGGGCCATCTCGTTCTCGTGGTGCGGGAAGCGAAGGTCCAGTCCCCCACCGTGGATATCAAACCGCGGGCCAAGGTATTTGGTGACCATGGCCGAGCATTCGAGGTGCCAGCCGGGACGTCCGGCACCCCACGGGGAATCCCACTTGGCGGTGACGGGTTCGCCCGCTTTGAAACCCTTCCACAGCGCGAAGTCCCGCGGGTCGCGCTTGCCGCGAGGGTCGGCGTCGGGCGCGCCCTGCATGTCATCGATATTCTGACGCGTCAGCGAGCCGTACTTGCTCCAGGAGCGGACGTCGAAGTAGACATCGCCGGAATCGTCCAGCGCGGGGTAGGCATGGCCGCGGTCAATGAGGCGCTGGATGAGCGCGTGCATTTCCGGGATGTGGCCGGTGGCACGGGGCTCGTAGGTTGGCCGCTGGACTCCCAGGGAGTCGTAGGCGTCCTCGAACTCCTGCTCGTAGCGGTAGGCCAGCGCCCACCATTCTTCAGCTTGGCGCGCGCTGGGTTCAGCGTCCCAGTCCGGTCCGAAGGACTGGGCAGATTTGGCAAGGATTTTGTCGTCGATGTCGGTGACGTTCCGCACCACAGTGACGCGGAGGCCGCGGAATTCAAGCCAGCGGGTCAGCTGGTCGAAGGCAATGGCCGACCTGACGTGGCCCACGTGCGGCATTCCCTGGACAGTGGCCCCGCAGTAGTAGACGCTGGCCTTGCCGTCTTCGAGGGGAACGAAGTCGCGGACTTCGGCGGAGGCGGTGTCATAGAAGCGCAGGGTCACCGCTCCAGATTAGCCGATGACGCGCCATGACCTGCCTACTTGCAGTATTCGCCGATCTTATTGAACTGGACCGTGAGCTTCTCCTGCTGGTCCTTGGTTGCTGCGCCGAGCGATGAAGCCGCCGCTTCATCCATGATCGCCGCCATGTCCTTGATCGGATTGCCGATCTCCGGAGCCAGCTTGTCAGCGATCTCGTGATAGTGCGCGGCGATCTGTTTGGACTGCTGCTGTTGGTTGCCATCGGGCTTGAAGGTGTCGTTGTTCAGGAACTCGCAACTGGCCGCCACGTCCATCTTTGGTGTCCCGGCACAACCGCCCAGCAGGAAGACCGCGGCAAGGCCTGCGGACAGCGCCAGTGCGGAACGCACGACGCCGGCACATGACTTAGGCATGTGGCGCACCTTTCGCGGGGCCCGGCTCGGACGCCGTTACCTTATGCCCGGTGACCGGGTACACAAGGGCGGTGGCAACAGCGGAAATTCCTTCGCCCCGGCCGGTGAAGCCGAGACCGTCGCTGGTAGTTGCCGTGACGCTGACCGGAGCGCCCGCGGCCTCGGTCAGGACCCTCTGGGATTCTCCCCGGCGGGGACCGAACTTGGGACGGTTGGCCACGAACTGCACCGCAACGTTGCCGATCTCGAAGCCGGCCGCGCGAACGATGCGGGCAGCTTCACCCAGGAGTTTGACTCCGGAGGCACCGGCGAACTCGGGCCGGTCCGTACCGAAGTGCGTGCCGAGGTCCCCGATCCCGCAGGCGGAGAAGAGCGCGTCGGCTGCTGCGTGGGCCACGCAATCGCCGTCCGAATGCCCTGAGAGTCCCTGCTCGCCTTCCCAGAAGAGCCCGCCCAACCAGAGAGGCTGGGGATCGTCATCGGGGGCGAACGCGTGTACGTCTATACCAATGCCGGTGCGGGGCAGGATCATGTCCTGGCTCAACGTCATCAGCCCTCCACCCAGCGAATCCCCAGCGGACCTTCCAGGAGGCCTTCAGCGATGATGAGATCCAGCGGAGTGGTGATCTTGAGGGACTGGCTGGCCCCGCGGACGGAGTGGACCGGAACGCCCAGCAGCTCCACCAGCATGGCGTCGTCCGTCACGGCTGCGGCTTGCTTGTCGTCAAAGAGTCCAGCAGCCCCGTGGGCTCGGCGCAGGGTGGCCAGCTCGAAGCCTTGCGGCGTCTGCACGGCCCTGAGGTGTTCTCGCGGCGCCGTTCCCGTGACGACCTCCGGTGCAATGGACGAGTCCGTTCCCGTGGTCTCGGCGACGGTCTTGATGGTGTCCACCACCGGCATGGCCGGAATGACAGCTTTAGCGCCGGAGGCCAGAGCGTCGGCTACGCGCTGGAAGACGCGCTCCGGGGCCAAGGCACGGGCAGCATCGTGCACGAGGACGAATTCCGTACCGTCTTCCAAAGCAGCCAAAGCAGCCCGGACGGAATCCGCACGGGATGATCCGCCGTCGACCACTGAGATTTCCGGGCCGCCATCCACCAGGTCAATGGTGAAATCGGCGATCAGCTCGCGGAGCTCCGTGTCGCCTTGAGGCACTGCAATGCAGATCTGGCGGGCGACGTCCGCCGCGACCACCCCACGGAGGGCATGCATCAGAATGGCTTCGCCGCCCAGCGGAACCTGGGCTTTGGGCATGCCGTAGCCGAGGCGCTCACCGGAACCGGCGGCAACCACGATCACGGCCGTAACGGCGCGCTTGGAAGGATTACTCATGGTCACCAGAGTACTTTGTGGCAAAAAGAAACCCGGCGGCGCTTTCGCACCACCGGGGCTCAATTCTTAGGAAGCCAAGACCTCGTCAAGAACGCTTGCAGCCTTCTCTTCGTCTGTCTTCTCAGCCAGGGCCAGTTCTGAAATCAGAATCTGCCGCGCCTTGGCCAGCATCCGCTTCTCGCCTGCGGAAAGGCCGCGATCGTGATCACGACGCCAAAGATCGCGAACGACCTCCGCCACCTTGATGACATCGCCTGAAGCAAGCTTCTCCAGGTTCGCCTTGTAACGACGTGACCAGTTGGTAGGCTCTTCAGTGAACTCGGCGCGGAGAACGTCAAAAACGTGCTCCAAGCCTTCTTTGCCCACTACGTCCCGGACCCCAACAAGGTCAACGTTCTCTGCTGGAACTTCAATGGTCAGATCACCCTGGGCCACCTTGAGCTTGAGATACATCTTCTCTTCGCCCTTGATGGTGCGCATCTTGATTTCCTCAATTTTTGCTGCACCGTGGTGAGGGTAAACTACTGTCTCGCCGACCTCAAAAACCATGTGGACTTTCCCCTTTCCCGCAGATTAGTCTATCACGTTTAAGGCATACGACTGGCACCCAGCAGGCCGTTCTACCGCGCCAATACAGGGAAAAAGGCCTTAAACGACTTCCTCCAAGGTCTTGACGTAATCCGGTAAAGATGCTTTGAGCAAGCAACGTGCGACCAAGATCTCCTCCGCCGCCGTCGCCATAATGGCCTCCCGAATCCTTATTTTGGCGGGTTTGCCGATAGGCTATGGCTGAAAAGTGTTCCAATGACTCTTGAGGAGTAGGTGTCGTGCGCAATACTGCGATGAACCCTGTCCAGCGCGGCAAGCTGGCAATTGCGGCGGCTGCAATCGGCGTCGGTCTTCTGTCCGTCACCGGCTGCGGATTCGTCAACGCCCAGCAGACTACCCACCAGTACTCGGCATCGGACGGGATCAAAGCTGATCTCGGTCAGTTGCAGTTGCGCAACATCCTGATTGTTGCCTCCGGTGAGAACGAGCCCGGCCGCGTGATCGGCGCCGTCTTCAACCAGTCCAGCACTGATGCGACGCTCACCGTCAGCGGCGCGAACGGCGCCCAGACGGAGATCCCGGTCAAGGCCAATTCGGAAACGTTGTTGAACGACACCACGGACGCCGCCATTCTGAGCACCGCAGGCGTGATCCCCGGTGGACTGACTCCGGTCACCATCCGCAGCGGGTCGGACTCCGCCACGATCAACGTTCCGGTGGTCGATGGCACGCTGGCTGAGTACACCAAGTACCTGCCCACCACGCCGACTCCCACGGCAACGCCGACGTCGACCTCGACGTCCACCGAATCCGCAGCAGCCGGCCACTAGCAGGCAGCACGCTGCAAGCCGTACAACAAAGGAAGGGTCCCGCCGAGGCGGGACCCTTCCTTTTGTCATTACCGCAGCTATTGCAGCGAAATCTTTACGGCTCGAACTTGTAACCGAGTCCACGCACCGTCACCAGATAGCGGGGTGCAGAGGGATCGGGCTCGATCTTGCTGCGGAGGCGTTTCACGTGAACGTCCAGAGTCTTGGTGTCTCCAACGTAATCCGAACCCCACACACGATCTATCAACTGGCCGCGCGTCAGCACGCGGCCCGAGTTGCGGAGCAGCATCTCCAACAGTTCGAACTCCTTCAACGGCAGTGATACTTGTTCGCCGTTGACGCTGACCACGTGCCGCTCAATGTCCATGCGGACAGGACCAGCCTGCACAGTGGACGTGATGAGCTCCTCCGGCTCGCCCTGTCGGCGCAGGACTGCACGGACGCGGGCCACCAGCTCACGGGAGGAGTAGGGCTTGGTGACGTAGTCGTCGGCGCCGAGTTCCAGGCCAACCACCTTGTCGATCTCCGAGTCCTTGGCCGTGAGCATGATGACGGGCACACTGGAACGCTGGCGCAACTGACGGCACACCTCCGTTCCCGGAGTTCCTGGCAGTTGCAGGTCCAGGAGGACCAGGTCTGCACCGTTCCGGTCGAACTCCACCAAGGCATCGCTGCCGTTGTCCACTACCTCGACGTCAAAGCCCTCTTTGCCCAGGAGATAGGACAGAGGGTCGCTGAAGGACTCTTCGTCCTCCACAATCAAAATCCGGCTCAAGCGCTGGCTCCTTGCTCTTGGGCGCCGCTGGCGCCCCCTTGTTGACCCGCGATATGGGGCTGTTGACCCGCGATAGGGGTTTGTTGAATCGTATTGTTGGCTTTGTTAACCGCCCGGTGGGGTTCGACGGCGGCAGCAGGCACCTTGCGTTCCCCGGACGCGTCCGCTGTGGCAGCGGGAGCCGGCAGGGCGCCGTCGTCCTCCTGGCCTTCCATCTCCGGCAGGCGGATGGTGAACGTGGACCCCTGGCCGGGCTGGGACCAGACGGTCACCTCGCCGCCATGGTTGGAGACCACATGCTTGACGATGCTCAGGCCAAGCCCGGTGCCGCCTGTGTGCCGCGATCGTGCGGCGTCAACGCGGTAGAAGCGTTCAAAAACGCGTTCCTGGTCCTCGGGTGTCAGGCCCTCGCCCTGGTCCGTCACGGAGATGGCGACGACGCCTTCCCGGGTTCGGATGCCCACTCCCACCCGGGTGTTTTCGGGTGAGTAGCGGATGGCGTTGTCGATCAGGTTGCGCAGCGCAGTCACCAGCAGGTCGCGGTCGCCGAAGACCAGTGAGTCTGAATGGCCGCCCACCACAATCTGGATGTTCTTGCTCTCCGCCGGCAGCTGCGAGCGGTCCACTGCCTCGGTGATCACGGTGTTGATGTCCACCGCGTGCCCTTGCTGGGCGACGTTGGCACCCTGCAGGCGGGAAAGTTCAATGATGTCCTGCACCAGGGCTGCGAGCCGGCCGGATTCCTTGTGCATGCGCTTGGCGAAGCGGCGTACGGCTTCCTCGTCATCCGGCGAGGCTTCCAGAGCTTCAGCCAGGAGGGAGATGGCGCCGACGGGAGTCTTGAGCTCGTGGGACACGTTGGCCACGAAGTCGTTGCGGATCTCTTCGGTGCGGGTGATTTCCGTGCGGTCGTCCGCGAGGAGCACGATGTATTCCTGGCCCAGCATGGCGGCCCGCACCTGCACCACGATGGTTCCCTTGCCCAAAGGACCACGGGGAAGCTCGTACTGCTTCTCCAGGATCACACCGTCGCGGCGGACTTTGGCAGTCATGTCCAGGAGCTGCTTGTGCACCACTGTGTGACCGCGGACCAGGCCGTAGGCATACGCAGCGGGACTCGCGCGCACCACGCCGTCGATCACGTCCACCACAACAAACGCACGCCCGACGACGGCCAGCACTTCCGCAGCTCCGTCAGGAAGGCGGGGCTCAGTAACGTCCAGGTCCACAATGCTCCGCTGCCGCTCACTGATCCTGAACGCGAGCATGCCAAAGACGCCCAACGACAGGCCAACGAGGCCGGCGACGACACCTATGAGCAATGGATCCACGGCTCCAGCTTATGCTGTGGAAAGACGGACAAGCATTGATCCGGCGCCAAACGCGGACGGTTCAACTAACGTTCATCTAAAGGTGCCGAACAGTTCACTGGCTCCTGACACAGTTACTGGTTGGACTGCCAATGGTTTTGAAGTCCGGCCCGCATCAAGGGAACCGGATTTCCAAAGAAAGGACGCCTTAGTGCGCAAGGTTTTTCAGGAGGAGCTCACCCAGGTAGGTGACGACCTCATCGAGATCTCCAAGCTGGTTCACGAAGCTATCACGAAGGCCACAACGTCCTTCGAAGGCGCCGACGTGGATCTTGCCCAGGACGTCATCGCGGCGGATGCACGGATCGACTTCCTGCAGAACAGCCTCGACGAGCGCGCCATCGACATCCTTGCCTTGCAGGGTCCCGTGGCCAGCGACCTCCGCATGATCGTGGGTTCGCTGCGCATGAGTGCGTCGCTGGAACGCATGGGTGACCTCGCCCGACACGTAGCCCAGCTGGCGCGCCTGCGCTACCCGGCCACTGTGATCCCCGCTTCGCTGACCCAGACCTTCAAGGCCATGGCGCAGCACGACATCGAAATCACCTCCAAGGTCATCGAGCTCCTTGAGACCCGCGACCTCGAGGTAGCCCGCGACATCCTCAAGATCAACATCGCCGTGGACGACCTCCACCTCAGCGTCTTCAAGGCCATCGCCGCCCCTGAGTGGAGCGAGAGCGCATCCACCACCGTGGACGTCGCCTTGGCCAGCCGCTACTTCGAGCGCTTCGCTGATCACGGCGTCTCCGTAGCCCGCAAGGTCACCTACCTGGTGACGGGCGAATGGCAGCCTGAAGGCTTCTAGCCCTTTTTATACCGCAGAAACAACGACGGCGGCCGGTCACCTCAGGTGACCGGCCGCCGTCGTGTAGTGCTCAAGCGTTATTTTTTGCCCTGGTTGGCTACCGCGAGGATGGCCTGGGCTGCGGCGTCGGGATCCAGGTAGGTTCCGCCGGGGTTGATGGGCTGGAAGTCCTCGTCCAGTTCATAGACCAGCGGGATGCCCGTGGGGATGTTCAGCCCGGCGATGGCGTCGTCGCTGATGCCGTCCAGGTGCTTCACAAGGGCACGCAGGGAGTTGCCGTGCGCGGTGACCAGGACGGTCTTGCCGGCTTTGAGGTCTTCCTTGATGTCCGACTCCCAGTAAGGGAGCAGACGTACCAGGACGTCCTTGAGGCACTCGGTGCGCGGCAGTGCGTCACCAAGATCCTTGTAGCGGACATCGTGTGCCTGGGAGAATTCGCTGTCGTCGGACAGGGGCGGCGGCGGGGTGTCATAGCTGCGGCGCCATTCCATGAACTGCTCTTCACCGAACTCGGCAAGGGTCTGGGCCTTGTCCTTGCCCTGCAACGCGCCGTAGTGGCGTTCGTTCAGGCGCCAGTCGCGCTTGACCGGGATCCAGCCGCGGTTGGCCTTATCCAGTGCCATGTTGGCGGTGTTGATGGCACGCTTCAGGAGCGAGGTGTAGAGGACGTCCGGCAGGATGTCGTTCTCCACCAGGAGCTCTCCACCGCGGACTGCTTCTTCGCGGCCTTGATCGTTCAGGTCTACGTCCACCCAACCGGTGAACAGGTTCTTGGCGTTCCAGTCGCTGTGGCCATGGCGCAGCAGAATCAGCTTGTAAGTCATGGTTTTCATCCTAGCCGAGCGGCTCCATTGCCTGCCCGGCATTACGTCCGCGCGAGATAAAGTGGGGGCCGTGGTGCAAAAAGCGGAACGGGTGGGCTCTCCCCGCAGTCGGGGCGGCAACCTGCCAGGCAAACCGATCGGCAACATCACCCGCGGCACCACGAATCCCAACCGCATGCGCCGCCTGGACCGTTGGCTTGCCGGGCCTCAGGCGTGGAGGCTGCGCGCCGCCGTCGAGCCCCTGGTGGTGGACCTGGGGTATGGCGCTTCGCCGACCACCGCCGTCGAGCTTTTTGAACGCCTGCAGTCCGTACGGCCGGATGTACGCGTCTGTGGGATCGAGATTGAACCGGAGCGTGTCAGGACCGCCAAAGCACTGGAGCGGCCCGGCCTGAGCTTCCACGTTGGGGGCTTCGAGGTTCCCGTGCCCGGAAATCCGGTGCTGGTCCGCGCCTTCAATGTGCTGCGCCAGTACGAGGAAGCCGACGTTGCCGGGATTTGGAAGCTGGTGCAGTCGCGGCTGGCGCCGGGTGGCCTGTTCATTGACGGCACGTGTGATGAGATCGGCCGCCGGGTGACGTGGGTGGCCTTGGATTCCGAGCGCCCGTTGAGCCTCAGTTTCTCGGTACGGTTCGGCAGTTTCGAGCTGCCGTCGGAGATCGCTGAGCGGCTGCCAAAAGCCCTGATTCACCGGAACGTTCCCGGCGAACCGATTCACGCATTCCTGCAGGCGATGGACAAGGCCTGGCTGGAGGCGGCACCTCTGGCGTCGTTCGGAAACCGGCAGAGGTGGACAGGCATGTGCCGTTCACTGCGCGACGCCGGATGGCCGCTTCAGGACGGACCGGCGCGGTGGCGCCTCGGTGAAGTGACAGTGGCGTGGGACGCGGTGGCGCCCCGGTAGCGCTTACCAGGGACCGTAGGGTCCGACGTTGCGGTTGCCGCCGCTGCCGGCCTCGCGCAGGGCGGGACGGACATCGGCCAGGTACACGCAGGCCGCGGTGACTGCAGCGATGCCGAAGAGGCCCAAGCCGCTTCCGCCGGTGAAGACCGTCAGTGCGCCGATGGCGAAAGCAATGCCGGTGAGCGCAGTCCAGAACGTCTTGGTCCGCTTGGAAGCGGCCACGAAGAGCGTCGGGCGGTGGCGCAGGCAGTCAGCGAAGGCCCACACTTCCAAGGCAAGGGCTACCAAGCCAAGGATGAAGTACACCGCATTGGTGACAATCGCGATCAAGAATTTTCCGTCCACGCCCTTTAGCCTAGCCGTCCAGCGACTTCAGCGCTTGCTCAAGGTCGGACCAGAGGTCTTCCACGTTTTCGATTCCGACGCTCAAGCGGACCAGGTTCTCCGGAACGCTGAGCGGCTCGGCTGTGTGCCGGCGTCGGCGTTCGATCAGTGACTCGACCCCGCCCAGCGACGTTGCGGGCAGCCAGAGCTGCAGCGCGCGGACCAGCTCATCGGCTGCGTCGGCACCGTTGCGGTGTTCGTCTCCGGCGATCTGGATGCACAGGATGGAGCCGAAGCCCTTCATCTGTACCTTGGCGCGCTCGTGTCCGGGATCGGTGGGGAGGCCCGGGTAGCGGATGGTTTCCACCCGGGGGTGGCTGCTGAGGCGTTCGGCGAGAATTGCCGCGGACGCCTGCGAGCGCTCAATCCGCAGCGCCAGCGTGCGCAGGCCGCGCAACGCCAGCCATGCTTCGAACGGGCCTGCGATTCCACCGTGGATGATGCGGTGGTGCAGCAGGGTGGCACGCAACTCCGGGTTGGAGGTCACCAGGGCGCCAAGGACGACGTCCGAATGCCCGGCCAGGTATTTGGTCACCGAGTGAAGTACGACGTCGGACCCCAGGCTGAGTGGCTGCTGCACCAGCGGCGTGGAGAAAGTGTTGTCCGTGACCACGATTGCGCCCACTGCGTGCGCGGCATCGGTCAGTGCACGGATGTCGGCGATGCCGAGCATGGGGTTGGTGGGGCTCTCCAGCCAGAGGAGATCGGCCTTCTTGCCGTTGTCCGGGCTGATGAGGGCCTTCACGGCGTCCGTGTCCGTGATGTCTACGGTGCGCAGCTCCAGGAAACCCTTTTCTGCCAACTCCGTGGCCATCACCAGGGACCCCGCGTAGCTGTGGGACGGCATGACAACGACGCCGCCGGCAGGTACCAGGGAGAGTGCGGAACTGACGGCTGCGAGACCGGAGGCGTACAGCAGGCCCGGGAGGGTGGCGCCTTCCAACTTGGCGAGTGCGTCTTCGAACGGGTCCCACGTGGGGTTGGCGTACCGTCCGTAGCCGCGGTCCCCGTCGCCTAAGGAACCTGTGCCGAAGTATGTGGAGGACAGGACGATGGGCGGATTCACCGGCTCATCGTGGGCCCGTTCGGGGCGGCCGGCAGCAACTACAACGGTTTCCGGAGACAAATCGGCGGCATGCTGATCGGAAAGGCTCATGGTTTCAGCGTAGTCGCGGGCAAGGCTGTGGATGAAAGGCGTTACGCGTCTTGATGTCAGTGAAGCTCGGTAGGCTAGACGCGTGAGTATTCAGAGCCCAGGTCTTTTTATCGCCTTCGAAGGCGGGGACGGAGCGGGCAAGTCCACGCAGGCCGCCCGGCTCTCTGACGCCCTCCAGTCGCGGGGACTTTCCGTGCTGCGCACACGGGAACCCGGCGGCACCCCCATTGGCGAGAAATTGCGTTCCCTGGTCTTGGACCATGGGCACGGCACCATCGATGCCCGCACGGAAGCGCTCATGTTTGCTGCAGCCCGCGCCGCCCATGCGAGCCAGGTGATCCGCCCTGCCTTGGCTGAGGGAACGGTGGTCATCACTGACCGCTACATCGACTCGTCGGTGGCCTATCAGGGTGCCGGACGCGGCTTGGGTGCCGAGGGCGTCTTGACGCTCAACCAATGGGCCACCGACGGCCTGCGCCCGGACCTGACCGTACTGCTCGACGTCGACCCCTCAGATGGCCGCCGGCGGCGGACTGCCGGGGACGCCACGGAGGACAGGCTGGAGTCCGAGCCTGATGCGTTCCACGCCGCCATCCGCCATGCTTTCCTGGAACTCGCCGAGGCCACACCGTCGAGCTACCTGGTCCTGCCGGCCAATTCCGACATTGAGACCCTCGCCGCTCAGATCCTTGAACGCGTGGAATCTTTGCTGCGTGACCGCATTCCGGGCGACCGTCCGTGAGTGTCTGGGACGACCTCCAAGGGCAGGCGCCCGTTGTAGCGCAATTGAAGCAGGCGGCGCAGGGTGAAACCGGCCTCACCCATGCGTGGCTGTTCACCGGGCCGCCGGGATCCGGCCGCTCCAATGCGGCCAAGGCCTTCGCGGCAGCGCTGAACTGCGAGCAGGACGACGTTGCCCTTCGCGGTTGCGGTGAATGCGCGGCCTGCCACACGATTCTCGGCGAGACCCACTCTGATGTGACCTTCGTGCGGACCGAGAAAGTCACCATCACCATCGACGAGGCCCGTGCACTGGTGTCCAAAGCGGGCGACAGGCCGGCGACTGGCCGGTGGCGGATCATCGTGGTGGAGGACGCAGACCGCATGGCCGAGCGGACCACCAACGTGCTGTTGAAGGCGATCGAGGAACCCACGCCCCGCACCATCTGGATGTTGTGTGCCCCCTCCCCCGCCGACGTCCTGGTCACCATCCGTTCCCGGTGCCGTCCGGTGAGCCTTCGGCTTCCGCCGGCATCCGACGTCGCCGATCTCCTGGTGAGGCGCGACGGCGTCGAACGCCAACTCGCTGACCGCGCCGCACGCGCTGCGCAAAGCCATATCGGTATTGCCCGGCGGCTGGCACGCGATGCCGATGCCAGGCAACGCCGCCTGGATACCGTACGGATCCCCCTTGGCCTTCGGGGCGTCACAGCCGCGGTGATGATGGCCGAGAAGCTGGTGAAAATCGCCACTGAAGAAGCCAACAGCTCCAATGACGAGCGCGATGCGGCGGAGAAAATCGCCCTGTTGGCAAGCCTCGGCGCCCCCGAGTCCGGCACGCTGCCGCCCTCCATGCGCAGCCAGGTCAAACAGCTTGAGGACGACCAGAAAAGGCGGGCCAAGCGGTCCATCACCGACTCCCTGGACCGTACACTGACAGATCTGCTGTCCTTCTACAGGGACGTGCTGATCATCCAGTTGGGGAACGCTGTGGAACTGGTCAACGTTGAGCTCAAGAGCGAACTGGAAGACTACGCCGGCAGTTCAACCCCGGAAACCACCCTGGCCCGGATGGACGCCATCAACAAAGCCCGTGTCCGAATCACCACCACCAACGTGGCTCCCCTGTTGGCGGTCGAGTCCATGGCCACGAGCCTCATCCAGCAATAGGAGAACCCATGACGTCCGCACCCCACCGGCCCGCCGGTGCCCCTTCAAGGGACCGGTCCGCCCAGCGTGGGGCCCGTCGCGGCTTCGTGGCTACCTGTGTTGCCGTAGCTGCCGCGCTGGTGCTGAGCGCCTGCACTGTGCCGTTCCTGCCGGCACCCACGGCCAAGCCGTCCACCAGCACCGTGGATCCCTCCATAGCAGCCTCGGCCCCAAGGGCCTGGAGAAGTTCTACTCGCAGCCGGTGGAGTGGAGTTCTTGCGAGAACGGCTTCCAGTGCGGCAAAGTCCAGGTGCCCAAGGACTACGCCAACCCCGGGGCCGGCGACATCACGCTCTCCGTCATCAAGTTGCCCAGCACCGGCAACAAGCAGGGATCAATCCTGGTCAACCCCGGTGGCCCCGGCGGCTCCGGGGTGGATTACATCAAGGATGCAGGCAACACCAACTTCACCGAAAAACTGAAGAACAACTACGATCTCGTGGGGTTTGATCCCCGCGGCGTGAAACGCTCCGCTCCCGTCACCTGCATGACCGACGCCGAACGTGATGCTGCCCGCGAAAAAGTGTTCCGGAAGAACACCGACGAAGGACTGGAAGCCGCACTGGCCTTCAACAAATCATTCGCCGAGCAGTGCTCAGAGCAGACCGGGGATGTCCTGGGGCACATTGATACCGTCAGCGCGGCCAAGGACCTGGATGTCCTTCGCGCCGTGGTCAACGACGCCAAGCTCAACTACCTGGGCTTCTCCTACGGCACCTTCCTTGGATCCACTTATGCTGCCCTCTTCCCGGACAACGTGGGCCGTCTGGTACTGGATGGTGCCGTGGATCCGTCCATCAGCAACGAGGAACTGACAGCCGGACAAGCACGGGCCTTCGAACGGGCGATCCGCACCTACGTGGCCAGTTGCCAGGGCCAGAACCAGTGCCCGCTCAGCGGATCCGTAGAGAACGGCGTCCAGGAGATCAGGGACCTCATCAACGCCGTGGACCAGAACCCCCAGACCGCCAAGGACGGCCGTTTGGTGACCAGCAATGACTTCGTCAACGGACTGATCCTGCCGCTGTACAACGACCAAAGCTGGCCCGCCCTGACCCAGGCCTTGGAGAGCGCCTTCTCCGGGGACGTGTCCCAAATGATGCGGCTTGCCGATCTTGGGGCCGACCGTGAGGCCAACGGCAGCTACAGCTCCAACTCCGCCTTCGCGTTCCAGGCCATCAACTGCCTGGACTACCCCATGGTCACCGACACCGCGGGTATGCGGGCCGAGGAAGCCCGCCTGATCCAGGACTCCCCCACCTTCGGTTCGTTCTTTGCCTACGGCGGAGTCAACTGCAAGGACTGGCCGTACAAGAACACCCGTACGCCTGCACCCGTTGAATACAACGGGTCCGCTCCCATCGTGGTGGTGGGCACCACCGGCGACCCCGCCACTCCCCTGGAGTGGTCCCAGTCGCTGCGCAAGCAGTTGGAAAACGCCTCACTGGTCACCTGGGAAGGTGAGGGCCACACAGCCTACGGCCGCTCGAACTCCTGCGTCAGCACCGCCGTCGACGAGTACTTTGTTGACGGAAAGCTGCCGCAGGACGGCCTGAAGTGCTAGAGGTGCCTGGCTTCGCGCTTCTCCACCAGCAGTGGGAGTTGCTTGATGGAATCCACCACAACGGTGGCACCGGCTGCGCGTAGCGTCGCCTCCGAATGCGAGCCCGTCAGCACCCCGGCGATGAGGGACGCGCCTGAGCGGATGCCCGACAACATGTCCGAGCTCGTATCGCCCACCACCGCTACCTCGCGCACGTCGTCAAGGTCCAGGGCGAGCACGGCAGTCAGGATCATGTCCGGGTAAGGCCGGCCACGTCCGGCATCGGCAGGGCACAAGCTGAGGTCGGCCAAACCCATCCAGCCCAGGGATTCCAGCACCATGTTCTGCGTATGGCGGCCGAAGCCGGTGGCCAGGCACACCTGCATGCCGGATTCACGCATCCACAGGATGGCGTCCTCCGCGCCCGGAATGGCGCGGACGCCGCCGTCGTCGATCATTTCGTCGTACGCCTTCTCGAAGACCTTGTTGGCGCTGGCAGCCACCTCCGCGTCCTCAAAGAGGTGGCTGAACACGGTCATTTTCGAAAAGCCCATGGTGTCCCGGGCATAGCCCAACATGCTCTCGAATTTACTGCCGTCGGGTTCAATGCCGTGCTCTACCAGCGCCCGGGACATGGCCCGTTCCGTGCGGCCATCATCGGTGATGGTGGTGCCCACCATGTCCACCACCGCCAGCCTCAGCCGGTTGGAAGTGTGGCTGGCGTCCCTGGTCAATGCGTCCCCGGTCATTGAGCGGCTCCTTTGGCTTGTCTGTGTGGCGGGTGTACCTCGCCACAGTTGATTCCCCAGCTTCCGGCGGCAGGGAAACGCCCGCCTGAACCCGGCCCGACGCAGGGGTGAACATCCCCGCAACGGCCGCCACCGCGCTCGTTTTGACCCGGGTACGGTGCCTCTATTACAGTTATGTCTTGCGTGATCGCCCGGGAAACCGGCGATGAACGCGGTGCTTCCTTAGCTCAGTCGGTAGAGCGTTTCACTCGTAATGAAAAGGTCATCAGTTCGATTCTGATAGGAAGCTCAGAGAAAAACCCCGCTGGTTCATTGAACCAGCGGGGTTTTTGCATGTTAAGTCCGGGACTGAGCCGCCCAGCTCAATGGTGGAAATATCGAGCATTTCCCCAAATTCTCGAAATGTTCGAGATATAGGACATTTCGCGTACTGAGCCGTAGTCACACAGCAGGTCCTTGCCGTGAAACCGGGCGTCACCAGTGGAACCATCGTTCGCCTTGAAGCCGGCGGAGCACTCTCCATGAACGTGGCCATGCAGGCCATCATGGCGGTGGGCCGTGACGTGGCCATCCTAGGGGGCTTGGGGTCTTCTCAACTCACGGTTCGGCGTCCAGCCCAGGGGCAAGGGACCACGGCGGGACGGTGACGAGGTCAAGGGCCTTCACGAGTCTGATGCTAGCCCAGCCGGGACATCAGCACAGCGACGGCGGCCGCGACTCCCCCGGCCAGCGAACCTTCCAGCTCGGGTGCGAAGAACGGCGAGTGGTTGACGGGGATTGGGCCTTCAATCCCCGAGGCAGGGGTACCGCCGAACATCCAGAACACGGACGGCACTCCGATCGCGGTACCCAAGTGCCCGAAGTCTTCGCTGCCCATCATCGGCGGAGTGATTTCCACTGCCTCAGTCCCCAGCGCCAGCCGCAGTGCCTCGATGACGGGAGGGACGGCGTCGGGATCGTTGAAGCACTGCGGGAAGCCGTACATTTCCTCGATGACCGGCGCGGGCGCCCCCGACGCAGCGGCCTCGGCCTCGATGATGCGGCGAACGGCAGAGAGGACCTGGCCGCGGACGTCGTCGTCGAAGGTGCGGATGTTGAGCGTGAACTCGGCCGAGGCCGGGATGATGTTCTCCTTGAGTCCCGCGTGGAATGTCCCCACGGTGACGACGGCGGACTTCCGCGGATCCAGCTCACGGGACACGATCCCCTGGAGCCTGGTGACCATGTGCGCGGCCATGACGATGGGATCGATGGAATCCTGCGGCTGGGAGCCATGCGACTGCTGGCCATGAACGGTAACCCGCAGCGAATCTGCCATGGCGGCCACAGGGCCGCTGGAAATCGCCACAGTGCCCACCGGCCGAGGCATGACATGCTGCCCGAAGACCACCTCCGGCCGCGGCGCCTTGTCCCACAGTCCGTCGTCGAGCATGGCGAGCGCGCCGGCGGCAGTCTCCTCGCCGGGCTGGAAAATCAGTACCAGCGTTCCGGACCAAGCATCCGGATTGCCGGCCAGCACCTCGGCGGCACCCAGCAGGCTGGCCACATGGGTGTCATGGCCACAGCCGTGCATCACCGGGACCGTGGTGCCATCAGGAAGGGTGCCGGTATCCGTGCTGGCATAGTCCAGCCCGGTGGCTTCCTCGATGGGAAGGCCATCCGAGTCGGCACGGAACGCCACCACGGGCCCGTCACCGTTCCGCAGGATGCCCACCACGCCCGTCCCGCCGCACCGGAAGTGCTCGAACCCGAGCCCATCCAGTTGTTCCTCGATGAGCGCGGCCGTGGCGAACTCCTGCATGGACAGTTCCGGATGTGCGTGAAGGTGCCGGTACAAGGAGTGAAGTTTGGCGGTTTGTTGGGCGTCGAGGTGGAGGGCTGTGGCGGTGTGGGTCATGGGCCTGTCTTCCTGGTGATTGTGGGGGGCTTGGGGCGCTGGAGAGTGCTATTCGATGTGGATCGGCTTCGCTTCGGTGATGGTGGTCTTACCACGGAAGAACCATGCCAGCAGGATGGTGCCCAGCACGGCGATAGCGGTTGACACCATGGCGAGCGACGGCGCCAGGGGCAGCACAACAAACACGACGACGGCCGAGACGACCAGCGCGAACACCGTGGTGCGGGGCTGCTTCATGGACACGATGGCCTGCACCAGCACTGCGCCAAGAACGGCGGGCAGCACGTACAGGCGGGTCACCATCAGCACCGACGGCGGGATCACGCTGATCAGCCAACTCCCTAGAAGCCCTACGAAGATCGCAAGCGAGATCAGGTGGACTGCCGCGGCACCGCAGATGGCGACGACGGCGGCCAACTCGGCGCGCTTGCTGCCCGGCTTGGCACCGATATTGGTTTGCGCGATCAAAGCGGCAGGAAGGAGCTTGTTGGAGATGTTGCCGATCATGAACGCTTGGTACATCGCGGCGGGACCGAGGATCGGGTAGTACGTGAGTGGCTCCACGATCCAGATGATGCCGAAGGTGGCGGCCACGGCAGCGAAGGCGATCCAGAGCTGTGCGGGGCCTATGTCCAGGCCACTGGCGAAGACGAGAAACAGCGGACCGGCTACGGAGATCAGCAGGCCACAGATCATGGTGATCTGACCCCAGCGGGACGTGGTGCGGCTGAAGTCAGCCATGGCGGAGTTGGTGGTGGTGATGGGAGCGGAAGTAGTGGAAGACATACGGGGTGTTCCTTTCGTGCTCAAAGACAGGGGCTGGGAGTGGGGATCAGGCACCGACGGCGAGGTAGGCAGCACCCAGCCCAATGACGATGGAGAAGCCGAGCCCCCACTCGCGCAGCCAGCTCTTGCCGAGCTTCTTGGCCAGCAGCAGACACAACCCCATGACTGCGGCGGAGATGAGGAAGGACACCACGTGAACGCCGGACTTGGGGAGTTCGGTGAAGCCAAGACAGGAGAAGGCTCCGATCAGGGCAGCCGCTGGGACGATGGCCATGGCCGCAGGGTTCACGGAGCGGATCTTGGCATCACCCTTGCGGAGCAGCGGAGTCAGGATCAGGGTGGCGAGCATCCACATGGCACCGCCGATACTCATGGCGAAGAACGCGACGGCGAAGACACTCTGCGTGTAGCTGGCGTCGCCCAGCTTCGCGCCCATGGAGCCTGCAGCGATGCCGGCCGCGGAGACGTCGTACGCAGCGGAACCGATCAAACCAATCCTGGAAAGCACAGCCGGGGCACCGAAGAGGCCCAGCAGGGCGATGGCTACGAGTGATACGGCCAAGGATGGTCCGATTGCGGAGACGGCACCGGAACGGAACGAGATCTTGATGTCCTGCGGACTCATCTCAACGGATGGTGCTGCGCGTCGGGCCGCCTTCATGAAGATCACGGACTGGAGGATGATGACGCCGAAGACGCCGGCCACGCAGATCCACAGGACGGGATTGTTGGCGATAGCCATGATGTCGGTCGAATCGGTGGGAGCGAACGGTTGCAGTGCCAGGGGTTGGTGCATGGAAACCTCCGGGTGTGAGCCCCTCAGTCCGCGGCCGGACGACGCTGTGCGGCATGTGGTGCTGTGGGGCAAACCAATACCCAGTAACCAGATCGGCCATGGGGTTACCAACACCATTTACTATGAGCCGGATCACACACAACAGCTGACGGAATCAGCCGGGATCTTGGCCGAATCCGTCACAGCTTGCTTTCGCCGGGTTCGGACTTCCGCGACCAGGTGTGACGGGGCACACTTCAAGCAGTAGACATCCAGCAAAGGAGCACCATGCCTGACACCATTGGCGAGCTGTCCGCCGTCGAACTTTCCGCGGCGATCCGGGAGAAGAAGATCTCTGCCCGCGAAGCCCTGGCCGACCACCTGGAGCGCATCGCTGACGTGAACCCGGTGATCAACGCAGTGGTGACCCTCGATGCCGAAGGGGCCCAGGCCCTGGCCCAGCGCGCGGACCAACTGACGGCTTCGGGGGCAGACCTTCCGCCCCTGCACGGCGTGCCCATGACGCACAAAGACACCAACAACACCGCCGGGATGCGCACCACCCAGGGCTCGCTCGCCTTGCGTGACTTTGTTCCCGACGCCGATGACCTCATTATCGCCCGGCTAAAGGCGGCCGGGGTTGTCAGCACCGGAAAGTCGAACGTTCCCGAGTTTGGCGCCGGATCCCACACGTTCAACGACCTCTTCGGGACCACCACCAACCCGTACGCTCCCACCCTCAGCGCCGGCGGCAGCAGCGGCGGGGTGGCCGCCGTCGTCGCTTCCCGCGTCCAAAGCATCGGCGACGGCAGCGACATGGGCGGCTCGCTCCGCATCCCGGCATCATTCTGCAACGTGGTGGGTTTCAGGCCGTCGACGGCGGTGATCCCCATGCCGTCCGATGTCAACGCCTACGCGTGGCTGGGCAGGACCGGGCCCATGGCACGGAGCGTGGAGGACATTGCCCTGTTCATGTCCGTGACGGCCGGCAAGGACCCTCGAGTGCCCCATCCGGAAGGGCTTGATCCGGAGGTCTTCCGAACTGGCCTTGAGTCCGACATGCGCGGGGTTCGGATTGGCTGGTCACGGGACTTTGGCATCGGGGTGCCGGTGGACCCTGAAATCCTGGAACATCTGGAACGGCAGCTCGCGGTCTTCGAAGGCCTCGGCGCGATCGTGGAGGAAGCCACCCCCGATTTCAGCGAGGCCGACCTGGTGTTCGGCAACACCCGGGCCGTGGACTTCGCCGCAGGGCTGGGCCCCATCCTGGAGCGCGCTGGAGACGTCATCAAACCGGAAGTGCACTGGAACGTCCAAAAGGGTTTCGACCTCACCGCGCGCGACCTGATCGAGACAGCCGCGGCCCGCACTCGCCTGGAACGCAGCGTCCAGTCATTCTTTGGGCGCTACGACCTCTTCGCCAGCCCCTGCGCCCAGGTCCTCCCCTTCGACGCCGCATTGCGCTTTCCCACGGACATTGCCGGTGTTCCTTCCGAGACCTACCTCGACTGGATGCGTTCAGCCTGCCTGTTGTCCGCCACAGGGCTGCCAGTGCTTAGCGTCCCGGCTGGCTTCAGCTCCGCAGGCCTCCCCATCGGCCTGCAGCTCGCCGGCAACCATTACACGGACATGCAGTTGCTCCGTTACGGCCGCGCCTTCGAGCAGCAGACCGGCTACGCCGCGATCGCCCCTGTTTTTTCAGCGGCCGGCGAGGCCCTCACTACCGTGCGCGCATGACCCGCCCGCCACGCTTTCGGGCGTCCAGCAGAATGGACACATCCACAGTGACCGCGTGCTGCGCCCACTCCGAGTCCGTGATGAAGCGGTAGAGGGCTGACATGTCCTCCACCGTGACATCGGCCATGATCTGGTAATTGCCGGCGATCGCCGCCGCATAACGGACAGTGGGTAGCTCCGCCAGGCTCTTGCCGACCTGTTCAACGTGCTGTGGGGAGGCCCGGATCCAAAGCAGTGCCTCGACGTTCAAGCCAAAGGATGCCGGCTCAACGATGGCGCGTAAGTGGACCTGGTTGTTGGCCAGCAGCCATTCAGTGCGGCGCCGTGCTGTTGCTTCAGAAACACCTACCCGGCGACCCAGCGCTTCAAAACTCATCCTGCCATCGGCGCAGAGTGCATCCACGAGCTCATGGTCCTGTCGGCTCAAATCCTGCCGCGGCACCAGGATGCCGGAGTCCGGGGTGAGACTGGACCGGAGCGCGTCCGCCTTGTCGCTGGTGAGGATTTCCGGCCGCCATCCCCGGATGGTGCGGAAGTAACGCAGCACGGGGTAGCTGGTGGAATCTCGCAGACCGATAGTGGCGGGCAACTCGTCAGAGAGGACATCGGCCATGCGCGCTGGCTCGGTGAGGATCTCTGCCACGCAGTCTCCGGTACCCGTGGTGGTGTAGACAAAGGTGGTGTCCGGCCTCTGCCCCAGAGCGTGGGCCGCGGCCCGCACTGTGCCGGGCAGGCATCTCATCTCCACCAGCACCACTGCTGGACGGGGCCGGATGCCCACGACAGCGACGGCTCCGGACTCCACGAGTTGTGAACCCCGGCGCGCGACAGTTCGTTCTGCCTCGCCAAGGACCGCCGCCATCTTCCGCCAAGGGCAGCGCGGATCCAGTTGGAGCGCGGCAACGATCTGCCGCTCCAATGCGTCAAACACCACCATGCACGCTCCGTCCTCCATCTGCGGGGGTTTGCTCAATTTCACCACGGACGGAGGTGCGTTGCGTCACGACGGCGGATGCCGGCGTCGTGCCTTAACGGCAGGTGCCCCGCCCCCAAGGAGGGGACGGGGCACCAAGGTCAGGCTTGGGACTTAAGCGAAGTCGGAGACTGCCGGGTCCGGTCCGATGCGACCTTCGGCGCCGCGGTCCAAGCCGTTGATGGCCTGGATATCGGTGGCGTCCAGTGTGACGTTGAGCGCCGCGAAGTTCTCCTGGATGCGGGACTCGGTGACGGACTTGGGAATGACCACGTTGCCGATGGCCAGGTGCCAGGCGATGACCACCTGCGCGGGCGTGGCATCGTGCTTGGCGGCGATCTCAGCGACCGTGGCGCTTTCAAGCAGTTCGCCACCCTGGCCCAGTGGGGACCAGGCCTGGGTCAGGATGCCCTTGGAGGCGTTGAATTCGCGAAGGTCAGCCTGGTTGAAGAACGGGTGCAGTTCCACCTGGTTGATGGCCGGAACAACCCCCGTTTCATCGATGATGTGCTGCAGGCCTTCCTTGGTGAAGTTGGAGACACCAATGGACTTGACGCGGCCACGCTTCTTGAGCTCGATCAGCGCCTTCCAGGTGTCAACGTACTTCTCCTGCTTGGGCTGCTGCCAGTGAATCAGGTAGAGATCCAGGGTCTCGAGGCCGAGGCGGTCCATGGACTCCTCGAAGGCTGCGAGCGTGGATTCGTAGCCCTGGTCTGCGTTCCAGAGCTTGGTGGTGATGAAGATTTCGTCGGCGGAAAGGCCGGAGGAGGCGATGGCACGGCCGACGCCTGCCTCGTTGCCGTAGATCTTGGCGGTATCGATGTGGCGGAAGCCGGCTTCAAAAGCCTGGCGCACCACCTTTTCGGCTACATCGTCTTCAACTTGCCACACCCCGTAGCCGAGCTGGGGGATGGTGTTGCCGTCGTTGAAAGTAAGTGTTGGTGACGAAGTCATGTTTGCCATACTGCCAGCAAGAACCTGTGAAAAGCCCGGAATGTTACGGAGATCAGCTATGCGCTTAACTTTTTGTGAAGGAGGAATAAAGGCGCACGCTTGTAGTTGCGCACGCCTTGCATCTCTCCCCCGGCCCGTCAGGCTCCGAGCTGACGCTCCGCATCAGCCACTTGCTCGAAGACGGACTCCGAGCGCCGCCTCACAGAGAGTGCCCCCACAGGAACCGGGCCGACGGCCAACCTCAACATAGCGGCCGCCTCCGCAGTGGTCGCAAGGGAATTTCCAGCCTTGGACAACGCGCGATGCACCCCTGCCAGCGCCCCCGGAACATCCAGGCCGTCGCTTGGGGAGCGTCTTTGCGCCTCGACGCAAATGGTCCTCACGCGCGGAGACAACTCGGCAAGCTCATTGGCGATCTGCACAAGCTCGTTGTAGAGCTGGTCATCGTCAACGCCCTCAAGAACTTGGTGGTACCGGTCCAGGCCACGGTGGAAACGGTCGTGGGCGCGTCGCCACAACCCCTTACCGAGCTCCAGATCGTCTTTCCGTCCTTGGCGGACGGCCCCAAAGAAACCCACGTGCGAACTCAGAGGTACTGACCCGGGCCGTGGTCGGGGTCTTCCGGCCGGCCGTGCGAAGCAGCACCAGGAGCCCCCGGAGCTGCGGCACGCTGCGGCTGGCCATTTTCGCCAATGACGATGCCCGGCGCAATGACAGTTCCCGGCGGGAGCTGGCGAAGCTGCATCTGAGCGGCCGCATGGTCCTTGGCAGCCTGCTGAGCTGCGATGGCGGCCTGGATACCGTGGAACAAGCCTTCCAGCCAACCGACCAGCTGTGCCTGGGCGATGCGAAGTTCCGCATCGGAGGGCGCCTGTTCATCGGGGAACGGCAAGCTGATGCGTTCCAGCTCCTCGATGAGTTCAGGTGCGAGCCCATCCTCGAGTTCCTTGATGGAGCGCTCATGGATTTCGGCGAGGCGCCCACGTGCAGCGTCATCCAGGGGCGCGGCTTTAACTTCCTCCAGGAGCTGGCGGATCATGGTGCCGATTCGCATCACCTTGGCCGGTTCGTCAACAAGTTCGTGAAGATTGCCGCCCTTGGGCTTGGCATCCGTTCCGGGCTCTCCCCCGCCGGGCTGCTGGCCATTGGGCTTACTAAGGCCCTCTTCCAGCATGGTTCCCTCCACGGGGGTGTCGTCCGAAGCCTCATCCGTGGGCTGAATGTCGTTCAGATCGCTCATTTGTTCATACTCTCACGGGGTTCACGCGAACCCCCGTCCAGTCCCTCATTTTGGACTTCGTTCGTAGCGAAACTTGGTTCTCCGTCAGCAGCAGCGGCCCTGGGGATTGCTGTCCTGCCGGTCCATCCGGTCCCGCCAGAACTCACGTTCCGTCATGGCGGGACCGGTGTGGCCGCTGGCATTGAAATGTTCAAGGTACTTGCGGTAGGCGTCAGCACCCATGAGTGAGCCCATGTAGCTGGCGAACCCGCGAAGCCCTTTGGCCACCGCATTCATCAGTGATGCCCGGCCTTCTGCGTTCGTTTCTCTGCAGGCAGGGCATTCCACTCCGCCAGCAGGGCCTTCTCCGCTGATGTGGGGATCAGTCCGGCCGGGGCATACACCTTGGATGGCAGGGCCGGATCCTCATGGTCTTTTCCGCCGCCTGCACGGATGGCCTTGATGGTTGCCAGCAAGGCGGCGACAATCACGATGATGCTCAACGTCACGAAGATGACCGAAAGGACGCCCTGGATCATGGTGTTGCGGACCACCGCTTCCATGGCTGCAACGGTCTTTGCCGTGCCGAACTCCGTCTTGCCGTCCGCCAAGGCCTTGGAGAATGCCTGGTTGTTGGCGAAGTAGCCCACTGCGGGAACCGGCGAGAAGATCTTGTGGAAGCTGGCAGTAATGGTCACTACTGCGGCAAAGGCCAGAGGTACCGCCACGATCCACAGCCACTTGAAGACACCCCGCTTGGCAGTGATGGCCAGGCACACCGCCAGCGCGATGGCCGCCAGGAGTTGGTTGGCGATGCCGAACAACGGGAAGAGCGTATTGATGCCACCCAGGGGGTCGGTGACACCCATCAGGAGCACCGCACCCCACGCACCCACCATGATGGCGGTGCACAGCCAGGCGCCGGGACGCCAGGAGGCTTCCTTGAACTTGGGAACAAAGTTGCCGATGGAATCCTGCAGCATGAACCGGGCGACTCGCGTACCGGCGTCAACTGCGGTGAGGATGAAGAGCGCCTCAAACATGATGGCGAAGTGGTACCAGAAGGCCATCATGCCCGGCCCGCCGATGAACTGCTGCATGATGTGCGCCAAGCCGACCGCCAGAGTGGGTGCACCACCGGATCGGGAGATGATGCTCTCCTCACCTACGTCCTTGGCCGTCTGGGCCAGCACGTCCGGGGTGATGTTCACGTTGGCCAGGCCGAGGCTGTTCACCCATTGCGCTGCGGATTCGACCGTGCCTCCGGTGAGGGCAAGCGGTGCGTTCATGGCGAAGTAGATGCCGCGGTCGATCGAGATGGCAGCTACCAGGGCCATGATGGCCACAAAGGATTCCATGAGCATGCCGCCATAGCCGATGAAGCGCGTCTGCCGTTCCTTCTCGATCAGCTTGGGCGTGGTGCCGGAGGAAATAAGGGCGTGGAATCCTGACAAGGCACCACAGGCAATGGTGACGAAGAGGAAGGGGAACAGCGCCCCGGAGAAAACGGGGCCGTTCTCACGGCTCGCGAACTCGCTGAACGCGGGGACAGTGATTTCCGGACGAACCACAATGATGGCCAAAGCCAGCATCACGATCACGCCGATCTTCATGAAGGTGGAGAGGTAGTCACGAGGGGCCAGGACGAGCCACACCGGCAGGATGGCAGCAATGAAGCCGTAGATGATGATGCCCCAGGCGATGGTGACCTTGTCCAGATGGAAGAAGGCTGCACCCCATTCGGTTCCGGCTACCGCGCCGCCGCCGATGATGGCCGCCATCAGAAGGACGAAGCCGATGATGGACACCTCCATCACCTTGCCTGGCCGGATGAAGCGCAGGTAAACGCCCATGAACAATGCGATGGGGATGGTCATCCCCACAGAAAAGACACCCCACGGACTCTCGCCCAGGGCGTTGACCACGACGAGCGCCAGGATGGCCACAATGATGATCATGATGAGCAGGGTGGCCACGAGGGCCGCTGTGCCGCCAATGACGCCAAGTTCTTCACGTGCCATCTGGCCCAGGGAACGGCCACCGCGGCGCATGGAGAAGAACATGACCAGGTAGTCCTGCACGGCACCGGCAAGAACGACGCCGATGATGATCCAGATGGTGCCTGGCAAATAGCCCATCTGGGCTGCGATGACTGGTCCCACCAGCGGCCCCGCGCCGGCAATGGCGGCGAAGTGGTGGCCGAACAGCACGTTGCGGTCAGTGCGGACATAGTCCTTGCCATCAGCCTTGTACTCGGCAGGAGTGGCGCGGCGATCATCCGGCTTGAGCAAGTAGCGCTCAATGACCTTGGAATAGAACCGGTAGCCAATCAGGTAGGTGCATACCGCTGCGAAAACGAACCAGATGGCGTTCACGGTTTCGCCGCGTACCAGCGCCAGCATGAACCATGCCACCGCTCCCAGCAGCGAGATCGCCACCCACAGCCCGATCTTGGCCGGGGTCCACTTACGCTCTTCTGCCTCCCGGACCGAGTCCTCCACGGCCGGGGAAGGCAGCGTAGGATCCAGTCCTTCCGCGAGTCCGGTCTTGTCAGAAACCTTGCCCATATCTCCTCCTTGAGAACTGCTGCAGTGATGGGTGCCGCTGTTGGTGGCGATCTTCGCGGTGGGGACCGCATCGCCGGTTGCCTTCCAGCACAGTAACAACCGTCACAGACAAGTAAAGGGGGCACGCGCCAACGCGGAACAAAGCGGCGGTGAACGGTCACAGCCTTGCGGCGGATGACCATGCTCCACGCACCGGAGGAGACTAGTTGGCTCCGCCGTTGGCCTGCGACTGCACCATGCGCGCTTCACACAGATCCAACCAGCGCACTTCAGCTTCGGCTTGGAAAATCAGGGAATCAAGCACCAGCAGCCCGGCGGTGTCCACGGAACGTTGGTTGGCGGACACTGCCTTCCTCGCCAGCGTGTGCTCCTGCAACGCCCTGACGGACACCTCACGCTGGGATTGGATCACCGCGGAGGTATCCACACCGGGCAGCGTGACGGCAAGGGCCAGTTTGATGGCGATCTCGTTCCGCGGCGGGGCGCCACGGTCCACGGCGCCGCCAAACCAAGCCTCGACTTCCCCAGCACCGGCGTCAGTGATGCTGTAGATGACGTGGCCGCCGCCGTCGTCGCCGTCTTTACTGACCAGGCCATCGCGCTCAAGGCGGTCCAGGGTGGTGTAAACCTGTCCGATGTTCAGCGGCCAGGCCGCACCGGTCCGGTCCTCGAATTCGACGCGCAGCTCATAGCCGTACCGGGGCTGGTCCTGGAGCAGGGCCAGCAGGCTGTGCCGGATGGACATATGGCTCCTCGCTGCGGTTGGACGGACGGATCAAAGGAGCAGCAGGACCTTGCCTACGTGCTCGCCCGAGTCGAAATACTGGTGGGCTTCCTTGACATTGTCCAGTGGGAAGGATTTGGCCACGAGCGGCCTGATCCTGCCGTCGGTGAGCATCGGCCACACCGACTCGCGGACGGCGGACATGATGATGCCCTTTTCGGCCACTGACCGCGGCCGAAGCGCCGTACCAATCACGGCCGCCCGCTTGCTGAGGAGTTGGCCCAGGTTGATCTCGGCGGTGGTCCCGCCTTGCAGGCCAATGACGATGAGGCGGCCGTACTCGGCGAGCGCGTCGACGTTCTGTTGGAGGTACTTGGCACCCACGACGTCGAGGATCACGTCCGCGCCTTTGCCCCCATTGTGCGCCTTGAGGCTTTCAGCGAAGTCCTCTTCGGTGTAGTTGATGGCGATGTCGGCACCCAGGAAGGCCTTTGCGGTTCCCACTTTCTCATCGGTTCCGGCAGTGGTCGCTACCGTTGCGCCGTAGGCCTTGGCCAACTGGATGGCCATGGTGCCGATGCCGCCTGTGGCGCCATGGATGAGCACTGTCTCCCCGGGCTGCAGCTGTGCGGTCATGATGAGGTTTGAGTAGACGGTGGCGGCAACTTCAGGCAGGGCGGCGGCGGTAATGAGGTCAACGCCTTCGGGAATCCGCAGGACCTGCTCCGCGGGTACGGCCACCTGCTGGGCGTAGCCTCCGCCGGAGAGCAGCGCAACGACTTTATCCCCCACGGAGAACGCCTTGGTGACGCCGGGACCAAAGGCTGCAATGCGGCCGGAGACCTCAAGCCCGGGAATGTCGGACGCGCCTGGCGGTGGCGGGTAGAAGCCGCGCCGCTGCTGGACATCCGCACGGTTCAGGCCGGCAGCCACGACGTCGATCAGGACCTCGCCGGCGCCTGGCACCGGTGGGGGGACTTCTCGGATTTCGAGGACTTCGGGCCCGCCTGGCTCTGAGATGTAGACGGCTTTCATGACGAACTCCCGGTTTCTTGCTGGTCCTCAAACCCCCGGGGCAGGGGCTGGAGGACGTGATGTTTTGGAACAGCCAACTCCCTATGAAACACTACTAGGCGAGGAAGGTTGTCCGAGCGGCCTAAGGAGCTGGTCTTGAAAACCAGTGTGCGGTAACCCCGTACCAAGGGTTCAAATCCCTTACCTTCCGCAAATGAGATGCCCCGGGTTCCAGGACCCGGGGCATCTTTGTTTGCTTAAATGCTGTTCCGTGCGGCCGCCGGGCACGCGCAACTGAGAACTGACACCCGGTAGATCATTGAAAGTGTCAGACCCCCCGCATAGTGTTCTGTCTGTCTCCACACCACTGACATATGCCGTAGCTTTCGCCGCGGAATAACAACAGGAGCCTGACCCATGCCTAAGCCTGACATCACTCCCGGCGCACCCTGCTGGATTGATCTGATGACGTCCGATACTGAGAAAGCGAAGACGTTCTACAGTGCGCTTTTCGGCTGGACGTATGAGACCGGGGATGAGGAAAAGTACGGCGGCTACATCACGGCGTTGAAGGACGGCCGGATGGTGGCGGGCATCATGGCGAAGCAGGCTGACATGGGCGCCATGCCGGATGTCTGGTCCACCTACCTGCGCACCGATGACATCAAGGCAACCACCGAGGCAGCAGCCGCCCACGGAGGCCAGGTGTATCTGGAACCCATGGAAGTCCCCGAACAGGGCAGCATGGCCATGTACGGTGATGCCTCAGGCGCGTCCATCGGCGCTTGGGAGTTCGGTGAAATGACGGGATACGAGCTGGCGGCTGAGGCCGGTGCTCCCGCGTGGCATGAACTCCTTTCCAAGGATTACGAGGCAGCGGTCACGTTCTACCAAGAGGTCTTTGGCTGGGACACGGACGTCATGAGCGATACTCCGGAGTTCCGGTACACCACCCTTGGCGCCGGAGACGACGCCAAGGCGGGCATCATGGATGCCTCCGGTTTCCTTCCGGAACAGGTCCCCTCCATGTGGAGCGTCTACTTCGCTGTGGAGGACACGGACGCCACCGTGGAGCAAGCCACGGCCCTGGGCGCTACCATTACCCAACCTGCAGAGGACACTCCGTTTGGTCGTTTGGCGACGGTGCAGGACCCCACGGGAGCTGTTTTCAAAGTTATCCAGGACTTGGGCCAAACGGCCTAGGGTTTCATCGCATCGGGTCTGCCCGGCTGCCCTCTACCCAGGGGTGGCCGGCCGGATCCGCTCATTGCCGGCGTTGGGGGATCAGCCGGCGTGGGTCCTTGTCTGGTCCCTCACTGTCGATCGCAGGCCTGTTGCCTGCGATCCCGCGGGGAATGAGGACCCACATGCACCACTTTTCACGACGACTGAGGACCGCTGCCGTACTGGGCATGGCGTCGATCGCGCTGGCGGGCTGTTCGTTGATCAGCAGCGGCGACGCCAAGCGGGATGACTCAGGAAAGCCTACGGAATCGTCCAAAGCCGATGCCTTCAAGGTGAAGTTGGGCGACTGCATCGCCAATCCGGACAGCCAGGAAGTTATGGATGTCACCATCATTCCGTGCGATCAGAGCCACGACCTCGAGGCCTACGCACTGACCAACATGGACGCGTCTGCGTTCCCCGGCGACACTGAGGTGGGCACCAAGGCTGAAGAGTACTGCGGTGCCCAGTTCGCGCCATTTGTTGGCTTGCCGTTCGAGGAATCCGAGCTCGACGTCACCTTCCTC